>CAZLAU010000075.1:0-12413 GCA_964557615.1 uncultured Gemmatimonas sp.
ATCCGGTCATTGAACATCATTCGCGCCGCGTTTGCGGCGCTTGCCACCCCGGGAGGGAGCTCGCCCCGGTCCAGGAAGCCCTGGATCCAGCGCGCGTGCGAGAGGAACCCGAGGCGCGGGTCCGCGGCGAAGATCTTCTGGAATCCCGCCGTCCCCGTGACGATCGTCAGCCACGTGAGCGGCAGCAGCGTGATGAAGGCGTACTTCGCCTTGCCCATCTTGATCACCACCGTCGTGCCGACGCACAGTGCGATTGCGGCGAGCAACTGGTTCGAGATGCCGAAGAGCGGCCAGAGCGTATTCACGCCGCCCAGTGGGTCGGTGACGCCTTGGTACAGGAAGTAGCCCCAGCACAGCACCACGATCACGGACGCGAGCACCGACGCGGGATACCACGACACCCGGCCGAACGGTTCCCACACGTGCTTGCCCAGGTCCTGGAGCATGAAGCGGCCGACGCGCGTGCCGGCGTCGAGGGTCGTCAGGATGAACAGCGCCTCGAACATGATCGCGAAGTGGTACCACAAAGCCATGGCGGTGGGGCCGCCCAGCACGCTCGAGAAGATGTGCGCCATGCCGACGGCGAGCGACGGCGCGCCGCCGGTGCGCGACAGGAGCGTGCTTTCCTGGACGCTCGTCGCCATTTCGGCGAGCCGTTCAGGTGTGATCACGAAGCCCCAGCTGCTCACGGCCGCCGACGCGCTCTCGACCGTCGTGCCGATCAGGCCCGAAGGCGAGTTGATGGCGAAATACGCGCCCGGCTCGAGGATGCAGGCGGCCACGAGGGCGAGCACGGCCACGAGCGACTCGGTGAGCATCGATCCATAGCCGATCAGGCGGGCGTCGGCCTCGTTCTCCAGCAGCTTCGGCGTCGTGCCGGAGCTGATGAGTGCGTGGAACCCGGAGATGGCGCCGCACGCGATCGTGATGAAGACGAAGGGGAACACCTTGCCGGCGAATACCGGACCTTCACCCGTGTGGAAGAAGGTCGTCGTGGACGGCATCTGCAGCGGCGGGAGCATGATGAAGATGCCGATCGCCAGCGCGAACACGACGCCGATCTTGACGAACGCCGAGAGGTAGTCGCGCGGGGCCAGCAGGAACCACACCGGCAGCACCGACGCCATGAATCCGTAGATCATGATCCAGACGGCGAGCTGCGGGCCGGACAGCGTGAACATCGGCGCAAGCTCGGGATTCTCGGCCACCCATTTGCCGGCAAACAATGCCACGGCGAGCATGCCGAGCCCCATCGCGGTCGTCTCGAGCACCCGCCCGGGCCGGACATACTTCATATAGAGGCCCATGATCATGGCGATCGGCACTGTCAGCAGCAGCGTCACCGTGCCCCAGGGGCTCGACTTGAGCGCATTGGTCACGACCAGCGCCAGCACCGAGATCAGGATGATCATGATCCCGAAGACGGCGACCAGGGCGACATAGCCGGCAACGGGACCGATCTCTTCCTTGGCCATCTGGCCGAGCGACTTGCCGTCGCGGCGGACCGAGGCGCAGAGAATGAGACAGTCCTGCACGGCGCCACCGAGCGCGACGCCGACGACGATCCACAGGAATCCTGGCAGGAACCCGAATTGGGCCGCGAGCGTGGGGCCGATGAGCGGTCCGGGGCCGGCGATCGCCGCGAAGTGATGCCCGAACACGATCCACTTGTTCGTCGGAACGAAATCGCGCCCGTCGGCGAGTCGTTCAGCCGGCGTGGCGCGTTTGGGATCGAGGGCGAAGATCTTCGCGGCGATGATCTTGCTGTAGAAGCGGTAGGCGATGAGGTAGATGCAGACCGCCGCCGTCAGGAGCCATCCGGCACCGATCGTCTCGCCGCGCTGTACCGCGATGTAGCCGAGGGCCGAGGCGCCGACGACGGCGATGGCGACCCAGATGAACTGCTTGAGGATTCGCATCGGGAGAAAATGAGCAGCGCCCCCAGCGGTCGCAACCACCGGCGCCGCGGCCGGCACCGGGCAGGTCCATTAGCTTTCGGCCGTGCGCGTCACCTTTCCCCCACCCAACCCGATGCTCCCGCCACTGGCGGCACTCGCTCTCGCAGCCCTCGCGCTCGCGGGCCCTGCCGCGTTGCGCGCGCAGGGGGAAACGCCGCTCGCACCGTTCGCCGCGCAACGCGTCTCGGTGATGCCGGTGCAGTTTCTCCGCGCCGACTCGGCGGGCCCGGTGCGTGTCGCGACCTGGGCGGCCGTGCGGCGCGAGCTCGACGACTCGATCGGCGTCACCCTGGCCGAACGCGGACTCGGCAGGAACTGGGCATATGCGACCGACATCGAGCGAATGGCCAAGCGCAACACGGCGTACGTGAGCGATCCGTTCACGCTGGGCGCGGGCAGCCTCCGCGCGAGACCACTGCGACCCGAGGACCAGGCGCCGATGATCCTCGTGAACAATCTCCGGTCGCTCATTGCGCTCGGCGACTCGCGCTACGCGATCATTCCCGTGGAACTGTCATTCGCCCGGCGCGGCGCCGACTCCAGCGCCGTGCTCCGGCTGGTGATGCTCGATGGGCGCAGTGGCAAGATCGTATGGTTCGCCGACGTCACGTCGCCCGCCGGCAATGCCTTCGGCAGCGGCGAGATCGGCGCACTGTCGCGGCGGGTGGCCGACCTCGTCTCCCGCTGACCAACCCACACCCGTTCAATGACCACACTCGCAACACTGATTCCCGGTGACGGGATCGGGCCCGACATCACCGACGCCACGGTCCGCCTGCTCGACGCGGCCGGCGCCGGCATCACCTGGGAACGCCAGCTCGCGGGAATGGCCGCCGTCGCCGCGGCCGGCGACCCGATGCCCGACGCGACCCTCGAGTCCATCGGCCGGACGAAGCTGGCGCTCAAGGGGCCGCTCGAGACGCCCGTCGGCAAGGGGTTCCGCTCCATCAATGTCGCGCTCCGCAAGGAGTTCGATCTCTACGCCAACGTGCGGCCCGCGAAGTCCGTGGTGCCCGGCCTCCGGTTCAAGGACGTGGACATCATCATTGTCCGCGAGAACACCGAAGGGCTGTACATCGGCATCGAGAACTACGTCCGGATCGGCGACGACCCGCGCGCCGCCGCGCAGTCCATTGCCGTGGTCACGCGCTACGGCGCCGAGCGGATCCATCGCTATGCGTTCGATCTGGCGGCACGCCTGGGCCGCAAGAAAGTCACGCTCGTCCACAAGGCCAACATCCTCAAGTATTCGCAAGGGCTCTTTCTGGACGTGGGGCGCGAGATCGCGAAGGAGTATGCGGGCCGCGTGGCGGTCGAGGAACGCATCGTGGATGCCTGCGCGATGGAACTCGTGGCGAAGCCCGAGCGCTACGACGTGATCGTCACCACGAACCTGTTTGGCGACATCCTCTCCGACCTGACGTCCGGCCTCGTGGGCGGCCTCGGGCTGACACCCGGCGCCAACATCGGCAAGAGTGCGGCGATCTTCGAGGCGGTGCACGGCACCGCGCCCGACATCGCCGGGAAGGGAATTGCCAACCCCACCGCGGTGATGCTCGCGGCGTGCCAGATGCTGGACCACATCGGCAAGGCCGACATTGCGCGGCGGGTGCAGGGCGCGATCGAGGCGACGCTGCGCGAGCAGAAGGTCGTGACCGGCGATGTCGGCGGGACCGCGACGACGGCCCAGTATACCGACGCCGTGATCGCCCGCCTGTAGCTCCGTCCATGCGCATCCTGCACGTGTCGGACCTGCATTTCGGAAAGCCCAGCATTCCGGAGCAGGTCGTCGCGCTCGAGGGCGTCATTGCGACCGATCCCCTCGACGCGATCGTGATTTCCGGCGACCTGTCGCAACGCACGCGCCGCCGGGAGTTCGAGCGCGCAGCGGCGTTCGTCCGGAAGTGCGAGTCGCGCGCGCCCACGGTCGTGGTGCCGGGCAATCACGACTGCGCGTGGTGGACCGCGCTCCTGGGCACCGGCGACTACTATGGCATGTTCAGCCGGTACCGGCAGTACATCCGGTCCGATCTCGAGCCCAAGGTGAGCATCCGCGGAGCGACGATCGTCGGGCTCAACTCGGCGCACGGCATCCAGCCGTACACCCTCACCACGCGGCCGCGCGATCTGTCCGTCGTCGGGGCGGTGCGGGGTCGGCAGTGGGAATACGTCCGGCAGACGTTCGCGATGGCGCCGCCCAGCGACCTCAAGGTCCTGGTGCTGCACCACAATGTCCTCAAGGGCAAACTGTCGAACCGTTGGGGGCTGGCGTCGCGGGAATTCGGCGTCGTCGATGCCGCGCACACCGGCGCCGATGTCGTCTGCTGCGGACACGACCACGAGGAACGCATCGACAGCGTGGATCTCGGGCGCAGGCGGATGGTGGTGTCCACGGCGGGAACGATGACCGACCGAACGCGCGGGGGCCGGCCGGGGTCGTGGAACCTCATCGAGGCCGACGCGCGGCAGGTGCGCGTCGAGCTGCACGAATGGGACCCCGCCATCGGATTCCAGCGCACGAAGACGGCCACCTTTGCGCGGCCAGCGATCTGACGCGATCCGCCCTAGTTTTCACGCCATGACTACGTCCCAGCGCTCGAACCCGCACCTCGCCTCGCCCGACCTCACGCCGCGCGAAGGCGACCTGTTCAATATTGATGCCGCCCTCACCGAGGAGGAGCGCGCCGTCCGCGACTCCGTCCGGCGCTTCGTGGACGAGCGCGTGCTGCCGGTCATCGGCACGTGCTATGTCGAGGGCCGGTTTCCGAAGGAACTCATTCCGGAAATGGGCGAACTCGGCGTCTTTGGCGCCAACCTGCCCGAGGAATACGGCTGTGCGGGGCTCAACAACGTGTCGTACGGGCTGATCAACCAGGAACTCGAGCGCGGCGATTCGGGCGTGCGCTCGTTCGCGAGCGTGCAGGGCGCGCTGGTGATGTACCCGATCTACGCGTTCGGTTCCGAGGAACAGAAAAAGCACTGGCTGCCGAAGATGGCCAAGGGCGAGGTCATCGGCTGCTTCGGGCTCACCGAGCCCGATTACGGCTCCAATCCCGCCGGGATGATCACGCGGGCGCGCAAGCAGAAGGACGGCTCGTGGCTCCTCAACGGCGGCAAGATGTGGATCACGAACGGCTCGACGGCGAAAGTCGCGGTCGTGTGGGCCAAGACCGAGGACGGCGACGACGACGGCAAGAGCATTCGCGGGTTCCTTGTGCCGACCGATGCGAAGGGGTTCACCGCAAAGGACCAGAAGGGCAAGCTCTCGCTCCGTGCGAGCGATACCAGCGAGCTGGTCTTCAGCGACGTGAAGCTCGCCGCCGACGCCATCCTGCCGAAGTCCGGCGGGCTCAAGAGCCCACTGATGTGCCTCACGCAGGCGCGCTACGGCATTTCGTGGGGCGCCATCGGCGCCGCGATGGCGTGTTACGAGGAGGCGCTCGCGTACTCCAAGACGCGCGTGATGTTCGATCGGCCCATCGGCGGGTTCCAGATCCAGCAGGTGCGGCTCGCCGAGATGCTCACGGAGATCGTGAAGGGCCAGCTCGTCTCCCTGCACCTCGGTCGCATGAAGGACGCGGGCACGTTCACGCCGCAGCAGGTGTCGCTCGCGAAGCGGAACAATGTGAACATCGCGACCGACGTGGCCCGCGAAGCGCGGCGGCTGCTCGGCGCGAACGGCATCCTGGCCGAGTACGCATCCATGCGCCACATGGCCAACCTGGAGAGCGTGTACACGTATGAAGGAACGCACGACGTGCACTCGCTCGTGCTCGGCATGGCCGTGACCGGGATGAACGCCTTCAAGTGACGCGTCGCCGCGCGCACCGCCGGCCCCGCGGCCGGCTCCGCGGCCGGCCTCGCACGGTTTCGCGCGCCGGTCAGGCGCGCAGCTTGCCGTACTTCGTGCGGAACGGACGCTGCAGCCAGCGCGGCAGGTAGCGCAGCAGGAACACGATCAGCTTGAACCGCTTGCTCGGCACGCAGATCACGGGGCCGTCGGCGGCAATCTGCCCGAGTGACTCGTCCACTACGCGGCCCGCGTCGAGCCACAGCATCCTCGCGATCGTCGTCTTGTCGATGCCGGCACGGTCGTGGAACTCGGTGTGCGTGAATCCCGGGCAGAGCGCCTGCACCCGCACGCCCGTCCCCGCAAGCTCGAGGGCGAGCGCGTTGCTGAACGTGTTGAGGAAGGCCTTCGTGGCGCAGTAGTTGACGTTGCCCGTCGAGTAGGTGAACCCCGCGACGGACGACACATTGATGATCCAGCCGCGCCTGCGCTCGACCATTCCCGGCAACGCGGCGCGTGTATGGATCATCGGCGCCATCACGTGGAGTTCGAGCATCGTCGCCTGCTCGGCGACCGGCCGGTTCATCAGCTTGCCCTTCGTGCCGAACCCGGCGTTGTTCACGAGCACCGCGAGGCGCGGCTCCGTGGCGATCCGGTCCGCAACGCGGCGCATGTCGTCGTCGCGCGAGAGGTCGGCGGGCAGTGCCTCGGTGTGCACGCCGTATTGCAGGGCGAGCTCGTCGGCCAGCGCACCGAGCCGCACGGCATCGCGCGCGACCAGGATCAGATCGTGGCCGCTCGCCGCGAGCCGCTGGGCAAACACGCGACCGATGCCGGCCGTCGCGCCGGTGACGAGGCCCACGAGGCGAACGGAGTCGGATCGGGTGGCGTGGGACATGGCAGTGGTGGGGTTCGTCGTACGATAAGCCGTCGGGCGCGAAACGCATACGGGCCCCGGCGAATGCCGGGGCCCGTATGCAGTCCGTTTGCGCCCGCGCGACGGGTCAGGGCACTCGGGTGTACACCTCGCCGGATGGCCCCGTGGTCGACTGGATGACGCCGCCCGCGCCAAAGGTCAGCGTGAAGCCCACGTCGGCCGGCGAGCCGAAGTACGGATAATCGGGGCCCGAGGTATAGAACGCCGGATTGGCCGTCGCGTGCATCAGCCAGCTCACCGGCGACGCGCAGCCGTTCGTCCATCGCAGCGTGGTCGCGTTCACCACGGTCAGGGTGACGTCGTGCCAGCAGTTGCGCGCGCCGAAGTTCGGACCCGTCGCATCATAGACGTGGTTGACGTACAGCGGGACGGCGGTGGTGACGAAGGTGCCGTTCAGGAACGAGTTCGAGTCGAAGTTGCTTCCGCCGATCTCGAATCCGTACGTGTCACCCGCGGAGACGGTGAACGTCGCGCTGCCCGTGATCGTGAACCCGTTCGACGGAGTCGTGCAGCAGTTCTGCGGGCCGAGTTCAACGCCGGGCAGGTAGGTCTTGACCGCCGCGTGAATCACGAACGGGCGGACGAAGGCCGTGACCTGGAACCACGCGTGCAGGCCGTAGTAGCTGTACGACTGCTTGATGGTGCCGGCTGATGGGGCCGTGGTGGAAAACGTCCACGTCTGCGTCGGGACGCCGCCGCCCGGCAGCGAATACGAATAGGACATGGACGGCAGCCCGTTTGTCCCGTTGTTCAGCAGCGTGAATCCGGACGGCCCGCTCGCGCTCCAGATCACGACCGGATCGATCGCGAACGTCGCGTGGGCGGTCGCCGAGTTGTAGAGCGAAGTCGCGGTGAACGTCGCGTCGGCCGTGTACGTGCCGGCGGCAAGCGGCGGCGACGTCGGGCCATAGACGACCGGAACGGCACCGAGTGCGATGCCGGCCGGCAGCCCGTGCGTTGTGTCCTTCGCCGACGCGGTGCAGGGCGTCTGCGCAGACCCGTTGAACGGCACCGACGTCGGGCAGCTCAGCTCGACAACCGGCGTGGCCTTGATGGCCAGTGCCGTGAAGTTCGCCGACGACGGGTTGAACGTCACGCCCGGAGGTGCGTCGCCGCCCGCACTGGGCGTCGCACTCACCGTGTTCGTGCCCGGCGTCGGTCCCATCGTCCAGCAGATGCCGGCGCGACCGGTGTCGCTGGTCGTGCCGCTGGCGGTGGCGCCGAACGTGCCGCACGCCAGCGTGCCCGGCGTTTCGACGGCGACGGTCCCGCCGCCGCCGGTCACGGCCCACGAGACCGGCACGTCGCGCATCACCGTGCCCAGCGCCGTGCGGATCACGATTCCCGGACGGCACTCTTGCGCGAGCTCGGTGCTCCACACTGCCTCTGCGGCGGCGCACGGCGCGGCCAGATTCGCCACGCTGCCAGGCGACAATGCGAGGCTCGCCCGGTTCCCGCCAAACCGCGTGGGTCCGACCGGATCGATCCCCGACCGCGTCGGGCCCGACTTCTTGAACTCACCCGCCGTGCCACCGACACCGCCCGAGAAGCTCAGTTCGATGTCCACCGGCGCGAACGGGCTGAACTCCGACGCGGTGCCGCCGACGCCACCCGTGAACAGCACTTCGGACGCCGCGTGCAGCGTCCGGGGCATGACGAGCGAGAGCGCCTTGGCGACAAAGCCGCGGAACCCGGTGAGCGACGCTGTTCCGGTGGGGCAGGTGAGGAAGCTCGCATCGGCAGGCGGCGTGATCTCAAAACCGCTCGTCTTCTGGTGGCCCAGACGCAGCCGCGCCCGGATGTTCGCCGGGATGCCCGCATCCGGGCAGATCGCGACGACCACCGGGGCCGCGGGGCCCGTGTTCGACGCCGATGACGCCGTGACCGCGAAGAAGCCCGGGTACTGGTCGAGGCGCGTGATCGTCTGTGCGTTCGGAAGCTTCTTGAACTCGAGCACCGTCGGTTCGGTGATCGAGTTCGGCGGCAGTTGCGTACCGGCCGTATTGTCGGCGCTCTTCACGACCTGCGTCTGCGTGGACGGGTCGATGAGGTTCGCGTTGAACGGGTCCTCGACGACGATGTCGAGGCCGGCGAAGCAAAACACGTGCGTGATGAGCGCGGCCACCTGCTCCGGCGTGCCGGCGAGCGGCTGCGGCCCCTTGAACTTCTGGAAGATGAACCGGACCGTATTGAACGCCGCCTCGGTGGCCTTCTTCGTGTCACCCTTCTTGTTGGCCTTGTCGATCTGGTCGATCTTCGACTTGACCGAGTTGGCGTTCGGTCCACCGCCGCCGAACACGACGTCGGCCTCGGCGTACAGCGTCGCCAGCGAGACGCACGTTCCCGGCACGATGTTGGCTCTGGCCCTTGGCGTCCACGTCGCAGCGGTCTCGGACGGAGCGGTCGGGGCAACGGCCTTGTCCTGACAGGCCACCGCAATCACGGCAACAGCAAGCAGGGTCGCCGAACGGATCACACGTGCCATCTTCATTAAACAGGCTCCGGAATGCGGGCTGGGGACGGTCGCAGCTGAACGTCTCGAAACGCGGCGGTGGTCCGAATCAAGCCAATGTCGGCCTTCCGGCCCGCGAACACAAGGAGTCGCGTACAGAAGTCCCCCGACAGGTGATCCACGTCACAAAGCGCCGCGCCGCAGCACGCGCGTCGAGCCGCTGAAGACGCGCCGCTGATGTCGTGACCAGCTTGCGCCGACGAGCGGCGGTGTCCGGCTAGTCGCGCGCGCCCACCAGCTGTCGGAACTGCGGGTCGCTTTCGAGGTCCCGGAACCACCATCCCGGCTCGTCGCGCAGGCTCGGCGCGCGCTGCGGGTTCGCGGCGACGTACTGCTTGAGCAGCCGCACGGCGTCGGCGCGGTCGCCAAGCAGGGTGTACACGAACGCGCCGGACCACGCCAGGTCGCGCGTCGGGTCCACCTGCGCCGTGCCCTCGGAGCGCTTCGCCACGCGTCGTGCGCTGTCGACGAGTGCCGGCTGGTCCTTGCTCGCGCGCGCAATGACGCCGGCCACGAGCATGTCGACATTCAGCCGCTGGACGCCCTGGGACTGTGGCGGGAGGAGCGCGACCGCCGAGTCCGCGAGTTTCCAGGCCGCGGCGACGTCCGGCGCCTTGTCGCGCCCGGTGAGGAGGTACAACTGGCAGCGGACAGCATTCAGGTCCTGCGGGAAGCGACGCTGGAGTTCAGAGCACCGCTGGTCGGCCTTGTCGAACTGCCCGATGTCGTACGATGCGAGGAAGAGGCGATTGAGGATCACGTTCGCATTCGACAGAAACTCGTCGGCTTCGAGCGCGCGCTGTGCGGCGATGCTGATGTCGGTGGCGCCGCCGGTCTGGTAGTAGAGGTGGGACAACGATGCCCACGCACCGGCCTGTGCCGGATTCGCGGACGTTGCCCCCTCGAGGTCCTGCTTCGCCGACAGGAGCAACTCGCGCGCGCGCGCCGCGTTCGTCTCGATGCCCTTGAGCCAGCGCCAGTACTTGGCGTTGCCGCGCACTTCGAGCGCGTCGGCGTTTGCGGCATCCAGCGCGAGGGCGCGCGTGGCGTGCTCCTCGGCAACGCCGGCCCACTGGCGCACTTCAGGCAAGTCGATGCCCGGGATGCGCGAGCGGCGGTACGCGATCGCCGCGCGCAGCGCCGCCGGCTCGGACCAGCGGGTATCGGCGGCCTCGGCAAGCGCGAGAAGCGAGTCGGCGTCGCGCAGCGCCGCGTCGAAACCGGCCGGGTCGCCGGCCGACCGCCGCTGCTCGGCGTTCTTGCGTGATTGCTCCGCGCGCTGCAGCAGGAGCCACGCGTCGGCGCTGCGCGTGTTCTCGCGCTGGGTGCGCACCTGGATCTCCTCACGCAGCTGGCGGCGGATCAGGTCCGACGCGATCAGCGTGAGCGTGTCGCGCATCGCGATCTGGTTCGACGCGGGCCGCACAAACGACGTGCGGTCGATGTTGACGCCGGTCGCGTCGCCGAGTCGCAGCGTCACCCGCACCTGGTCGCCCTCGGGCTCGAGCTCGCCGCGCACGAAGTAGCCTGCGCGGAGGGCGCGCGCCACGCTGTCCGGCGGCAACGCGGATCGCCGGTACGCCTCGACGCCGCTCCGTGAGATCACGGTGATGGTCTGTGCGGTGCCGAGCGATCGGATCAATCCTTCGGTGAGACCGTCTGCGAGCGGTCCGAGCGAGCTGTCGCGGCTCAGGTCGGCGAAGTACAGCACGGCCACGCGCCGTGCCTCGGGCCCCGTGCCCACGTTGCTGGCCGGCCGGCCCATCAGCTGCCACGCGGCGACGCCGCCCGCCGCCACCAGCAGGCCGGCGCCGATCACCGCCGGCCTCCGCCACCACGGCCGCGCCTGCATCGCGGATACCGCGGCCTGCGCGCCCGACGGAATGCGGCGCTGCATCGTCGGCGTCAGGATGCGCATCGAGGCCGTATTGCCGCTAGTGACGCCCAGGAGCTGGGCGAACTGCTCGGCGCTCTGCGGCCGGTCGGCCGGCGTCTTGTTCATCGCGACGTAGATGGCCGTCTCGATCTCCTCCGGCACCACCGCGCGCACGATGCGGATGCTCGGCACCTGCTCCATCGCGTGCCGCGCCATGATCTGCATCGAGTTCTTGCCGGTGAACGGCGGCTCGCCGGAGAGCATCTCGTACAGCACGCAGCCGAGCGAGTAGAGGTCCGCCGTCGGGCCGACCGTTTCGCCGCTCGCCTGTTCCGGCGCCATGTAATACGGCGTCCCCATGGACATGCCGGTCGCCGTGAGCTTCGCGTTCCCGCCCTCGCTCACGGCTCGCGCGATGCCGAAATCGGCGACCAGTGCGTGGCCGCCCGACAAGAGGATGTTCTCGGGCTTGATGTCGCGGTGCACGACGCCGGCCGTGTGCGCGTGTCCCAGCGCGTCGTTCACCTCGAGCGCGATCTGGAGCGCGTCCTCGATCGGCAGCATGCCTTCGCGGTCAATCCGGTCCCGGAGCGACTCGCCCTTCACGAACGGCATGACGTAGTACATCAGGCCGTCGGCCACGCCGGAGTCGAACATCCCGAGGATGTGCGGGTGCTGCAGTTTGGCGGCGAGCCGGATCTCCCGCTCGAACCGGTCCGCGCCGAGCGTGGCGGAGAGTTCGGGGAGCAGGACCTTGATGGCCACCTCGCGCCCGTGCTTGATGTCGTTCGCGAGGTACACGGTGGCCATGCCGCCGCGGCCGAGTTCGCGCACGACCTCGTACCGGCCGGCCAGCGCGGCGGTCAGTTTCGGAAGGATGTCTTGCTCGTCGGCCACGCGGCAAAGTTCACCGGATGTGCCCGCGACGGCAAGAACGCGTGGCAGGCCGCGGCTCCGCCCGTGCGGGGATATCCGGTTCGCTGTCGTCGGTCGGGTGCCGCCGCTATTTTCCGGGGTGACCATCAACGCGAGCAACCCACGGTGAAGATTGCCGTCTGCATCAAGCGAGTTCCCGACCAGGACGTGCGGTTCAAGGTCGGCGCCGACGGCAAGTCGGTTGACGAAGCAGGCCTGAAGTTCGACATGAGCGATTTCGACGGCTACGCGGCCGAGATCGCGATCCAGCTCACCGAAAAGGCGGGTGCCGGCGAGGTGACGGTGATCTCGCTCGGGCCGGACGCCGTCGGCGAAACGTTGCGCAAGGCGCTCTCGATGGGGGCGCACCGCGCGGTGCACCTCAAGCACGATGCCGCGGTGCACGACGGATCCGCGATCGCCGC
>CAZLAU010000076.1:0-1747 GCA_964557615.1 uncultured Gemmatimonas sp.
GCGAGCGACAGCGCCAGCGGTGCCTGCGGAGGCGCCATCAGCGTCGGCGACCACGCGCGCGCAAAGCGGTTGCGCCGGTCCTCGCCGAGCCGGTCGAGCACATCCACCACTTCACGCATCTGCTGGTATTCGAGCAGCCGCCGAACCAGCTCGGCGCGCGGGTCCTCCCAGCCGTCCTCGCCTTCGTGGCGCGGAAGGAGCATCAGCGCCTTGATGCGGAGCAACCGCGCGGCCATTTCGAGGTATTCCGCCGCGTCGTTGAGCGCGAGCTCGTGCATTTTCGCCAGGAACTGCTCACAGATCCGCGCAATCGGAATGTCGTAGATGTCGAGCTTCTCGTCGCGGATCAGCGACAGCAGCAGATCAAGTGGGCCGTTGAACTCGCCCAGCTCGACGACGAACGCCGGGGATGATTCCGCCCGCGCGACGGGCGCCGTCATGCGCCGAGCAGCAGCGACGCCCACCGGCCGAGCTCCACGTAGGGAGAGGCCAGCCGCATCGTCAGCTCGTTCAGGAAGAACACCGGGGCCATCACGGCATTCAGGACCGGGCGTCCGAAAGCCACGAGCGCAAACACGATCAGGAGCCCGAACCGGGCCAGCCGCTGGTAGGCGATCGCGAGCCGCAGCGGCAAAAAGTGCTTCACGACGTGCGAACCGTCGAGCGGAGGGATCGGGATCAGGTTGAACACGGCCAGCACGAGGTTGATCGTGATGCCGTACAGGAACATGATCTGCAGAATCGACACGCTGTCGGCGAGTACGGGGAGTTGTCGCGCGAGCAACCCGAGCCCGATGACCACCGGCAGGAGGATGACGGCGAGCGCCATGTTCGTTGCGACGCCGGCCAGCGACACGATGATGTCGCCGCGCCGGTAGTCGTGGTACTTGCGTGGGTCGACCGGCACGGGCTTCGCGCCGCCGAAGGCGATTCCCGTCAGGAAGAACGACGCGAGCGGCATCACGACCGTGAGAAATGGGTCGATGTGCTTGAGCGGATTCCAGGTGAGCCGGCCAAGCGACTGGGCCGTGTCGTCACCCTGCCGCAGTGCGGCATAGCCGTGGGCATACTCGTGTGCCACCATGGAGAACAAAAGCATTGGCATGACGAGGAGAAAAAGCGATAGCTTGTCCACGCGCTTTGGGGCACCTCGGAAGAAGCGGGGAACCCCGCAACGAACGAAAGGTAGGGGCGGCGTCCGAGCGAGTCAAAACCATTGCGGTGCCTTGACTTTGGCCCTGTTCGGCCGATACTTTTTTTCCCACGGCTCGCGGCGTTTCCGCGGGCTTTTCCATCTCCGGCCGCGTCGACCTGCCGCGTCCCGGCCTCCCAACCGCAAGAGAGACCCGTCGTGCCACGTATCGCGTCCGCCAAGAAGAACATGAGGAAGTCACGCGCCGCCGCCGAGCGCAACCGCGCGCAGCGCGCGACGCTTCGCACCGCGGTCAAGAAGGCGCGCACCGCCGGCGCCACCGCCGCGGACAAGCTGAATGCGACGCGGCTGCTCGATCGCGCCGCACGCAAGGGGCTGATCCACGCCAACGCGGCGGCCCGCCAGAAGAGCCACATCGCGAAGTAGCGTTCGCTGCTATAGCACGCCGGGCCGCGACCACGTCGCGGCCCGGTTTGTTTTTCTGGATCCAGACGGCGTCGGCTAGAACGCCGCGAGTTCTCCCCCGCACCGCTCGCAATACCACTCGGTGGGGAAGTTGAGCGTGCCGCATTCCTGGCACTTCAGGGAGCGGAT
>CAZLAU010000076.1:1847-12411 GCA_964557615.1 uncultured Gemmatimonas sp.
ACCACTCGGTGGGGAAGTTGAGCGTGCCGCATTCCTGGCACTTCAGGGAGCGGATCGCCTGCGACGTGCGCGGCGTGGGCGCACCCAGCGGCGACGGCTCCGTCGGGGGCTCACCGGCCGGCACTGCGCCGCTGACGCGGCCGATGGCATCGTCCGGTGTCGGATTCGATCGCGCCTTTCGCGCCGGCGCGTGGGCGCCGGCCACGACCGGCGCCGACGCCGTGTTCCCTGCGGGCGTGCCCGCGACAGAGCGGAGGAAGGCCAGTTCATCGAACGCACCCGACTCAGAAACCGCCGATCGCTCCTCGGTCGTGCCCGGCGTTGACGGCTCGGCGGCCGGCGATTCCTCGGATGCGTTCGACGGTTGCCCGTCGGGATCGGTGTCGGCGAGCGATGCGACCCCCGCGCCGCTGACCCGTGGCGCCCCGGCGGGTTCGGGCTCGTCCACGGCGACCGGTTCGTCGGGGGCGACATCCGCGACATCGGCGTCGGCCGTGTCGCCGGACGCGGCCGTGGCGTCGCCGAGATCGGTGTCCACCGCGCGTATGGCCGCCTGTTCGAGCGAAGGCCGCGCCGGCGCCTCCGTTCCGGAGACGCTGCGCAGCAGGCCCTTCAGGTCGGAGAGCTCACGCTCCGTGGCGTCGAACTGCGCGCGCCGGTCGGCAATCGCGGCGTCGAGCTTGGCCTGCGCCGTCTTCCATTCCTTGTCCGAGTACTCGCCCACCATCGCCCGCAGCTCCGCTTCCGCGCGCTCGTCGGTGCGCTGCGTCACCTGATCGTGTTCTTTCGCAAGCCGCGTCTCGAGTTCGGCGACGAGCGCGCCGATGGCGTCGGCCTCGCCGGCAAGCTTCGAGCGCACGGCGTCGAGCCTCGCCGCATAGTCCGCGTGAACGCGCGCAAACACGTGCTCCGCGGCACTTTCGCGCCGTGCCTCGAGCTGTGCGATCCAGGTCTCATACTTCTTGCGCTCGCCGAGCAGCGCTTCCAGTTCGCGCTGCCGACTGGACTGCGACTCCGCCATGCCTCAGGACCTCCGACGACGCCGATGCTTCGCGTTGCGTGGTGCGGTGGAGCCTGCTCCGGTCCGAGCGCGCCCCAACGCCTTGACGTCCGACTGACCTAATCCGGTCACACCACCCAAGATATGCGCAGTGACCAGAATTCGCGCAGACTGCTCGAGTGACTCCATCAAGTGCAAGGCGGCGTTGCAGTTCGCGCCGACGGCGACGGCGCCGTGGTTGGCGAGCAACGCCACATTGGCGGCCGCGAGCGACTTCGCGACCAGGAGGCCGAGGTGCGGGGTGCCCGGCATTCGATACGCCACGAGCGGCACGGGTCCGACGACACCGGCCAGTTCCGCGAGCCCGGCCACCGGCAATCGTCGGTGGGCGACGGCAAAACCGGTCGCGGCCACGGGATGCGCGTGGACGATCGCGCGGACGTCGGGCCGCGCCGCGTAGATGGCGAGGTGCATCGGAAGCTCGGTTGACGGCGAGGCGCCGCGGCGGACCGGGATGCCGTTGACGTCAACTTCGACCAGGTCGCGAACTCCCAGTTCACCCTTTGCCGCGCCCGCGGGCGTCACGACGATGCGCCGCGCTCCAACGCGCGCCGACACGTTTCCCTCGGCACCGGCCACGAGGCCGCGCGCATCGAGTCGGCGGCACGCCCGGATCACGGCGGCCCGCACCGCGGCGGCCGACTCGCGCGTCACGTCAGTCGGGACGGTGCGCGACGCGGCCGCCGATGACCGTGTACACCGTCCGCCCGGTCAGCGTCATCCCCGCATACGGGGTGTTGCGTCCCTTCGTGCGAAACGCCCCTGGCTCGACGACCCATTCGCGTGCGGGGTCAAAGACCGTGACGTCGGCGATCGCGCCGCGCGCCAGCGTACCACCCGGCAGCCCGAAGATCCTGGCCGGCGCACACGACATTCGCTCGACGAGCGTTGCAACCGACAGGAGCTTGGTTTTCACCAGCCAGGTGATGTTCACGGCGAGCGCGGTCTCGAGGCCGATGATGCCGTTCGGGGCATCGGCGAACGCGCTCTGCTTTTCGTCGTAGTGGTGTGGCGCGTGGTCGGTCGCGAGCACGTCGATCGTCCCATCGCGCACGGCCTCCCGCACGGCCTCGACATCGGTCATCGTGCGGAGCGGCGGGTTCATCTTCGCGTTGGTGTTGTAGCCTTCGACCGCGTCCTCGGTAAGCGACAGGTGGTGCGGGCACGCCTCGGCCGTCACCCGGATGCCGCGGTCCTTGCCCCAGCGGATGAGTTCGACCGAGCCCCGCGTGCTCATGTGGCACAGGTGCACGTGGCCGCCGGTGCGTCGGGCCAGCAGGATGTCCCGGATGGCCATGATCTCCTCGGCCTCGTTCGGGATGCCGCGGAGCCCCAGCCGCGCCGACACGATCCCCTCGTTCATTGCGCCACCGGCCGCGAGGGTCGGATCCTCGCAGTGATCGGCCACCGGAATGTTGAAGGCGCGCGCGTACTCGAGCGCCGTGCGCATCAGCTGTGAACTGACGACCGGCTTGCCGTCGTCGCTCACGGCAACGGCGCCCGCGCCGACCATTTCGCCGAACTCGGCGAGCCGCTCCCCCTTCTGGCCGATGGAGATCGCCCCGATCGGGTACACGCGGGCCGCGTCCGCAGCGCGCCCCTGCTTGAGCACGAATCCGACGGCGGCCTGGTTGTCGGTGACCGGGTCCGTGTTCGGCATCGCGCAGACGGCGGTGATGCCGCCGGCCGCGGCCGCCCGGGCGCCGGTGGCGATCGTTTCGACGTCCTCACGGCCGGGTTCACGCAGGTGGCAATGGACGTCGATGAATCCGGGCGACACGATGAGCCCCGCGCAGTCGATCACCTCGGCGCCGTCGGGCACCCCGATCGTCCCGCCGACGCTTTCGACCGTGCCGCCGCGCAACAACACGTCGCCGACCGCGTTCGCACCGGTGGAGGGATCGACCACGTGACCGCCCTTGAGCAACACATCGCGCACCGTCATGCCCCGCCCTTCGCCGCGTCGGCGAGTGTCGGTGAGTTTCCAGCGAGCAGGTACAGCACGGCCATGCGCACGGCAACTCCGTTCGTCACCTGCTCGAGGATGACGCTGTGGGGCCCGTCGGCGACGTCGGAGTCAATCTCGACGCCGCGGTTCATCGGGCCCGGGTGAAGAATGAGGATGTCGCGCGGGGCGCGCTCCAGCCGCTCGCGCGTCACGCCGAACACGCGATTGTATTCCCGCAACGACGGGATGTAGCCGCCGTGCATGCGCTCGAGTTGCAGGCGGAGGATGTTCAACGCCTCGGCCCATTCGATGGCCTGCTCGATGCGATCGAACACCGTCACGCCCATCTCCTCGATGGCGCCCGGGAGCAACGACCGCGGACCGCACACGGCCACCTCCGCGCCAAGCTTCTTGAGACCCCAGATGTTCGAGCGAGCGACGCGGGAATGGAGGACATCGCCGCAGATGCACACGCGCCGCCCCTGCAGGGTGCCCCACCGTTCGCGCAGCGTCAGCAGGTCCAGCAGCCCCTGCGTTGGGTGTTCGTGCGTGCCGTCGCCGGCATTGATGACGTTGGATTCGATTCGCTCGGCGAGGAACTGCGCCGCACCGGACGAGCCGTGGCGCATCACGACCATGTCGATCTTCATCGCCTCGAGGTTCCGCGCGGTGTCCACGAGCGTTTCGCCCTTCTGGATGCTCGATCCCGCCGAGGCGACGTTGACCGTGTCGGCGGACAGGCGCTTCTCGGCGAACTCGAATGAGATGCGCGTGCGCGTGGACGCCTCGAAGAAGAGATTGACGATTGTCGCGCCGCGGAGCGTGGGCACCTTCTTGATCGCCCGCTCGGAGATCTCCTTGAGCGGCACGGCGGTGTCGAGAACGAGGGAAATTTGCCCGGCAGAGAGGTGCTCGAGTCCGAGCAGGTCCTTGCCGAGTGGAGCCGTCACGCCCCTGGCCCCGGTTCGAGCACCACTTCGTCGCGCCCGTCGAGCTCGGACACGAACACGTCCACCCGAGACCCCGGCGGGGCCTCGATGTGCTTGCCGACAATGTCCGGCTGGATCGGGAGTTCGCGCCCGCCGCGGTCGATGACCACCGCCAGGCTCGCCCGCGCGGCGCGCCCGAAGTCGGCCAATTCATTGAGCGCGGCGCGCACGGTGCGACCGGTGAACAGCACGTCGTCCACGATGATCACTTTCTTGCCGTCAATCGTGAACGGGATGTCCGTGCGCCCGACAACGGGCCGCGGGCCGATCGTCTGGAGGTCGTCGCGATACAGCGTGATGTCGAGCGCGCCACGCGGGACGGTGGCGCCTTCGCGTTCCTTGATGACGGCGGCAATCCGGTCGGCGACCTGGACACCGCGGCGCTGGATGCCGACGAGGACGAGACCGTCCGTGCCGTCGTTCCGTTCGACAATTTCGTCGGCCATGCGCGCCAGCGTACGCTCGAGTGCGCGCGCGTTCAGGACGATCGAACGGGAGGGGGCCATGTCGAACGGGAAATATGGCCCCCGTCACGGGCCAACAACAGCGGTACGGTCAGGCGGCTGCGGACCCTGCCGCGCGGTCGGCGCGCGCCAGAAAGACCGTTTCGCGTCCCGGGCCGATGGGCTGGCGTTCGACCGGCCGGGTGATCGTGCCGATCAGGCGGCCTGAGGAATCGAAGACCCGATAGGTACCGCTGCTCGTGGCCGTGACGTCTGGATTGTCGGGGTTCTGCATCATGTGAAAGCTCCTCGCGTTCACCTGATTAGAACCCGCAAACGTCAAGATCGTTTGCTGACGATGTCACGCTTTGGTCACCGCGGACGGCACGGTGCAGGCGCGACGAGCGACGGACAGGGTGGGATTCGAACCCACGGTACGCTATTAACGTACACAAGCTTTCCAGGCCTGCGCCTTAAACCACTCGGCCACCTGTCCCACCGATGCGGCCTGGCACCCTGGGCCGTCCAGCTGGCCCGGCGGGCGCGACGGCCGGAGATGCGATCCGCCGGCGGGCGGAAGACGGACAGGGTGAGATTCGAACTCACGATACCGTTTCCGGTATGCCGGTTTTCGAGACCGGTGCCTTCAACCACTCGGCCACCTGTCCTGCTAGGACTGCGTTCAGCTCCAGCACGAATAAATACCCGTCGCGAAACGCCGAGTCAACGCGCACGGTGCCGCAGCCCCGCCATATTACACCGTAGCGCCCACCGTCCCCCAGCCAGCCCGCAATGCCACCGCTGTCCCCGGAAGTGATCTACCTCCTGCTCGTCTTCGGCCTGTTCGTGGTGCCGAAGATGCTGCAGCGTTTCCGGCTGCCGAGCGCGGTGACGAGCCTGGTGCTCGGCACGAGCATCGGCCTCGCCACGCACGCCTTTGCCGACGACGCCACGATCAAGCTGTTCTCGACGCTGGGGATCGTCGCGCTGTTCCTGTTCGCCGGCCTCGAGGTGGACTTCACCGAGCTCAAGGAAGCACGGGCCGTGCTGATCGAACACATCGCCATCCAGCTCGGCCTGCTCGCGCTCGTGACGTGGCTGCTCACCGCGACGCTGATTCCGGCTCCCCGCACGGCCCTGCTGGTATCGCTCGCCGTGGTCACGCCGTCCACGGGGTTCATCCTCGATTCACTCGCGCAATTCGGACTCAGCACCCGGGAGCAGTTCTGGGTCAAGTCGAAAGCCGTGGCCACCGAAATCGTCGCCCTGGTCGTGCTGTTCGTCGCGCTCCAGAGCCAGACCGCCACGCAGCTGGCCGTCGCCTCGGTGGCACTGGCGGGCCTGATCCTCGTGGTCCCGCTCCTGTTCCGGTTCTTCGCGGCCGTCATCCTGCCGTACGCGCCGAAGTCGGAGTTCGCCTTCCTGGTGATCGTCGCCCTGATCTGCGCATTCGCGACGCGCAGCCTCGGCGTCTATTACCTGGTCGGGGCGTTCGTCGTCGGCGTGGCGGCCCAGCGGTTCCGTCGTGAACTGCCGTCGTTCACCTCGGACACGATGCTGCGGTCGGTCGAGGTGTTCGCCTCGTTCTTCGTGCCGTTCTACTTCTTTGGCGCCGGGCTGCACGTCAGCGCGGACGATCTGTCGCCCGCTGCCATCCTTGGCGCCGTGGCGCTGCTGGGCGTGGTGCAGCCGCTCCGCCTGCTTTCGGTGGCGCTGCACCGTCGGGTGTCGCTGCAGGAGGGCTGGAACGCGACGATGCGCGTCGCCACACCGCTCCTCCCCACGCTCGTGTTCACACTCGTGCTGGCCGAGATCCTCCGGGAGCGCTTCGACATTCCACCGTGGCTGTTCGGTGCGCTCACGATCTACGCGATCGTCGGCACGTTGATTCCCGGCTTCACGCTGGGCGCCACGGTGCCGGATCCGGACCTGATCGAACCGGAAGTGATCGTCCTGCCGGGCGAAGTGCCCGTCGGTGGAGCGGCCCAGTCGCCGTTGCCCGGTGGGGGCGAGGCGCCGGCATCGGTGCTGGTGCCGGTCAGCCGGCAGCCGTCAGCGCCGCTCCCCGAAGAACCCTCGCAGTAACGCCGCGGATTCGGCCTCGAGCACGCCCCCGAGTACCTCCGGCCGGTGGTTGAGCCGAGGGTGCCGAAGCAGGTCGCCGACCGAGCCGCCCATCCCGGCCTTGTCGTCCCAGGCGCCGAACACGACCCGCCCGATGCGCGAAAGGACGATCGCGCCCGCGCACATCGCACACGGTTCGAGCGTGACGTACAGCGTGCAGTCGTCGAGCCGGACCGCACCGAGCACCTTGAACGCATCGCGAATCGCGATCAGTTCGGCGTGCTCGGTGGCGCCGGCCGCGCGCATGGCGTTTCCGGCGGCAGTGACCACCGCCCCGCCGCGCGTGATGACCGCGCCAACCGGCACCTCGCCGGCCGCACCGGCCGCGGCAGCGACCTCGAGCGCGGCCCGCATATGGGCGTCGTCGGCTGGCCTCAGGGCGTGACCGTCTTGGGGGGTCGCGGGTATCATTTCCGGGTATCGGCGGGAGATGAAGTATGGCGCCACGGCGGTCCACCACGAATGGCCGCCGCAATCCGGCAGTTCGCCGGGGCAGGACTGAACCGGGTTGTTGCAGACCCCCTACCTTTGAACCGATGACCACGAAACGCCTGCCGCTCCTTGCCCTCGTGTCGGCCCTCGCGTGCAGCGGGGGCGGCTCAGGCGAGCCGTCCGGCCCGAAGACGGTGGCGAGCGTGAGCGTCGCCGCACCGTCAACGACCGTCAACGTCGGACAGCAGGTGACGCTGTCGTTCACTGCGCACGACGCATCGGGCGCCGCGGTGGCGGGCAAGACGGCCATCTGGTCGTCGTCGGCAACGCAGTTCGCCACGGTGTCGTCCGACGGCACCGTGCTTGGCGTTGCCCCGGGGAGCGTGACGATCACCGCCACGGTTGACGGGAAGGCCGGTTCGCAGCCGATGACGGTCACGAACCCGAGCGGGTGCGCGGCGGCGAGTCCGCTCACCCTGCAGGTCGGCGAGGCACGACTGCTCACGGGGGCCGATCGCGCCAACATCTGCCTCTCCACGGGCACCGGCGCGAGCGAGTACATGCTGCTTGCGTTCAACAACAGCCTCGACACGACTGGCAAGACGGCGACGATCTCGATCGGCGCGACGGGAACCGCACAGGCCTTCGGTGCGCCGGCCTCGGCCGCGCTGCGGGAACCTGGGCCTGCCGCGCTCCACCGTCGCCCGGCGCGCAACGCCGCCTTCGACGCCGAACTCCGCCGGCTCGAAACTGTCGAGCTCGGGGCGGCCCTGCGCCGGACGGGACGGGCATCGGCGTATGAACGGATGCGTGCGTCGGCGCAGGAGCGAGCGGAAACGGGCCGGGGGGCGCTCAAGGGCGTGGTCGGCGTGCCCGCGATAGGCACACTGGTGACCCTCAACACGCGGTCGAACACGGCGTGCTCGAATCCGACGCTGAATACCGGGCGGGTCGTCGCCGTCAGCGCCACGGCCATAATCATCGCCGACACGCTCGCGCCCGTCGGGGGCTTCACGACGGAAGAGTACGCGGCGTTCGCCACGACGTTCGACACGCTCGTGTTTCCGCTCGACACCGCCGCGTTCGGCGCGCCCAGCGACCTCGATGCGAACGGACGCGTGGTCATCTTCTTCACCCAGGCGGTGAACCAGCTGACAGCGCGGGGGGCCACGTCGGTGATCGGCGGCTTCTTCTTTGCGCGCGACCTCTTCCCCGTGGCCGGCAACGCCAGCCTTGGCCTCGAGCCGTGTGCCGCCAGCAACGAAGCGGAGATGTTCTATGTGCCGGTCGTGGATCCGACCGAGATCTACAACCAGTACTTCAAGAACAAGGCGACGATGCAGACCGACCTGCTGTCGTCGCTCGCCCACGAGTTCGAGCACCTGATCAACGCCGGCCGACGGGCGTACATCAACGAGGCCGACGATTTCGAGAAGACGTGGCTGAACGAGGGGCTCGCGCACCTCGCCGAGGAGTTGCTGTACTTCCGCATCAGCGGACTCCCGCTCCGCTCGAACCTGACGCTGTCGCAGATCACAGCCAGCCAGCAGCTCGTCAACGCGATCAACTCGTACCAGGTGGACAACTTCCTCCGGCTCGGCGAGTACATGAAGGCGCCATCCGCCGGCTCGCCGTACAAGACGGGGGACGAGCTCGCGACGCGCGGCGCCGCGTGGCAGTTCCTGCGCTATGTCGGGGACCAGGCCACGGGCAACGAGAACGTGGTGTTCAAGGCGCTCGTCAACTCCAAGGCGAACGGCATGGCGAACCTGTCTGCGGTGGTGAGCCCGATGTTCACCGGCGGGATTTCCGCCGCGCTCCGTTCGTGGGCACTGGCCCAGTTCCTTGATGACACGGGGATCTCGACGGACCCGTTGCTCGGATACCGCACGTGGAACTTCCGCAGCGTGCTCACAGGGCAGATCGGGTTCACCGGATTCCCGTTGAGCACGGTGCCGCTCCTCGACGGCGGCTCCCAGAATGTCGTGCTGCCCGCGGGAGGCGCGCTCTACATGCGGTTCCGGGTGAACGCCGGAGTGAGTGGTTCGGTCGTACCCGCCACGCTCCCGGCGGTCGTGGACCTGGTGCTGGTGCGCACGCAGTAGCGCCTGCGCCGGCCGCCACACCGCGGCCGGCGCGCGCTACACCTTTTCGAACTTCAGCGACGCGCCATCGGCGTCCGCGCGGATGCGGTCACCGTCGGAGAACTGCCCGTCGAGCACGGCCAGCGCGAGCGGGTTCTGGAGCATGCGCTGAATGGCGCGCTTGAGCGGACGCGCACCGAACGCCGGGTCGTACCCCTCCTTCGCGACCAGCGCGCGCGCGGCGTCGCTGAGTTCGAGCGTCAGCTTGCGGTCGGCAAGCAGCTTGTCCATTCGCTTCAGCTGCAGGTCGACGATCGTGGCGATCTCCGCTTCGCCGAGGGGGTGGAAGACGATCGTATCGTCCACGCGGTTGAGGAACTCCGGGCGGAACTGCGCCCGCAGCGCCATCAACACATCGCGTTCGACGGCCTCCCAGTCGGCGGTTCCCGTGGCCTCGAGAATGGCGTGACTGCCGACGTTCGACGTCATGATGATGACGCTGTTCCGGAAGTCCACGGTGCGCCCCTGCGAGTCGGTGAGGCGTCCGTCGTCGAGGATCTGGAGGAGGATGTTGAACACGTCGGGGTGCGCCTTCTCGATCTCGTCGAAGAGCACGACGGCGTACGGGCGCCGGCGGATGGCCTCCGTGAGCTGCCCCCCTTCGTCGTAGCCCACATAGCCCGGCGGCGCGCCGATGAGCCGGGCGACGGCGTGCTTTTCCATGTACTCGGACATGTCGATCCGGACCATCGCCTGTTCGTCGTCGAAGAGGAACTCGGCGAGGGCGCGCGCGGTCTCCGTCTTGCCGACGCCCGTGGGGCCAAGGAAGATGAACGACCCGATCGGCCGGTTGGGATCCTGCAGTCCCGCGCGCGACCGGCGCACGGCGTCGGCCACGGCAAGCACGGCTTCGGGCTGGCCGATGACACGCTTGCCAAGTTCGACGTGCAGCTTCGTGAGCCGCTCCTTCTCGCTCTCCATCATCCGCGTGACCGGGATGCCCGTCCACTGCGCGACGATCTCGGCGATGTCCTCGCCCGTGACCTCCTCCTTGAGGAAGCGGGCGCCGCCTTCCTGCTGTGACGCGAGTCGCGCCTCGGTGTCGCGGAGTTGCTGCTCGAGCTTCGGGATGGCGCCATACTGGATTTCCGCCGCCTTGCCGAGGTCTCCGGCGCGGGTCGCCTTGTCGGCCTGAGTCCGCGCCTCCTCGATCTGCTGCTTGAGCTTGCCGACGTCGCCGAGGACGTTCTTCTCGTTCTGCCACTGGGCGCGCATTGCCGCACTCTTTTCCTTCAGCTCCGCGGCTTCGCGTTCGATGGCGCCGCGGCGCTCCTTCGACGCGGCGTCCTTTTCCTTTTCGAGGGCCGTGCGCTCGATCTCGAGCTGGACCGTGCGCCGTTCGACCTCGTCGATCTCCTGCGGCACAGAATCGATCTCGATGCGCAGGCGCGAGGCCGCCTCGTCCACGAGGTCGATGGCCTTGT
>CAZLAU010000077.1:0-3587 GCA_964557615.1 uncultured Gemmatimonas sp.
GCTCGTTCAGGCGGGCGATCCCGTCGGTCAGGACCTTTCGCTTCGCCGCACGCTCGGTTTCGTCGAAGAAGTCGAGGCGGTCGATCATCTTCACCGCATCGTTCAGCACCCGGCGTGCACCACCGTAGTCGCGCGCCCGTATGAGCACGTCGGCCAGGCGACCGTAGCCGCTGATGTACTCCGGATGCTCCGCGACCAGTCGGCGTGCGGTGCGCTCCGCGGCCGCAGCGTCGCCGCGAACCACGTGCGCAATCGCCGTGGCGTCGAGCCACTTGTCGGACACGGGCACGGCGAACCCGACGCGCCGGGCCAACTCGGCGTACCAGGCGCCCACGACGGCATCCGGATCGCCCGTCGAGGCGAGCACGCTGTCGGCGCGAGCGGCCGGCATTTCCCACAGTGCCCGGTCGTGGAGAAACTTGATGCCGGCCGGAATGCCGGCGAATGGGGTCTCGGTGTGCGCGAGGTCCGGGCCGTCGAGGTACCGCCAGCGCACGGACGGCGGGGCGGAATCCCTGAGGAAATCGCGCAGGCGCCTGGCGCCGGCATCAATCCGCTGCTCGCGCTCACCTGAGTTGATGAACACTTGCCGCAATGCGCCGGGATTCGCGCGCCAGTCGGAGGACAGGCAGCCGGTGACGGTGCGGTACGCCGTGGTATCGGCGCCGCCCGGGCTGACGGCTACGACTGCCGGAAAGAATCCCGGCGCGCGACACGATGCCATCAGTGCGAATCGCCCGCCCAGTGAGTGGCCAATCAGGATCCGGTACGGGAGCGCGCGCACGCGTGCTTCGACGAATGGCACGAGTTCCGTCGTGAGGTGCCGCATGAACGCGTCCGCGTTGCGGCCGAGGTCCGCGCCGCGCTCCTTGTGCTCGACGGCCACGACAATGTGACCGGGAATCGCGTAGTCGCGCACGTCGCCGACGAGGTCGTAGCTCGCCGCGGCCACGGTCAGGTCGAAAAACGGCCGGACGTGCCCATCGAGCAGGTAGATGACCGGATATCGGCGCAGCGCAAGGGAGTAGTTGGCGGGCAGCGCCACCCGGATACGCCGCTGCTCGCCGAGAATCTTCGACGTGAACGTGAACGTCCGGGTCTGCGGCGGCTGCGCGAGCGCAACGGAGCCCGCGCCGGCGACCGCCAGCGCGAGCCCGGCGGCGAGTACCGTACCGATGATGCCCGGCAGCCGTTTGCGATCGATCACGGCGGCAACTCGCGTTCCGACAGGTCGAGGCGCGCGAACGTGCGTGAGAGGGACAGCAGCACCGAATGCTTGGGCCCGGTCACCTCACCGCGGCGCAGCGCGACGCGCATCGCATCGGCGGAGCCGCACGTGTACCATCGGCCATACTGGTCCGCGCGCACGACGTTCGTGACGGCGACGCGTTCCGCGTTTCGCGACGTTCGGACGGTCCGGGTCGTGAACAGTTCGAGCGTGGCATTTGGCCAAGGACTTCCGTCGGACTTCGTGACGGACCCCACCACGAGCGCACCACCCCGGCACACGCGCATCGCCACCTCGCGCGCAGACGGCATCCGGACCTGCTCGACGTGATTCGGTTCGAGCGTCACTTCCACGTCGCGCTCCACCGGGCCGACGTTCAGCCAGTCCATCATCGGCGTCCAGAACTGGAAGCGGTATCGCCCGGGCGGGAGGCTGGAGAATTCGATCCGCCCCGACGCGTCGGCGTACCCGGCGCGCGACGAGCCCGAGATCGCCACCTGCGTGCCCGCGACGGCGTTCATCGTGTCGGACCCCGTGATCTGCAGGGTCACCGACGGACCGACGTCGGTGTAGATCGCCGCGTCGCCCTGGAATACGCTGCGGGTGATTCCACCTGCTGTGGTCATCCCGGCCGGCGCGCCGCCCCGCCGGGCCTCGGGATCGTTGACGGGCGTACGGATGACCCACCGCGACACCACCCAGTCTCCGGTGGACAGCGGCGCGAACTCCACCCACCCTTCCGCGTCGTCGCGCCGCAAGGTGGACGGGACGTTCACGTACGTGAACTCGAGCCGCCGCAACTCGGCCGATGCGCGGTCGAGCCAGAACGTGCCGGCGATGCCCACCACGCCGCGTCGTGTGGTGGATGGGCGGAAGCCGACGCCGATCCACTCGGGACGGGCACGCGGCGGCGCGACGATGCGAAAGCAATGGTCCGCGGCGAAGGTCGGCGAGAGCAGCACAGCCGCGTCCGGCGCGCGAAACTCCGACCGCACGCCGCTGGTGACCATATATCCCTCGGCGGCGAGAGAGTCGGCGTGCAGGCTGATGAATCCGTTCGAGCCTGACGTGCGCACGACCGTCGTGGACTCTCGCGCGATCCGCAGCTCGCCGGTCGGCACGTAGTTCTGGTACCGGATCAGCGTACTCTGGTACGGCGTGCCGCCCGCCGAGACGGTGGACGCGCCGAGCACGGCCTTGGCTTGCTCCCAGATGCCCGCGACGGCTCGCGCCGAGTCGGCGCGAATCTGGCAGCTCGTTCCTCCCTCGACGCGCACCTCGTCGAGACGAACCGCATCGGTGCCGAGCACGATGAGTGGTACGTCGGTGGTGCTGCCGTCTGCCGGCTCGACGCTCGGGCCGACCGTCGGCCGCAACCCGATCCGGAGCGCGCGTATCACGTATCGTCCCGGCGGGACGAGCGCACGATACTCACCGGCGTCACCGGTCAGCGCCCGGGCAACGACGACGTCCGACGCGTCGGTGACCGTGATCACGACGCCGCGTGCCGGGGTGATGGAGTCGGCAAAGACCACGCGCCCGCGCAGTGTCGCCGTCGCCTGCGCGCGCGCGCCGGCCGGCGTGCCGACTGCGGCGCACACCATCAGCAGCAGGCCGCTCAGGCGCTTCACGGTCAGGGAATGGCGAACGCCATCAACCGGCTCGTCGTTCCACCACCGGTGGCGATCACGATGTACTGCTTGCCGGCGCGACTCCGGAACGTCATCGGGTTGGAGTACCCCACCTGACCGAGGTCGTGCTCCCACCGGTACTCGCCGGTGCGCGCATCAATGGCGTACAGCACGCGTCCGCCGCCTGTGAGGAAGACGAGTCCGCCTCCCGTGACCATTCCACCCGGCGAACCGACCACGCCAAGGCGCTCGGGCAGGGCGACGCCGGCAAGTGCCGGGTTGTTGCGCACGTCGGGTGAATCGCCGAGCGGAATGGTCCACCGGGTGTCGCCGGTGTTGAGGTCTATCGCGGTGAGTGTCCCGTATGGCGGCTTGACCAGCGGCAGCGACCCGACGCGCACATTCCGCCGTGACGGATCGAGCGTGTAGGGCGCGTCGACGGTGTCGCTCTTGGCGTCGCGCTTGGCGATTGCCATGAGCGCCGCCTCGTTGCTGGCCTTCACGTAGAGCCAGCCCGTTCCCGGATCGATTGCAACCCCGCCCCACCCTGCACCGCCGATCACGCCCGGCCGCGCAATCGCGCCCTTGAGCGACGGCGGCAGGTAGATCGGGCCCAGTTCGTAGTTCGCGACGGTCGCCAGCGCGGCCTGGCGAAGGGCCGGCGTGAAGTCAATGAGGTCGTCGATCGTGATGCCCTGCGGGGTGAAGGGCGCGGGCTTCGTCGGGAA
>CAZLAU010000077.1:3687-12376 GCA_964557615.1 uncultured Gemmatimonas sp.
GTGCCCACCGGGAGGTACACGATGCCGCGCGCCGAGTCCACGGTGAACGGCGCCCAGACGTTCGTGTGTCCCATGTACTTCCACGAGTCTTCCTTCCACGTGTCGTTGCCGAACTCGCCGGCCTCGGGAACCGTCTTGAAGCGCCATACGCGACGGCCGGTGCGGACGTCGAAGGCCTGCACGTCGCCCGGCGGGTCGCCGCGATACTGGAGGCGATCGCCCACGCCGTTGCCCACGATGACGAGATTTCCCCATACGACCGGCGGCGACGTGTTGGTGTAGTGCTCCTTGCGAACGGTTCGCGAGAGGTTCGCCGTCAGGTCCACCTCACCGTTCGCTCCGAACGACGGAATCGGCTTGCCCGTTTTCGCGTCGAGCGCGAAGAGGCGCCACCGCGAGTTGATGAAGACACGCCGCTCGCGGCCGTTGGTCCACGTCGCGACACCGCGGTGCACGAGGCCGGTGCCGTTCGACGGTTGCCCATACGTCTTCCACGACTGCGGGTCGAACTCCCAGAACGGGGTGCCGGTCGTCGCGTCGGCGGCAATCACGCGATTGTATGGCGTCGAGAAGATCAGCGTGTCGTTGATCGCGAGCGGCGTGGCCTGGAACTGGCCTGGTCGCGCGGGCTTCTGACCTTCGCTCGCGGGGATCGGTCGCTCGTTCGCGTCCCAGGTCCATGCGAGTTGGAGCCGCGCCACGTTCTCGCGATGGATGTCGGCCAGCGGCGAATATTTCTGGCCGCCGGCGTCGCCGCCGTAGTTCACCCAGTTCACGCCTTGCGACGCTGGCGGCACGACCTGGCGGGGCGGTGGTGGTGCGTCCGTTCGGACCTGCGCGGCGACAGCCGTCACGTTGGCCAGCACGACCACCATCGCACGACATACGATTGGCATGGCCTCACGTTGCGCGCTGACGCCAGCCACGGCAAGGCCGGCGTCCCGAGCGCGCGCTAGAGCGCCAGGACCGCTGCCGCGATCAACTCCGCACCGCCGGGCGTGATGTACTTGATGCGTCCGTCAGGGGCGATCACGTACACCATCGTCGGATGCGAATAGTCGCCCGTGACCTCGTTGCGCACGCGCGGTATCCGCCAGGCATTGAGGGTGCGCTCCACTTGCGCCACCTCGCCGCTCAACACGTGCGCGTTCTCGCCGAGCTTCCACTGCGTGGCGATGCTCGGCAGCCGGCTTGGCGTGTCGCGCAGGGGGTCGAGCGTCACGATGACGACTTCGGGCGCATCCGCCCCAAGGCGTTGCTGCACCTCGAGCATGTCCATGACGACCAGCGGACAGACGGTTTGGCAATGCGCGTATGCGAATGTCACGAGTACCGCCTTCCCCCGAAGCTCGGACAGATTCAGCACACGCCCCGTCTGGTCCGCCAGCCGCATGGTCGGAACCGTGTCGTTGATGCGCGTCAATTGCGATGCGAGCCGCGTGGCCGTGTTCACGGCAAACGGCCGTGCATCGGCGTTCGTCACGCGGAGCACCACGCCGGCGGTGCCTGCGATCACCCCGGCCAGGACCACGCCGATCGCGAGCTGACCCGTTACCCGCCCGGTCAGGGCGCGCACTCCGGCGCGGAGATCGGCCCCCCACGCCGCGAACAGCACGAGCAACATGCTCAGCGGCTGACCGATCATCACCAGCCAGCCGCCGGCGTTCGGCAGGCCGCCGGGCTCGGCGCCAAAGCACGCAAGCCGGGTGCGTTCGATCCACGCCGGCGCCGATGCCGCGGACGGCCAGAGTGCGAGCGCCCACCACGCGGCCGTGATCGCGAGGATCACGGCAAGCGTGGCGACAGCTGCATACGGCCGGAGCGCGCGGGTCACGCGATCACCCGATGCGCCACACGAACGAGAGCAGCTTCCAGTTCGTGAAGAAGTAGATCATGAACGCAGCCAGGAACACGAACACCAACACCAGCGTGCCGGGCGTCGGGCCGGCGATGCCCTTGGCCTCGGCGTGCAGCTTGGCGCTTCGTTCGTGGACGTCCGGCCCGTGCACCGGCGGGTTCGTGAGCCCCTGCGGAATGCCAACCACGGGCACGCCGCGAACGATCGTGCCGACCGACTCACCAAAGAACACCGACCATACGGCAATCGCGATGAAAATCAGCGCCCCGGTTGCGGCGAGGAGTCCGCCGATCGCCATGATCGCGAGAATGACGTCCACCGCCGGGTTGATCTGCACGTCGAACGGCGCCTGGCTGAAGGTGATGTCCCAGTGCCGCCGCGGCACGCCGAAGCTGCCCGCGAACGTCATGAACAGCGTGAACAGCACCATGCCGATCGCGAAGATGTAGGGCTGGATCTTCGCGAGCGGCCAGAACGCGACTTTCTTGCGGAAGACGAGGGGAATCAGGTAGTACGTGGCGCCCATGAAGGCGAGCGCCGTGCCGCCGACGACCGTGGCGTGGAAGTGTCCGGGCACGCGCAGCGTGTTGTGCACGATGATGTTGATCTGCTCCGTGCCGATCGTCACCCCGGTGATGCCGCCAATGAATCCGAAGATGATGATCGAGAACGTGTTCGCGCTGAATCCCGGATCGCCCCACGGCGCGCGGCGCAGCCAGTCGAAGAGGCCGTTGGTGAAGCCGCGCAGCCGCATCCCGAGCTCCATCCCGGCGGGCACGGTGAATCCGTGCACCATCGAGGCGAGCACGGCCATGTACATGAAGTAGCTGGTGTTGACCACCTTCCACGCCGGCCCCATCCCCGGATCGACGAGGAGGTGGTGGGCCGACGCCATCGAAATGAACAGGATGTAGAGCACAAACGCCGAGCGGCTGACCTTTTCGTTGAGCACGACGGCGCCGATGGTGAGCGCACCCATCATGTACCAGATGGCGACCATCGCCGCCACGTTGATCTGTTGCGACGAGTGGCCGAGCGCCCACCAGACCATCCGGTAGACCTGCGGGTCCACGCTGTCGATGACGCCGATGGACCAGAGGTAGGTGGGGATGTAGATGATGGCGCCGTGAAGGAGCGTGATCACGGCAATGATGGCCGCGGTCACGGCGCCGTACACCACGAGCGGCAGCGAACCCTGGTACGTCTTCTCCCGCTTGGCGACGACGAGATTGGCGAAGAACACGCCGGTCACGATCAGCGCGCCGACGGCGAACAGGATGATGCCCAGGTAGAAGTTCGAGTCGGCGCGGAGCGGGACGTACGACGTGAACAGGACGTCGGCCTTCCCGGCCCACATCAGGTACTCGACCATGACCGTGCCGATCAGCATCAGCCCGAAGGCAAACCAGCTCGTCTTCGGCGCGGCGCACCGGGCATTGATCAGCGCCGTGCTCGTGAAGTGCAGCACGGCCATCTCGAAGAAGATGATGAAGAAGATCAGCATGCTCATGCCGTGCACGCCGAGAATCCGGTAGTACCAATCGGCCGGCAGGAGGTGCACGGCCTGCCAGCGCGTGAGCACCAGAAGGATCGCCGCGACGGCGCCGATCAGCAGCGCGACGATGGAGATGACGGCATTGATCTTCGTGAGCGTCTCGGCCTTCTGCTCGACCTTGAGCCCGGTCACGTCACAGGTGCGATAGGTGGCGGGCGCGGTCATTGGCCGTCCTCCACGATCACGCGGCCGACCATCGTGTGGTGCCCGATGCCGCAGAACTCGTTGCAGATGATCCGGAAATCACCGGCCTCGTTCGGGGTCACCCGGAGACCATAGTCGTAGCCCGGAAGCACCATGAAGTTCACGTTGATCGGGTAGAGCGAGAACCCGTGCACGACGTCGAGTGACGAGAGATGCAGCGTGTACTGCTTGCCCTTCTGCAGCTTGAGGATGGGCGTCCACTGGAACGCCATCGCCGTGAGGTAGACGTCGGAACCGGCCGGCGGGGCGACGATCGGGATGCCCTTGTCTTCGCCGACCTTGTACTGTGCCACCATCTCGTTGGTGCGCTTGTAGAACGACTGCGGGTCCGTGCGACTGCGCACCCCCGATGGATTCTGGCCGCCCTTCCAGTGCCAGAGCGGCATCATGGCGAACAGCACCATGCACCACGCAAAGGCGATGGTGATCCAGATCTTCTCGGTCTTGTGGGCCGGTTTCCACCAGATGCCCTTGGGCGACTCGAGTCCCGTATGCGTTTCGGTATGCATCGTGGCGCCTCAGGGGAGCGTGGCGGGGGGAAGCGACGTGATCTCGTACATCCCCCATCCCGTGAAGAACACGAACATCACGATGAGTCCGAGGGCGAGGAGCAGGAAGATGTTGTCGAAGAACCGCTGCCCGGCTGGCACTTCCTCGGGCGCCGGATCGCGGGGCGCTGGCTCGTTCATCGAGACACCTCGGGGCGGGTGGGAGTCGCGCGTTTTTTGCAAACTTCCGCGAAGGGTGCCCGTGCCGTGCGCGTCTGGGGATAAAGGATTCCCCTACATGGTATGGGGGAACTCCTGAACGTGGACCACCTGACAGCCGGACATTTTCAGGCGTCGTCCTTCCCCGAAGCAGCGAGCGCAGATGGCGGCACCGCAGCGCACAATCGAGCGTGCCACCTGGCGTGCACTGAGCATCGCGGACAACGCGTTCAACCGCCTCTATGGGTGGAAGGGCAATCCGCTCTATCAGAGTGGCACCATCGCATCGGCGCTGCTCGTCGTGCTCCTCGTGACCGGGGTCTGGCTCCTGCTCTTCTATCGGGTGGGCGCGCCGTACGAATCGGTTGCCGCGATCACGTCATCGCGGGTTACGGGCAATTGGGTGCGGGGACTCCATCGCTATGCCTCCGATGCGGCGCTCGTCGCGACGGCGATCCACCTGCTCCGCATGTTCGCCCAGGGCCGGAGCTGGGGACCGCGAACGTTGGCGTGGGTGTCGGGCGTCGCGCTGCTGGGCTTGCTGCTCGTCTGCGGCTGGACCGGCTACGTCATGGTTTGGGATGAGTTCGGGGGTGCGCTGGCGCGCGAAGGGGCGAGAATGCTCGACACGCTTCCGGTACTCTCGGAACCGGTGAGTCGCATCTTCAGTGGCGAACGGCCCGTGTCGAGCGCCTTCTTCTTCGTCAACCTGTTCGCACACGTCGCGCTGCCGCTCGGCCTGGGCCTCGGACTGTGGATTCACGTCTCGCGCATTGCGCGCGCCAACTTGCTGCCGCCGAGGCAGATGATGTGGTGGGTGATCGGCGGACTGTTCGCCGCGTCGGTGCTGTGGCCGGTCGGAATGGAACCGGCGGCATCTCCGTTCCGGCTGGCGGAGACGATCACGGCGGACTGGTATTATGCGTTTTGGCTCCCCGTCACGGCGCGGATGCCGGGCAGCGTGGCGCTCGCGGCTGGAGCGCTCGGGTTCCTGGCGCTGGCGGTCGTGCCGCGATTCACGCGCCGCGTGGCCGACCGGCCAGCGCCCTCGCGGGTGGATGAGGCGATTTGTGTCGGATGCCGGCAGTGCGCGGCGGACTGCCCGTACGAAGCGATCACGATGATCGCGCGCGACGACCCGACCCTTCGCATTCGGTCGGAGGAAGTCGCGCGGGTGGACCCGGCGATGTGCGTCAGCTGTGGCATCTGCGCCGGCTCGTGCGCGCCGATGGGCGTGGGACCGGCCGGGCGTTCGGGCCGCGATCAGCTCGCGACGGTGCGGGACTTCATTCGCGACTCCGCGCGCCGCCACGGCGAACTGCTCGTGATCGGCTGCGATCGGACGGCCCCGATGCTCGCGGGAGTCGTCGCCGGACGAGGCGCCGCGTTCTACCCCGTCGATTGCGCCGGCAGCCTGCACACGTCGGTCATCGAGCTGCTGGTGCGGAGCGGTGCGGGCGGCGTCCTCGTCCTCGCCTGCCCGCCGCGCGATTGCTGGAACCGGGAGGGACCGCGCTGGCTGACCGAACGCGTATACCACGACCGTGAAGCCGAGTTGCAGGAGCGCGTGGACAAGCGCCGTGTGCGAATCGTGCACGTCGACGCGCGCGACGCCGCCGGAACGCGGGCAGCGATGGCCGCGTTTTCCGCAGACCTCGCGACCCTCGCGGCCCCGGCGCCGGACGCAACGCTCGACGTGGACGCAATCTGCGACCCGGTCGAGCTGGAGCCGAGTTCGTGACGCACAGTCGGCGCGTCGCCGGTATCGCCGTCGGGCTGGTCGCAACCGTCGCGATCGTCGCCGGCTCCCACGTGGACCTGGACGCGTTTGCCGATCCCGCGCCGATGGTCCGGCTGTCGTGGAGCGCGCGGCCCGAGCGCATCGAGCGCTGTGTGCGGACACGGGCCGATGAGTTGGCGAAGCTCCCGGTGCACATGCGTCGCGAGGTCGTGTGCGAGGGGGCGACCGCGAGGTACCGACTCGAAGTCACGCTTGGCGACTCGCTGGCAGACGCCATCACCGTGCGTGGCGGCGGGCTGCGCGGCGACCGGGAAGTGTACGTCTTGCGTGAGGTGCGGCTTGCAGCCGCACCAACGCGCATCTCCGTTCGATTCGTGCGGCTCGACTCGTCCACGGTGCCGGCCACGGCGGATTCCAGCGCACGGCCCGCCGACGTCGCCGCGCCACCGGACGACCGCCCGGGCGCCCCTGCCGGGGCGGGCGAGCTCGCGGGCCGCGGTGTGCGCGAGGCAGAGGAACGTGAGCGGCGCCGCGCCGAGGCGATTCCTCCGGTTCTCTCGCTCGACACGGTGGTGGCGCTAACTTCCCGTTCCGTGTTGCTCATCACTTACGACCCGATGCTGCGGCGCCTCGTGACGCGTTCCGGCGCGCCGTGAGCTCGCCGGCATCGCGCGACCAGCCAGCCGCGGTTGACGACCGCGCCACCGCCGCCCGCCACGCCGTCGGCCGCTGGCTCGCCGCGTGGGCGCTCACGGTGTTTCTGCTCGTGCTGGTCGGCGGGGGAACGCGCCTCACGGAAAGCGGGCTCTCGATCACGGAGTGGAAGCCGATCAGCGGCGTCGTGCCGCCGCTCTCCGCGGCCGACTGGGACGCGGAGTTCGAGAAGTACAAGCTGATCCCGCAGTACTCCCAGATGAATGCCGGGATGACGCTCGCCGAGTTCAAGGGCATCTTCCTGTGGGAGTACGTTCACCGCCTGCTGGCCCGCGTCGGCGGGCTCGTGTTCGCGATCCCGTTCTTCTGGTTCGCGCTCCGGCGGCGGGTGCCGGCCGGGCTGATGCCGCGGCTCGTGTTGATCGGGTCGCTCACCGTCGCGCAGGCCGCGCTGGGCTGGTACATGGTGGCGAGCGGCCTGGTCGAGCGAATCAACGTGAGCCAGTACCGGCTCGCCGCGCACCTTTCGCTCGCGCTCGTGATCTACGTGGTCACGGTGTGGACCGCCGACTCGCTGTTGCGCGGCGATGACCCACAGGACGCCGACCCCGGCGCGACTGCGGACGCCGCGGGCAACGCGGCGCGGAAGTGGCTCGTCGCGCTGGTCACGCTCGCGTCAGTCACGATCGTGAGCGGGGCCTTCGTTGCCGGGCTCCGGGCCGGGAAGATCTACAACGAGTTCCCCCTGATGGGCGCCGGCCTCGTGCCAATGGACTACGGCACGATGGCGCCCTGGATCGTGAATTGGTTCGAGAACCCGGCGGCGGCGCAGTTCAACCATCGGCTCCTGGCAATCGTGACGCTCGTGGCAACGGCCATCGGCTGGATCCGCCTGCGCCCCGCGGCGTCCGCGGCACTACGGCTGCGGCTCGACCTGATCGCGGCGGCCGTGGGCGTGCAGGTCGCGCTTGGCATCACGGTGCTGCTGCTCGGCGTTCCCGTCATCGTGGGCGTCGCGCACCAGGCCGGCGCCCTGCTGGTGCTGACGGCGCTTGTCCTCGCGCTCCGCGAGGCGCGCCGGGCGTAGGCTACTTCGCCAGCTTCTCGAAGAAGTGCTTGCGCGCCTTGGCTACCTTCGGCGCGACGACCGCCGCACAGTATGGGTTCCTCGGGTTCCGCGCGAAGTAGTCGTCGTGGTAGTCTTCGGCGGGCCAGAACTGCGCCAGTGGTGCAACTTCCGTGACAATCGGACCATCCCACGTCTTCGCGACCACCAGGTCGCCGATCTTGCGCTGGGCCGCCGCCTGCTGTGCCGGCGATTCGAAGAAGATGGCCGACCGGTATTGCGTGCCGACGTCCCCGCCCTGGCGATTGAGCGACGTCGGGTCGTGGATGGTGAAGAACACGTCGAGCAGGTCATCGTACGTGATCACGGCTGGATCGTAGGTGACTCGCACGACTTCGGCGTGCCCGGTGACGCCGGTGCACACCTGCTCGTACGTCGGATTCGGGCGCTTGCCGCCCGCGTATCCGCTCTTCACCGCGTGTACGCCCTTGAGCTCGAGGAACACCGCCTCAAGGCACCAGAAGCAGCCGCCCGCCAGTGTCGCTGTCTCGAGCACGGCCGTGCGGCGATCGTCGCCGGCGGCGTCGTTCATTTCGCGGATCCCTCGAACAACGCCAGGTACTTGCCATAGCCTTCGGCGTCGAGCCTGTCCTTCGGGATGAAACGCAGCGACGCCGAGTTGATGCAGTAGCGGAGGCCGGTCGGGCCGGGGCCGTCGGGAAAGACGTGACCGAGGTGCGAATCGCCCTCCCTTGAGCGTACTTCGACGCGTCGCATCCCGTACGCGGTGTCGCTGTGCTCCGTGACGTTCTCGGCCTCGATGGGCTGGATGAAGCTCGGCCAGCCGGTACCGGAGTCGAACTTGTGCGTGCTCGAGAACAGCGGCTCACCCGACACGATGTCC
>CAZLAU010000078.1:0-12355 GCA_964557615.1 uncultured Gemmatimonas sp.
CGCGCGCCTCGACAAGATGGACGCGCGCCTCGACAAGATGGACGCGCGCCTCGACAAGATGGACGCGCGCCTCGACTCGATGGACGCGCGCCTCGACAAGATGGACACGCGCCTCGACTCGATGGACACGCGCCTCGACAAGATGGATTTCGAGGCGCTCGAATCCAGAGTCGGCCGGAACATGGATGTGCGGTTCGCCGCTTTCGAGGCACGAATGCTCAAGTGGATGCTCGTGTTCTGGGCCACCACGATCCTCGCCGTGCTGCAGATGCGGTAGCAGAACGCAAACGGGCGCCCCGGAACCATCCGGGGCGCCCGTCGCATTTCCGTGAGTCCGGTGCTACTGCCGAAGCCAGATGTCCTCGAGCACCTGCACCGACTTGCTTATCGATCGGCCACCGACGGTCAGCGTCGCGATGTAGGTGCCAGGCGCGACCCCGCCGCCGCCACCACCAAAGCCGCCACGGCCACCACCGCCTCCGCCGCCGCCGGCACAGCTCGTATTCACCGGTTCGGCGGCCGCTGCGGCTCCACCGCCGCCACCGCCGCGGCCGCCGCGACCGCCGCCGCCCGCACCCTGACCGGCAAGCGACGGCGCAATGAGGCTCCACTGCACCCGGTTGATGCCGGCGCTGGCCGGGACGCTGCCGGTGCAGAGCGTGCGACCCGCCTGGTCGGTGATCGCGAGCGTCACGGCACCGACCGCGGGGTTCTTGAGGTAATAGCTGATCGCCGCGCCGCGCGGTGCGTTCTCACCACGCCATACTTTCTGCCCGGCGACTTGCTGGTTGTCCTGGCGATCCGTGATCCACGCGACGGCCGGCCGCACGTCGAACAGATGCGCGTCGGCGTTCCGAACCGCGGGCGTGAACTGCTGGAGTGGCGTGATGTCGTCCGCGATGTACACGGCCCGCCCGTGCGACCCGACGATCAGGTCGCCGTCGCGCGGATGCACGAGGATGTCGTCCGTGCGCACGGTCGGGTAGTTGTTCATGAACTTCTCCCAGCTCTGACCGCGGTTCAGCGAGATGTAGATGCCGAACTCGGTACCGACGTAGAGCAGGTCGGGATTCTTCGGGTCCTCGCGGATGACCTGGAGGTTGCCGTACGCCGGGAGGTTGCTCGAGATGCTCCGGAACGTGCGGCCGTAGTCCGTCGTCACGAACGCGTACGGCTTGAGGTCGTCGTGCCGGTGCCCGTCCACCGCGACGTAGGCCGTGCCCGCGTCAAAGTGCGACGCGTCAATGCGCGCAATCCAGTGCTCGTGGTTCGCCGGGAGGCCGGGGAGGTTCGCGGTGACGTCGGTGAACGTCGCACCGGCATCGCGGGTCACCTGGATGTTGCCGTCGTCCGTGCCGACCCAGACCACGCCGGCAAGCACGGGCGATTCCGACACCGCAATGATCGTCGAGTACGAGGTCACGCCATCGTTCTTGGACAGCTGCGTCACGCTCCCCGGAACGCCCATCACGCTGACCTTGCAGCGATCGATCTTCTTGGTGACGTCGGGGCCCTGCATCCACGTGTCACCCTGGTTGTCGGACCGGTACAGGCGCGCGCCGCCCAGCCACATCACGCGCGGGTTGTGCGGCGAAAGCTGGAACGGCGTGTTCCAGTTGAACCGCGCGCCATCTCCGGGCTGCGCGTTGAGCACATTGCCGCGGCCGCCCGCGGCTCCGCCGCGCCCGCCGCCACCGCCTCCACGTCCACCGCCAGCCGTGATGATGCTACCGTCGTTGCATCCCGGGGTCGTGCTGGCGGGAAGCCCGTTGCCGCCGCCGACGGGAACCGGCCGGATGCTCTGCTGCGCGCCCGTGAACAGGTCGTAGCGTGACGTGTTGCCGTTCTGCGATTCGGTGAAGATGATGTTGTATGCCGTCGGGTCCGCCGCGGTCTGGAATCCGTCGCCGCCGCCGACACCGTACCAGTGCGAGTTCAGGATCCCGTCCTGACCGCGCACCGCGCTCGGCCCGCCCCACGAGCCGTTGTCCTGCAGGCCCGTGTACACGTAGTACGGGCGGCGCATGTCCGCGCTCACCCAGTACGACAGCGCCGTGGCCATCGTGTTGACATAGTCCCACGTCCGGCCCTGGTCCCACGACTCGTTGAACCCGCCGTCATTGCCGATCAGGATGTGCTTCGAGTTCTTCGGGTCGATCCACATCGCATGCTGGTCCACGTGACCCGGCGAGTTGTTGCCGCCCGCGTTGTCGAGCGTCGTGAACGTCGCGCCTCCGTCGGTGGACTTGGTCCACGGCAGGCCGGCGGCGTACACCGTCATCGGATCGTTCGGATCGACGCGCAGCTGGCTGAAGTACATCGGCCGTGCGTTGCAGTTGCTCATGTGCGTCCACGTGCGGCCGCCATTCGACGTGCGGAACACGCCGCCCGACGTGAGGTCGAGGGGCGGCTTCGGCTGCGGTGGCATGTCCGCGCCGGCGCCCGCACCGCCGCGACCGCCGAATCCGCCGCCGGGACCGCCGTTGTTGCACCAGTCGTAGCCGCCCCCGCGGCCTCCACCGCCGCCACCGGGTGTTTCCTCGCCGCCCGCCGGAGCGGGAGCCGCGGCCGCGCCGACGCGGCCGACTTCACCGGCCTCGACCTGCACGTACAGCACACCGCCGACCGACGGCGACGTTGCGATCGCGACGCGGCCATACGTGCCACCCGAGAGACCGCCGCCGGAGATCTTCGTCCACGTACGTCCGGCGTCGGTGGACTTCCAGAGCCCGCTGCCCGGTCCGCCACCGTTGAAGCAGCACCCGATGCGCCTGCGCTGGTAGCTCGCCGCGTACAGGATGTTCGAGTTCGCGCCGTCCATCGCGATGTCCGTGAAGCCCGTGTTCTCGTCCACGTACTTCACCTTCGTCCAGGTCTGTCCGCCGTTCGTGGACTTGTATACGCCACGTTCCTCGTTGGGCCCGAACAGGTGTCCGGCGGCCGCGACGTAGATCACTTCCGGATTGCGCGGATCGATCAGCACGCGCGAAATGGACTGCGTCTCGCGCAAGCCGATATGGCGCCAGGTCTTTCCGCCGTCGGTCGTCTTGTACATCCCGTCGCCGAACGACGACGTCTGGCGGTTGTTGGCCTCGCCGGTGCCGACGTAGACGATGTTCGGATTGGTCGGGTGCACCGCGATGTCGCCGATGGACGCGACCGGCTGTTCGTCGAAGACGGGCGTCCACGTCGTCCCCTTGTTCTCGGACTTCCAGACCCCGGCAACGGCGTAGCCGATGTAGATGATGTTGTGATCGCTCGGCGCGACCTCGACGTCATCGATGCGACCGCCCATGCTGGCCGGACCGATCGACCGGTAACGGAAGCTCGACAGGAGCGGGTTCGTGGACTGGTTCGTCATCCGTTCCATGGCTTGCTGCGCGGGTGCCGGCACGGCGACCGCTGCGAGAGCCACACACGCGATGACACGCAGGGAAGTTCGCATACGCTGTCCTGGTGAGGGGATTACCTGTGCTACGCCCAATCTGGGCGTTCCGTTGCGATGGCGGCTAGACCGGCGTGGGTTTCGGCAGCGCGCCGCTTGCGCGCAATGCGGGCGCGATCCGGGCGCCGCGCGCACGACGAGGATCGGGGGCGTGCGCTACCCGGACCAGATCGAACCGAGCGCTCTCGCCCAATTGCCGCCGATGACGAGCCGGATGTCGGCGTTTGAATACTTCCGGCGGATGAGCCCTTCGGTCAGGTCGAATACGCGCTTCGGGTGATCGAGCTTCTTGGTCGTGATCGCGCTGTCCGTATCCCGATGGAAGAGGTAGCGCGAAAAATTCCGCTGGTTCGTCGGCTCGGGCACTCCCATCGGGTTCGGGTTGCCAACGAGGTCCATGTCGCTGCCGATGCCGACGTGCTCCACACCGACGAGCTTCACCACGTGATCGAAATGGTCGAGGGCGTGCTCGATCGTCACGGGCTCCTCGACGCGCAGCATGAACCGCAGGAACGGGATCCCCATCACGCCGCCGGTGCGCGCCATCGCGCGGATCATCTCATCCGTCTTCGCGCGCAGCCCGCCCGGCAGGAGTGCCCTGCAGCTGGCGTGCGAGAAGATCACCGGGCGTTCGCTCGCCGCAATGCCGTCAAGCGTGGTCCGGTCGCCGGAATGCGAGAGGTCCACCGCCATCCCGACCTGGTTCATGCGGTGGATCACGGCCCGCCCGAACTCCGTGAGCCCGGCGTCCTCGTCGGCGAGAAAGCCCGAGCCGAGCTGGTTGGTGGTGTTGTACGTGATCTGCGAGACGCGCTGCCCGAGCGCGAAAAACGCATCCACGTCGGCGACGGTGCGGAAGTGATCGGCGTTCTGCAGCGTGAGCATGATGCCGATGCGGTTGCGCTCGCGGGCAAGCCGCGCGAAATCGTCGGCGGAGTCGACGCGGATGAACCAGTCGCTGTAGCCCGCGATGAAGCCGTTCCAGTCCGCGATCCATTTCAACGCGCCTTCATATGATGTGCTGCCCGAGCCGAGCGCGAACACGCGGGTCCCCGACGTGCGGTACCGCTCGAAATCCGCCCGCGTGAACGACCCCGGCTTCTCCATCCAGAGCCGGCTCCTCACCGGCTGACTCCGAAAGTCGGGAAACTGGAACTGGTTGAGCAGGTCGATCGTGACCGTTCCCTCGACGAGCCGGATGGCGCGTGCCGAGTACTCGACCGATGACTGGGCAAAGAGGCGATAGCGGCCCCGGAGGACGGCGGGCGCGCCGGCGAGCGCCACGGCCGCGACGGCGAGCGCACGCACGGCGTCGCGACGCGACGTCGTGGACGGCACAATCGGTTGATCGTTCGCGGACGCGCTCACGAACGACTCAGGGCTGCACGCGAACCGGCGGCGGTGGCTTCGACCGGTCCTCGTACGGCCGCAACCACCAGTCGAAGAACGTCCACGTGCGGTTCCACGAATCCACCTGTTCCGGCGTGTCCACACGCTCGAGCGTCACCGGGTCCACGCGCCGGTTGAACGCGTGGCCCACTGAAGATCCCCAGCCCGGTGGGTCGACGTACACCTTCGTTTCGGCGAGATCGGGCTTGAGCGCGCGCAGCTTCCACACGATCTGCTGGTCCTCGACGTAATTCACGTCGAGATCATTGGTGGCAACGTGCACGAGCGCCGGGATGTGCAGGTTTTCGACGTGGTACAGCGGCGATCGCCGGATGTACTCGTCCGGATTCTCGAACGGCAGGCCGCGAATCCCCGGCTCGGCGGCAAAATCACGCTGATAGCCCGGCCCCTTGAGCGAGAGGCGGAAGATCAGGTTCGTCACCGGCACCATCGCAGCGACCGCCTTCAGCGGCGGATTCGGCCGCGTGGCATTCAGCATCGTGATGTAGCCGCCGTGGCTCCACCCCATCATGCCGAGCCGGTCCATGTCCACGTATGGCAGCGTCTTCAGGTAGTCGGCGGCGCTCAGGACGTCGGTGACTTCCTCGCCGCCATAGTCGATCGCCATGTGCAGCGCCTCACCGTGACCGGTGCTGCCGCGATAGTCGGGGGTGATGATCACGTAGCCGCGATCCACCGCCTCCTTCACGAACGGCAGCATGTTCTGGCCCCAGTTGCCGTGCACGCCACCGTGAACCCAGATCATCGCCGCGTGTCCCTTGGCACCGCGCTTGTTGAGCGGGGCAAAGAGGTACGCGGGAATGTCCATGCCGTCGGCGCGGCTCTTGTACGTGACTTTCTGGAAGTCCACCACCCCGCGGAACCGTGCGGCGTACACACTGTCGGTCACGCGCTTGGCCGCGATCGCGGCCTCGAAGTTCGCGCGCGGCAGGTCCTTCGGGTCGTTGCTCACGTACAGCTGGCGGGCCCGCGCGCTGTCCATCACGCCCTGGAATCCTCGTCCACCACGGCCACCACGTCCGCCCCCCGCTTGCTGTGCTGCGCCTGCCTGCGCCGACGGGGCGGGCGCCGCGGCAGTGGCGGTCGCGACTCCCCGCACGGTGGTGACCATTTGCGGTGGTCCTTCGACAGGCGGCGACTGGGTGGTGGCCGCCGCACAGGCGGCGAGTACGATCGCCGCGGCACTGGTGACGAACAGGGATCGCCTGGACTCGGTCATGACGACTGCCTCGATTCGGATGAAACGGTCAGGGCTGCACGCGCACCGGTGGCGCGGGCTTCGAACGGTCCTCGTAGGGCCGCAGGTTCCAGTCGAAGAACTGCCAGATGCGGTTCCACGAGTCGATCTGCTCGGGCGTGTCGAGCCGCTCGAGCGTCACGGGATCCACGCGACGGTCGAAGGCGTGACCGACGCTCCCGCCCCAGCCCGGGGGATCGACGTAGATCTTCGTCTCGGCGAGGTCGGGCTTCAGCGCCCGGAGTTTCCACACCATCATCTGGTCCTCGACGTAGTTCACGTCGAGGTCATTCGTCGAGATGTGGACGAGCATCGGGATGTCGAGCTTCTCGACGTGATACACGGGCGAGCGCTTGATGTATTCGTCCCGCTTCTCGAACGGCATCGCCTGTACTTCGCGCATCGCGGCGAAGTTCTGCTGGTACGACGGTCCTTTCAATGAAAGGCGGAAGAAGAGGTCGGTCACGGGGACGAGCGACGCCGCCGCCTTGAGGCCGTGGCCTGGACGGGTGGCGTTGAGCATCGTGATGTAGCCGCCGTGGCTCCATCCCATCATGCCCACACGGCTCAGGTCCACGTACGGCAGCTGCGCGAGCGCGTCGATCGCACTGATCGCGTCGTCCACTTCCTTGCCGCCGTAGTCCTGCGCCATGTAGTGCTCCTCGCCGAACCCGGTGCTGCCGCGGTACTCCGGCGTGATGATCACGTAGCCCTTGTCCACCGCCTCCTTCACGAATGGGAGGAGCGACTCGTCCCAGTGTGAGTGGATGCCCTGGTGCACCCAGATCATCGCAGCGTGGCCGTTCGGGCCGCGCTTGGCGAGCGGTGCAAACACATACGCCGGAATGATCATCCCGTCGGGTCGGCTCGCGTACGTGATCTTGCGTACCTCGAGCACGTCCTTGAACCGCGCGAAATAGATGCTGTCGGTGCGGTTCTTCGCGACGATCTGCGCGGCGAAGTTTCCGCGGGGCAGGTCCTTCGGGTCGTTGCTCACGTACAACCGGCGCGCGCGGGCCGTGTCCATCTCCACGCGCTGCCCGCCGCGCTGCGCTCCGGCCGGCTGGGCCGGTGCGCCGAGGATCACCGTGCCGGCCAGGATGCCGACGAACAGTCGGAGTGTCGTCATGGCGATTTAATGTATGCGTTCACTTCCGCGCGAGGGACGCCCGGTGGACCAGGTCGGCCGCCACCACATCCTCGACCGCCATGCCGAGCGACTTGAACCACGTGATCTCGCTGCGCGACTCGCGCCCGGGATGCGTGCCGAGGAAAACTTCCCCGATCTCGGCGTCGGCGCGGCCCACGGCCATCACGTCCCCCGACTCGACGAGCGCCCCGGCGCGCGAGTCCACGAAGATGCGTGCCTGCCGCACGAAGGCGTCGTCGAGTTCGCGCCACCCCGGCCGCGCCGCGCCAACGCTGTTCACGTGCGCGCCGGCCGACACCCATTCGCCCTTGAGCACGGGCACCGCCGCGGTGGTCGCCACCACGATCACATCCGCCCCCTTCACGCACGCCTCGGCGGACGGAGCCGCGGTCACGCCGTGGGCGGCGGCAAAGGACGCCGCGGACCGAGGGCTCCACACGCGCACGTCACGGAAGGTGCACACGCTGCGGAGCGCCTCGAGGTGGCTGGCGGCCTGAACGCCGCTCCCGATGATCGCGAGCCGTGACGCGTCGTCGCGCGCGAGGGCGCGCGTCGCCGCGGCCGAGACGGCGGCCGTGCGCATCGCCGTGATCCGCGTGCCATCGAGTGACACGAGCGGTTCGCCGGTTTCGGGCGTGAACAGCTGGATGGTCGCGAAATGCGTCTCGATTCCGCTGTTCTTCGGATAGAACGTCACCAGCTTCGCGCCGAGCGCGCGCGAGGTTGGCGCGTACGCAGGCATGACGAAGAGGAATCCGCCGTGCGCCTCGACGGGAATTGTCGTGCGGACCGGCTGCACCGCCGTGCCCGCGCTGTAGTCCGCGAGCGCACGTTCCATCGCAGGGATCAGGTCCGCGTACGTGAGCAGCTCGCGCACGCGCGCGTCCGTGATGTGGGCCGCCGTCAGCGGACGAGCCCGCCAAATATCGGGAGGAGCGCTGTCGCGAGGAGCGCAACGGCGGCCAGCGTCGCCACCGCAGCGCTCGCGGCACGCACGGCAGACACGGCGATCACCACGCCGCGGTGCGCGCCGGGTCGCGACCAAAGGCGGCTCAGCGCGCGGTCCGCGAGTCCCCACGCGCCGTACGCACCCACCGCGAGCGCACCCGCCGCCCCCAGCCATCCGGCCCGTCCGAGAACCCCTGCGATCACGGCAGCGCCGAACACCCCAATGAGCGTCATGGACCGCAGCTGCCCGTCGGTCGCACGCCGGGCGACGGAACTCAGGAGGTCACCGAGCGTGATCGGTTCGGGCGTCGTATCCGCGACCATGGTGTTGAATAGCGCCACACGGCACCCCAAGCGCAAGCGTGGCGCACCGATGCACCGGTGCGCCACGTCGGTCCTTCCTCTGTGGCCGTTCGCCGGCGACCAGCCACGCGCGAGGACGATGCGCGGCAGTCGCCAACCGCCTTATTTCGCCAGCGCTACCCGCGCCGTGTCGCCGACCACGAACGTTCCCGACCCCGGCCGATACGCGACCCCCGGCTTGAGCACGATGAACAGCGCGTTCGTCGTACCGATCCGGCGCTCCGTCGTGTCGAAGCAATCGCGGTAGTTCATCTCGGCGATGTGCTCGGGAGCGATCTCGGAGAGGGTCGTCATGTTGCCGGCGCCGATGCGCGCGGGACGGTTGCGTGCACCCTTGGCGCGCATCACGACCGTTGCATCCACGATCGTGAACGCGTTGTCGTAGCGGCGGCCATTGACCCAGATGTTCTGCATGGACGGGCAACCGTAGTGTGTGCGCCCGCCCCACGTGCCGGAACGGCTGATGATCATGTCGGGACGCAGCCGTTCGACGATGTCGAGTGCGTCGTGGAGCGGAATATCGGCCGCGGCGATCTGGTCGGCATCCATATGGTAGCTCCGGCGGCGCAGGTCCTCGGCCTCGGAGATCACGACCGCCGGGAGGTCGCCGCCCACACGCTTCATCACGACGTCCACGTTCACGGCCGCACGCGCCACGGAGAAGAACCGGTCGCCACGCGCGAAACCGATCTTCCGCGCGACGATCGAGTAGTCGGTCGAGTCGAGATCCACGATGAACTCGTGTTCACCCGAGGCGTTGGTGCGAGCCGACGCGACCATCTCCTTCAGCCCGCGCATCAGCGTCACCTCCGCGTCGGGCACCACCAGCCCGAGCGAATCGGCCACGCGCACCGTGACAACCGTCGGGGCGCGCCTGGCATCCGTCGCCTGTGCGCCGATGGCCGGCGGCAGCCCGATGAGGAGCGCGGCGGCGATTCCAGCCGAATGGCGCGTGAGTGTGTTTGCCCGAGACATTGGTTCCTCCGCCGGCCCTGCCGGTTGGCGCTCGTGTGTGAGTCTGGCCGGGCGCCTCTTCCCGCTCATACACACGATGGACATCTTCGGTCCTTGGCCCCTCACGCCCAGGTTCCACACATGACGCAGATCACAATCCGCCGTCCGACGCCCACCCGCCGACGCCTCGCCACGCACGTCGCGGCCCGCATCGCGGGCGTCGTGATCGCCGTCCTTGCCACCGACCGCCCGGCGCTGGCGCAGGGTGGCGCGCTTCCGCCGGACGCGACGCTCGTGCAGGCTCTGCCGTTCCGATCGATCGGCCCCGCGGTCATGAGTGGGCGCATCACCGACATTGCGATCGCCGAGAATCCGGCGCCCGTGCGCGGCGGCAAGCTCGGCACCGTGATCTACGCCGGCGCGGCAACGGGCGGAATCTGGAAGACGACCAACGCCGGCGTCAGCTGGACACCCGTCTTCGACTCGGTGCGCACTGGCGGCATTGGTGCGGTGGAAGTGGCACCGTCGAACTCGGACATCGTCTGGGTCGGCACCGGCGAGGCGAGCAACATGCGCAGCTCGTCGTGGGGCACGGGGGTGTACAAGTCCACCGACGGCGGCAAGACGTGGTCCGGGCCGATGCTCCCGAAATCGCAGCACATCGGCCGGATCGTGGTGGACCCGCGCGACCCGAATGTCGTGTATGTGGCGGCGCTGGGCCCGCTCTGGGCGCCCGGTGGCGAACGCGGCCTCTACAAGACCACCGACGGCGGGAAGACGTGGACGAACACGAACGATCTCGGGAAGTTCACGGGCTTCACCGACATCGCGATGGATCCGTCGAACCCCGACGTGCTCTACGCCGCGTCGTACATGCGCGAGCGCCGCGAGTACTCGTTCCTCCCCGCCGGCCCCGAGAGCGCGATCTGGAAATCCACCGACGGCGCGAAGACCTGGATCAAGCAGGCCAACGGGCTGCCCACGGGCGACATCGGCCGCATCGGCATCTCGGTGTGCGCGTCGAAACCCAACACCGTGTACGCCATCATCCACGCGCGCGGCAACACGGGCGGCGTGTTCCGCACCGACAACGCAGGGGCGCAGTGGCGGCAGGTGTCATCGACCAACGCAACGGCGTGGTTCTACAGCTTCGTCAAGTGCGACCCCACGGACCCGGAACACGTGATCCGGCTCAATGCCTCGTCGCAGGAATCCTACGACGGCGGGCGCACGTGGACGGCCTACGCCTCGGGCGGCGTCCACAGCGATCACCACGAGCTGTGGATCGATCCCGACCACCCGGAGATCCAGATCCTGGGTACGGACGGTGGCCTCTACACGACATACGACCGCGGCAAGACCTGGGACCACAATCAGGCGCTGCCCGTGTCGCAGTTCTATGACATCTTCGTGGACGACGCCCTGCCCTTCTACAACGTGTGCGGCGGGTTGCAGGACAACGGCTCGTGGTGCGCGCCCAACCGGTCACGCAACGCGTTCGGCACCACGAACGCCGACTGGTACCGCACGAGCGGCGGCGACGGGTTCTACGTGGTGCCGGACCCGAACGACCACAACATCGTGTACTCGGAGTCGCAGGGTGGCGGCATCGTGCGCTACGACGCGCGCACGGGCCAGAGCCGCGGCATCCGGCCCACGCCGAAGCCGGGCGAGAAGTCGTTCCGCTTCAATTGGAATGCGCCGATCCTGCCGTCGCGCCACGGCGTGGGCGTGGTGTACATGGCCGCGAACTTCCTCTTCCGGAGCACCGACCGCGGCGACACCTGGACCGTGATCAGCCCCGACCTCACCCGCGCGATCGACCGCAACACGCTCCCGATGCGCGGCGCGATCCCGGACTCGTCGGCACTTGGCCGGCACGAAGGCACAGCCGAGTTCAGCAACGTCACGACGATCGACGAGTCCCCGTTTCGCGCCAGCAACCTCGTGGTCGGCACCGACGACGGCATCATCCAGGTCACGCGCGACGGCGGCAAGTCGTGGACGAAGGTGGATCACTTCGCCGGAATCCCCGACACCACGTTCGTGAGCCGCGTCATCTGGTCGCGCGCGAGCGAGGGGACGATCTACGCCACGTTCGACGGGCATCGCAGCAACGACTTCAAGCCCTACGTGCTGAAGAGCGCCGATTACGGGAAGAGCTGGACCAACATCACGGGGAACCTGCCGGAAGGCTCGGTGCACGTGATTCGCGAGCACCATCGCACGCCGCAGCTGCTGTTCGTCGGCACGGAGTTCGGCGTGTTCTTCTCGACCGAAGGCGGGAACACGTGGACGCAGCTGACGGCCGGGATCCCCGCGTCGCCGGCGCACGACATCAAGATCCAGGAACGGTGGAACGATCTCGTGGTCGGCACGCACGGTCGCGGCGTGTACATCCTCGACGACCTGACACCGCTCGAGAAGCTCGCCGAGGCGAAGCGCAGTGCCGCGACCTACATGTTCACGATTGCCGACGCGCTGCTCTACCAGCCCAACACGAGCCGCAACTCGGGCATGGGCACGCGCGGGTTCACCGGCGACAATCCGCCGCCCGGGCCGAAGATCGCCTATGTGCTCCGCAACGCCGATACCACCGCGAAAGCGAAGCTCGACATCGTTGATGCGTCGGGCACCGTGGTGCGCGAGCTTGCGATATCCAGCAAGGCCGGCCTCTACCGCCAGGTGTGGGATATGCGCGCGGGCCCGCCACTCACGGGGCCGGTGGACACCGCGGGACCGCAGCGTGGCGGCGGCGGTCGCGCGGGCGGCGCGGGTGGGGCGGGCGGCGGTGCCGGCCGCGGCAATCAGCCGACGCTGTTCACCGCGCTGCCGGGCGCGTACACGG
>CAZLAU010000079.1:0-9695 GCA_964557615.1 uncultured Gemmatimonas sp.
ACGATGTCGTTCGCGTATTCCTGCAGGGAGTAGTTGACGCTCGCCTGCGCCGTGGACTGGGATCCGTCATAGTCGACGCCAAGGCCGCCGCCGACGTCCACGTGCGAGATGTCGATGCCGAGCGCGCGCAGCTCCACGTAGTACCGTGCGAGCTCCTGGAGGCCGCGCTTGATGAACCGGATGTCGGTGATCTGCGATCCGAGGTGGCAGTGGATCAGCTTGACGATATCGAGGCGGTTCAGCGCCTGGAGCTTCTCGATCACCTGCATGAGCTGCGACGGGCCCAGGCCGAACTTCGACTTCTCGCCGCCGGACTGGGCCCAGCGCCCGCTGCCTTCGGTGTTCAGCTTGATGCGCACGCCGATCGTCGGCTGCACCCCGATCTGCTCGGCGACCTGCAACAGCACGTTCAGCTCGCTCAGCTGCTCGATGACGATGAAGACGCGATGGCCCAGCTTCTGCCCCATGAGGGCGAGCCGCATGAACTCCTCGTCCTTGTATCCGTTGCAGACGATGAGCTGGTCGGTGGATTCGCGCAGGGCGAGCACGGCCTGGAGCTCGGGCTTCGAACCGCACTCGAGGCCAACGCCGGTCTTGCGTCCAAACTCGACAATCTCCTCGACGACGTGCCGCTGCTGGTTGACCTTGATCGGGTAGACCGTGGTGTACGCGCCGCCGTACTCGAATTCCTGGATGGCGTTGCGGAACTTCTCGTCGAGGAGCTCGATGCGGCTGCGGAGGATGTCCGAGAAGCGGAGCAGCACCGGGAGGGCGACGCCCTGCGCCTCGAGGTCGCGCGCCAGTTCGTAGAGGTCGAGCGTGCGGTCGGGGCGGGCCTTGTCGGGCCGGACGATGACGTGCCCGGCGTCGTTGACGTCGAAATACCCGTCGCCCCAGCCGTCGATGTTGTACGTCGCCTTGGAGGCAGCGACCGTCCACGCGTCCGCCTTGGCGTTGCCTGGCGGCGCACCGGCAGCGGCGCCCGGCGTTGACGGCGCGGACCCGGCAGGAACGGCAGCGTCACGCGCCGCGGCGTCGTCGAGCGGAATGGTGGTGCTCATTGCCCCGAATTGTAGGGACAGCGGCCACTCAGCGGTACCTCGATCGCCGAACCGCGGCGCGGCCGCCGGGCACGGCGAGCGCCGTACCGGTCGCGCTCGCGTGGCGATGTTGCTAGCGTAGGTGCTGGCGCCGTGCCCGTCCCAGTGCGCGCCGCACGCACTGGCTGCGCCGGATCATCCCCACCGGGAGTGAACGCATTGAAGACGATTCTCCGCCGCATCGGGTTCTTCATCGCCACGATCGCGGCCCTCGTGCTGCTGGCCGCCATCGGTGTGTACGTCGTGAGCGAGGACAAGATCGGCGCCACGATCCCCGTCACGCCGGAGACCGTCGCGCTGCCGACGGATTCCGTGTCGCTCGCCCGCGGGCGGCACCTGGCACGGGCGCTCGGCAAGTGCGCGGACTGCCACGGTGACGACCTCGGCGGGGCGACGATCGTCGACGATGGCGCCATGGGTCGCTGGACGACGCCCAACCTGACGCCGGGCGGCGTCGCCGCCGAACGGACGGACGCGGAGCTTGCGACGGCCATCCGGCACGGCGTCGATCCCAAGGGACGCCGCCTGCTGCTCATGCCGTCGGCCGAGTACGCGCACCTCGGTGAAGCGGACCTCGCCGCACTGGTTTCGTACCTGCGGTCGGTGCCCCGTGTGGATCGGCCACGTGCGTCGATGCGCTATGGTCCAGTGCTCCGCGCCCTTATCGCGTTCAATGCCGCCCCGTTCTTCGAGGCCGATCGCGTCGATCATGGGAGGAAGGCGCCGGAGCCGCCGCCGGCCGGCGTTACCGTCGAGTATGGAGCCTACCTTGCTCGGATCAGCGGCTGCCACGGCTGCCACGGCGAGACGCTCTCGGGCGGGAAGATTCCGACTGGAGATCCGGCGTGGCTCCCTGCGGCGAACCTCACGCCGACGGGAATCGGGCACTACTCGGAGGCGGACTTCTTCACGCTCCTGCGCGAGGGCCGGCGCCCCACCGGCACGACGGTCAGCTCCGAGATGCCCGTGAAGTGGACCCGGGAAATGACCGACGATGAAATCCGCGCGGTGTTCGCCTACCTGCAGAGTGTCCCGCCCAAGGAGTTTGGAAATCGATGAAGCGTATCCTCGTCTACTTCATTCGCGGCCTGCTGATCATCGTCCCGGCTGCGGTCACCGGGTGGCTCGTCTGGCAGATGTTCGTCACGCTCGACAACCTGCTGGGCATCTCCACGCCGGGCCTGGGATTTGCGCTGACGCTGGTCCTGATCACGGTGATCGGCTTCCTCGGCTCGAACCTCGTGACGCGCGGCCTCGTGGCCGGCTTCGAGGACATGATCGAGCGGCTGCCGCTCGTGCGCCTCGTGTACAACGCGACGAAGGACCTGATCGGTGCGTTCGTCGGTGAGAAGAAACGCTTTGACAAGCCGGTGGTCGTGTCGATGTCGGCAGACGGCGCCATCAAGGGACTGGGGTTCATCACGCAGGAGACGATGGAACAGCTGGGCACGGCCCAGACGATCATCGTGTACCTGCCCCTCTCGTACTCGTTCGCCGGGTGGACGTGCGTGGTCGAGGCCTCGCGCGTGCGACGGCTCGACACGTCGAGTTCGGAGTTGATGGCGTTCATCGTCTCGGGCGGTGTTACCGAGTTCCCGAAACTCAAGTGAGGTGGGCGATGCCACTCCCAGGTGCACGGATCGCCACGATCGCCGCGGTCGCAACGACAGCCTCGCTGGCCACCGCGATGACAGCGGCGCAGGAGGCCGGCGCCCAGCGCGGACCAACCGCGGCAGTGGGCCGCGCCGGCGGGCCGGCACAGCGGGCTGACTCGCTGGTGCTGATCCGGCCGGCCGCCGTCTGGGACGGGATCGCCGATGCGCCGCACGCCGGCTGGACGGTGCTGGTACGCGGCAACACGATTGCCGCCGCCGGGCCAGCCGCGACGGTGGGAACGCCGGCGGGCGCGCGCGTGATCGACCTGCCCGGCGCGACGCTCCTGCCCGGCCTCATTGAAAACCACTCACACGTGCTGCTGCACCCGTACAACGAGGCGTCGTGGAACGATCAGGTACTCCGCGAGCCAATGGTCGTTCGGGTGGCGCGCGCCACGAACCACCTCCGCAGCACCCTGATGGCCGGGTGGACGACGATCCGCGACCTCGGGACCGAAGGCGCCGGCGACGCCGACGTGGGACTGAAGCAGTCGGTGGCGCAGGGAATCATTCCCGGCCCGCGCATGATCATCACGACCCGCGCGATCGTCGCGACCGGGAGCTACGCGCCGCGACGGGTGGACTTCGCGTTCGAACCACCGCAGGGCGCACAGGAAGCGAACGGCCCGGAGGACGTGATTCGCGTGACGCGCGAACAGATCGCGCGGGGCGCCGACTGGATCAAGGTGTACGCCGACTATCGCTGGGGTCCGAACGGCGAGGCGATGCCGGGGTTCTCGGAGGCCGAACTGCGCGCGATGGTCGAAACGGCGCGCTCATCGGGGCGATCGGTCGTGGCGCACGCGTCAACGCCTGAAGGAATGCGACGCGCCGTCGTGGCGGGCGTCGAGAACATCGAGCACGGTGACGGCGGCACGGCGGAGGTGTTTGCCCTGATGAAGCGCGAGGGCGTCGCCCTCTGCCCCACGCTCGCCGCGGGGTACTCGACGAGCCAGTACGCGGGCTGGAATCCGGCGACGCAGCCCGAGCCGGCCGGCGTGCAGCGCAAACGCGCCTCGTTCAAGATGGCGCTCGACGCCGGCGTGACGATCTGTGCCGGCAGCGACGTAGGCGTATTCACGCACGGCGAGCAGGCGCTGGAACTCGAACTGATGGTGAAGTACGGAATGCCGGTGGCCGCCGCGCTTCGCGCAGCCACGAGTGTCAATGCAAAAGTGCTCCACTTGGAGAACCGGATCGGCGTGGTCAAGGCCGGCCTGCTGGCGGACCTGATCGCGCTCGACGGGGACCCGACGCGCGACATCTCGCGCACCCGCAAGGAGCACGTGCGTTTCGTGATGAAGGACGGAGTGGTGTACCGGTAGCCGGAGGACGCGGTGCGCGGCTGGCGAGTCCCGGTGACGCCCGCCATGCGGGCGGCGATGGTTGCCGGCGCGATGGCGCTCGCGACGACGGACGCCCGTGCCCAGCTGATCCGGGGCACGGTGCTCGACAGCACCAGCCGCCTGCCGATTCCCGGCGCGGTGGTCAGCGTCCTCGACTCCGCAGGCCACGTGCTCGCGCGAAGCCTGGCCGACGGACGAGGTGTGTTTTCTCTCCCGCTCGGCGCGACCGCAGGGCGCGTGCGGGTAGTGCGCATCGGCTTTCGTCCACGTGACATTCCGGTGCCGCCGGTTTCGGAAGGCATCGCATCGGCCACCGTCGCACTGGTCGCGATTCCGACGATGCTCGAGCCCGCTCGGGTGGACGCGAGGCAGTGTCCGAAGCGGCCCGACTCGGAGCGCGCGCTCGGCCTTTGGGAACAGGCCCGAGCCGGGCTGCTCGCGGCGGTCGTCGCGAGCGAACAGCATCCAGCCGCGATGGTTCGCGCGGGATACCAGCGTCTGCTGCGCGACCTCCGGAGCGGCGCCGACGTCATCCGGCAGGTGGTGACGCTGGACTCGGCCGAGAGCACACGCAAGTCGTACCGCGCAGTGCGCGAGGCCACGGATTTCGTCGCCAACGGATTCAGCGAAGACAGTGCCGGCATTCGCTGGTACTACGCCCCAGACGCCGAAGTTCTGCTCGAGGCCGGCTTTGCCAACGGGTACTGCATGCGGCTGGCCCCGCGAAATCGCGCACGGCCCAACCAGCTGGGATTGAGCTTTGTCGCGCCCGACCGGCGGCGCGGCCGCGTGGACATCAGCGGAACGCTCTGGATAGACACGCTGACGCGCACGCTGCGCGACATCGAGTACCGGTACGTCGGGACAATCCCCAACATGGACCGGTACCAGCCGGGGGGAACGCTGGAATTCCGGGAGGTGCCAAACGGCACCGTGTTCATCTCCCGCTGGGACATTCGGAGCGTCGGCGTGCCGACCGAGAATCTGGCCCGCACCCAGACCGCCATCCCCCTCGCGCCGGGCGCGCACGCTTCGCACAGCGGTGGCGAAGTGGCGCACGCGAGGTGGCCGGACGGCAATCGTTACGATGCGCGACTGGCCGCCGCGGTGATCAACGTGCTGACGTACGGCGACGTCCCCGCGGCGGGCTACGACGTCGCACTCGCGCACACCCCATATGAACAGCGGCTCGACGAGAGCGGCGTGTTTGCCGTGCACGACCTCCTGCCTGGCCCATACGCAATGGTCGTGCGCGACGAGCGGCTGACTGCAATCGAGTTCGAACTCGCAACCCGGCTGCAGTTCACGGCACGCCGTGACTCGACCCACGTGTTCACGGTTCGTGTGCCATCGCTCGAGGAATGGATCGCGGACCGATGCATCGCCGAGCGCCGGCACCAACCCGGAGACTCGACATTTGTGCTGGCGCGCGTCACGGACGCCGACGGGAGGCCGCTGCAGGGCGTGTCGTGGTCCGCGGCCGCCGACACGGCCGAGGCAGGTGCGCCGGAGGCGTGGAAGCCGTTGCGCCTCCGCGGCACGAGCCGTGTGGATGGCACGGTCTCGATCTGTACGTCCGGCCTCGCGGCGGGCCAGAAACTCAGGGTTGTGTTCGACCAACGCCCGCTCGAATCCACCGTGACGACGCTGCGAGTGGATGGGCGAGTGTCGGTTGTTCCGGTTAGAATGCAACGACGACCATGACGAACCCGATGTCGCGACGCAGCGTGCTCCAGCGCCTCGGCCTTGCCGCCGGCGGGCTCGTGGCCGCGCCGTGGTTCGGGCGGTCGCTCGACGCACAGGGACGCGCCGGCGCCGCGGTGCCGTCAGGCGGGCAGGCCGGCGCAGCACAAGGCGGACTGCGGCGGGGCGGCGCGCCGCGAAGCAACGAATTCGTGTTCGCGCGCCTTCGGTACGACTCGGGTGACTGGGATTACAACCCGAAGGTCGCCGCGAACGTCCTGGATTCCGTGATGCAGTACACGACGATTCCGGTGCAGCAGCAGGAAGTCGTGATTCCGGCGGATTCGACCGAGATCGACGCGTATCCGTTCCTCTTCATGACTGGGCACAAGCTCGTCCGATTCAGCGAGCGGGAACGCGCGGGGCTGCGTCGATTCGTCGCCAACGGCGGCCTGTTGTTTTCGGACGACTGCAATCACGACGTGAACGGATTGTACGCCACGTCGTTCGAGGCGGAGATGCGGCGGACATTCCCTGCGCCGGATTCGCTGGCCAAGATTCCGGCGCGTCATCCGCTGTACCGGGCCTTTTTTGCCTTCGACGGTCCACCGCGCACCAGCCACGAGATCAACGGGTGGGGCGACAACGTCGTGCACGACTACGTGAAGGGTGTCGAACGCAACGGCCGGCTCGGCGTCGTCTACACCAACCAGGATTACGGCTGCGAATGGGACTATTCGTGGCGGAACAAGCGGTTCCGCACACGAGACAACACCAAGTTCGCCGTGAACATCGTCGTGTACGCGATGACCTGACGCTAGGGCTGCATGCCCCAGCGAACCGCCGCGAGCGTCACGGCGGACACGCCGACCCAGAGCAGCACGCCGTGCGCAAACGCGGGGAACCCGACGCTGCGCAGCTGGCCGCGTGAGAGCCCTGCCCCGATCAGGAATAGCGTCAACACGAGGGCCACGCGGGCGAGCCGACTGATCGCGTCGAACGACGCGAGCGCGTCGGGACCGGCGAGCGATCGCGCGACGGACGCGAGCACAAAGAGGCCGATGAACCAGGGGATCGGTGTGCCGACTCTCGGCGCGTCGCCGCGGCGGAGCGCGAGCGGTACGATGAGCGCCAGGGGCACGATCCACAGGGCGCGCGCCAGCTTGAGGATCGTGGCCTCGCTCAACGCCGTTGCCCCGTACGTGGCGGCTGCGCCGACCACCGAACTGGTATCGTGGATCGCGAGGGCTGCCCACGTGCCGAACTGCTGTTCACTCAGGCCAAAGAGGTGACCGAGCGGCGGGAACAGGTAGAGCGCCACGCCGTTGAGGACGAAGACCGTAGCCAGCGCGATGCTCATGGCCTGCCGGCTGGCGCCGATGGCCGGGGCGAGCGCGGCAATCGCGCTGCCTCCGCAGATGCCTGTGCCAGCGCTGATGAGCAACGACAGCTGTCGCTCGACGCCGAGGCGCCGCCCGAGCCAGACCCCCGCACCCAGCACCGCCGCGAGCAACGCGGCCGTGTACAGGAGGCCCGTGGATCCTGCGCGCACGAGATTGCCGAGGGGGATGCCGAACCCGAGGCCCACGATCGCGGCCTGGAGGAGCCGCGCGCCAACGATCGCCGTGAGCGTAGGCCAGGGATTACCCAGCGTCAGCGCAATCGCGATGCCCAGCCCCAGCGCGAGCGCCGGCGTCGCGTACACACTCAGCGCGAAGGCGATGCCCGCGACGAACACCACCGCCCTCGTGAGGTGGGTCGCCGATACAGGGGTTCTCGCGGACTCGATCATGCAGGTGGGATGGGAATCACGATCCCACGGCCTGAACGAACCGCGGGGTGCGCGAGAGGATCGTGGCCGGATCCGTCTCGCGCACCCCGCTAAGTCTAGCGACCAACGCCAGCCGTCCCGTCGTCTAGCGCTGCTCCATCCAGATGTCCTCGAGGACACTGAGGCTGGTGGCGTAGTTCCGGCCGCCAACGGTCAGCGTCACCGAGTAGGCACCCGGCGCGGCCACCTGGGCAATGCCCGTGGGGATCGCGCCCCGCCCGCCGCCTCCCGGTGGCTGGCACCCACCACCGCCGCCGCCAAATCCACCAAAGCCCTGCCCGGGCTGCACCGGACGCACATCGCTGCACAGGTCCCACTGGATCCGGTTCAGCCCTTGAAGCTTCGTGGCCGGCAACGTGCGGAACACGGCGCCCGACGCATCGCGGATCGTGACGGTGACGTCGCCCGCGGGAACGGTCTTCAGGTAATAGGAGATCGCCGACCCGCGCGGCGCGGTCTCGCCGCGGAAGTTCTTGGCACCCGTCACCGAGCGCGTGGTACGGGCGTCGTTCTTCCACGCCACGGCATTGCGGGGATGGAACAGGGCCACGTCCTGCGCCATCGCCTCGGGCGTCATCTGCTGGAGTGCCGTGATGTCGTCCATCACCCACACGCTGCGGCCGTGCGTCGCGAGCACAAGGTCGTTGTCGCGCGGATGCACGAGCACGTCGTCGATGCGGACGACGGGCAGGTTGGTCATGAACTGCTTCCACGTGCGACCTTCGTCGAGCGACGTGAAGAACCCGAACTCGGTGCCGGCGTAGAGCAGGTTGCGGTTCCGCGGATCCTGGCGAACCGTATTGACGTTGCCCCATGCCGGGAGGTTCGACGCGATGGACGTCCACGTCTGTCCGTAGTCGCGCGTCACGAAGATGTACGGCTTGAGGTCGTCGCTCTTGTGGCCGTCCACCGACACATACGCCGTGGCGGCGTCGAAGCGCGACGGCTCGACGCGCGAGATGTAGTACTCCTTCGTGCCGCCCGGGACGTTCCGGCCGACCTCGGTCCACGTGGCGCCGTTGTCGCGCGACACCTGGATATGTCCGTCGTCGGTCCCGACCCAGAGGACGCCCGGCACCACGGACGATTCACCGAACGACACCGCGGTGCCCCACATGCTCAAGCCATCGTTCTTGGACATGATGCACGCCCCCACGCGGGCGCGGCTGCACCCCGGAAGGCTCAGCTTCATGCCCGCGATCTCACGCTCGTCGCGATTGAGCGCCTTGCTCAGTTCGTCGGTCATGCGCCACGTGGCGCCGCGGTCGCGCGAGATGAAGAGCCGGTTCCCGGCCACATACACGGTGCTCGCATCGTGCGGCGAGAGCACGAGCGGCGTGTTCCAGTTGAAACGGACGCTCACGGGTGCGTCGGTTTCGGGGAAGACGTTCGGCGGCGCGCCGCCGCGGCCACCGCCGCCGCCACCGGCCGGCGGCGTGTCGACGCTGCGCGCGCCAGGCCGTGGCCGGATCGACGTCGTCGTGCCGTTTCGCAGGTCGAGACGGTTCATGTTTCCGTCCTGCGACTCGGAGTACATCGTCAGGTGGTCCGTCGGATCCACGGCCGTGTAGAAGCCGTCCCCGCCGCCCACACGGTACCAGTCCTGCGACAGGATCGGCCCCGATCGCACCGAACTCGGCCCGCACCAGCTGCCGTTGTCCTGGAGGCCCGTGCAGACGTAATACGGCCGCCGCATGTCCACGGACGCGTGGTATGGCTGCCCCACGGCCCACGTCCGGATCGATTCCCAGGTCTGCGCGCCGTCGTAGGAGATGTCGAGGGAGCCGTCGTTGCCGTACATCACGTGCCGCGAGTTACGCGGATTGATCCAGATGGCGTGATGGTCGCCGTGCCCAAAACCCGTCAGCTGCGTGAACGTCCGGGCACCATCGGTGGATTTGGACGCGCCTGCGCCGCCGACGTACACGACGTTCTCGTTGTTCGGGTCGACGCGAATCTGCGAGTAGTACATCGGGCGGTTGTTCTCATTGCTCCGGAACTCCCAGGTGCGGCCGCCGTCCGCCGAACGCCAGATGCCGTTCACCTGGTCGTCGGGCGGGAGCTGCGCTCCGCCACCGCC
>CAZLAU010000079.1:9795-12346 GCA_964557615.1 uncultured Gemmatimonas sp.
TCCTTGTCCGGCGCCACTTCGATCTGCGCGTAGATGACGTTCGGGTTGGAGCGGGAGAAGTCGAGGCCGATACGGCCCATCGTCCCCGTCGGCAACCCGCCACCCGTCACCCGGGTCCAGTTTTCGCCACCGTTCGTGCTGCGCCAGATGCCGCTGTTCGGGCCACCAGAGGCGAAGCCGAACACGGTGCGACGCCGCGTGTAGGTGGCGGCGAAGAGGACGTTCGGATTGGTCGGGTGAATAACGACGTCCGTGGCGCCCGTGTTTTCATCGATCGAGAGCACCTTGCGCCACGACCGGCCTCCGTCGGTGGTCTTGTAGAGACCGCGCTCCTGATTCGGGCCGAACAGGTGGCCAATTGCCGCGACCCAGACAATGTCCGGGTTCGTCGGGTGCACGACGATGCGGGCAATGGACTGCGTTTCCCGAAGGCCGATGTTCGTGAACGTCTTGCCGCCGTCGGTCGTCTTGAAAACGCCGTCACCGAAAGACGAACTCTGTCGGTTGTTCGGCTCCCCGGTCCCGACATACAGGATGTCGGGGTTCGATGGGGCGATGGCCAGGTCGCCGACCGAGTGGGTCGAGTACGTGTCGAACACCGGTTTGAAGTTGATGCCGTTGTCTTCGGTCTTCCATACACCGGCCGTCGCAAATCCGACATAGAACACCTGCGGATCGCGCTCGTTCACGGCGATGTCATCGATGCGCCCACCTTGCCCAATCGGGCCGATCACACGCCACCGGAAACCGCGCAATGCCGGATCGGTGGCCTGGTTGACGGGGTCAGCGGGTTGGCCGCCCTGTGCGACGAGGATGGACGCTCCCATCGCCAGACTGGCGACGAGGGAGGCGAGACGGCGGACGAGCGACATGGTGGGGTCTCCTGCTGCGTGACGGTGAAGATCACGGCGGCGTGATGCGCCGCCTGGCCATTGCTCCGTAGCACTACTACGCTGGCGCGCACTGAACCGCTTGTAAAGCGACGCCCGCTCCGACTATGGGCGGCGGAACGCCACGCTGGTGTTCGTGTACCCGCCGCCATTGAGGCGCCCACCGATGCCGACCAGCGTACGATTCGGGCCGACATACGTGAACGCGCCCGAAAAGGTGAACGACGGCACGGCGTCCTTCGCGAACGTGAGGTGAAGTGAATCAGCCGCCCGGAGCCCGGCGATCGTCAGTGGGTCGCCGCCCGTGCCGGTGAGGGAGCCGACCGATCCGGTTCCGCCGACGATGCCCTGCGTGGTGTCGATGCTCATGAACAGCACCTGCCCGCGCGCTGTGATGTCGGCCACCCACTGCACTCGCCGAGCGGACGGTTCACCGGTGAGCCGGCAGGCGGCCGATGCGCCAGAGACGACCAGCAGCGCTGCCATACGCACGCGGGCGAGCGCCCCGCTACTCCACCTGCTTTTCACCGGATGCGAAGACCAGGTAGAAGGCGGCCCCGACGGCTCCGACGATCGCGGTGAGCACCAGCGGGGCGTTGAAATTGCCCGTGCGGTCCACCAGCCAGCCGGTCACGGCAACTCCAACGATTCCCGGCATCGTACCGAACGTATTGCTGATGCCCCAGACGACGTCGGCGTGCCGCGGGGCGACGTCGAACGGGTTGGCGCCGAAGCCCGACAGGCAAAAGGCGAGCGTGCCGCACGCCCCGAACATCAACACCATTCCCACGGTCGCGGTTTCGGCGCCCTGCAGGAGCAGGAGGAACGTGGACGCGCCGGCGAGCGCGGTGACCTGCATGAACTTCCGCACGAAGGTTGGCGAGCGACCGTTCCGCATCATCCGGTCGGCCCAGGCGCCGCCGACGTTGGCCATCACGAAATAGGCGAACCACGGCGCGGCAGAGAGCAGCCCGGCATTGGCAAGGGAGACGTCAAACGTGCTCTTGAAGTAGCTCGGGAGCCACGCCAGCAGCACGTAGAGCGACCAGTTGCTGCAGAAATGGGCGACGACGATCGCCCAGATAGCCGGCGTCGCGAGCAGCTTGGCCCACGGAATGGCGCGCTTCTCCGGGGCACCAGCGGTGGCGGGCGCCGCACCAGCGGCGGCATCAAGTGCGGAATCGCGGCCGTCGCGCACCTTCCAGAACCACGCGACCGCCCACACCACGCCGACGGCGCCGAAGATGTAGAACGGGCTCGGCCAGCCGTGCTCGCGCACGAGCCAGCCGGTCATCGGCAGCGAAACCATCGTGCCGATGGAGAGTCCGCTGGCGAACAGCGCCACCGCGCGCGAACGACTCGCTGCGGGCACCCAGCCCCCCACCATGTTGATTGACGCCGGGAATACGGCGGCTTCGCCAAGGCCAAGCGCGATGCGGGCCGCGATGAGCGCCGACAGCGAGACCATCGCCGCAGGCGGCGTCAGCGCGGTGAACAGCGACCACCACACGACCGCGACGCCCAGGACCAGCTTGCCGCCGTAGCGGTTCGCGAGCGCTCCACTCACCACCATGAGCGCCATGTACCCGACAAAGAACGACGAGAGCACGTACCCCTTGGTCGTCTCCGTCCACGCGAACTGCTCCTGCATCGCGATCGCC
>CAZLAU010000080.1:0-12343 GCA_964557615.1 uncultured Gemmatimonas sp.
CCGCGGCGGCCGCGGCCTCACGCGCACGGCGCGCGGCATCTTCCGCAGCGCGGCGCGCCGCGTCGATCGAGTCCTGATTGACCGTTGGGGCCGGCGCCGGGGCCGGCGGCGGAGCCGGCGGCGGCTTCTTCGAGCATGCCGCGACGACTGCCGTCAACATGATCAGTCGGGAAAGGGGGATCCGGCGCATTACATCCTCCTGGTGGTGGGGACAGCTACGGCTGTCGAGAGAAATCGAGTCGGGGCGACCAGGCCGGATTCTGCACCCGGGTGCCGTGCGTGAGTTGTCGGGCGCGCGCGCTTTCCGTATCGAGCACCCAGAGTTGCCGCGAACCAGTCCGTGAACTGACGAACACAACGTGCCGGCCGTCCGGCGCCCAGCTCGGGTCTTCGTTCGTCCCTTCGCTGGTCAACTGTCGGGTCGACTTGTCCCGTACCGCGATCGTCATGACCTGAAACGTGCCGTTGATCTTGGACTGGAAGGCGATCCGCCTGCCATCCGGAGACCACGACGGGTTGGATCGGTACAACTGATCGCCAAACCCAATGCTGGTAAGGAGATCGGGGTTCGACCCATCCGCATCAATAATATAAACCTCAGGGTGCCCAAGGATTCCAGAAGTGAAGGCAATCTTTCTTCCGTCGGGACTGAATGCCGGGGTGGCGTTCGTGCTGCCCCTCCGAGCCGTCAGCCGGCGCGGTGATTCATTCGTGAACGGTGCGACCGAGTACAGTTCGAACGCGTCCGAGCCGGCGGCGAAGATGAGCTGGCTGCCGTCCGGTGAAAACGCCGGCTGGATGTTGGTGTCGGAGGCGCGCGTGGACCACGTGCGCCCGGTGGCCAGGTCGCGCGCGACGATGCGCGAGGGACCGCCGACACCGGGCAGCATGCCATAGGCGATCATCGTCCCGTTCGCCGACCACGTCGGTGACAGCGCGTCTTCGGTGCCGGGAATGGCGTGGAGCCCGCCACCATCGGCGTCCACGCTCCAGACCTGGTTGCCGCGGACGAAGAGCACGCGGGTGCTCGAGATTCCCCGCTGGCCGAGCACGGCCCACTCGACCGAATCGGCGGCGATGTGCACGGCGCGGCGCCACTCGGGAGTCAGCGCGGGTTCCGGAAGTGGAATGTCCACGACGAGCACGACGCGCTTGCCGGCGACTTCGTGCACCGACAGGTGCAGGTTTCCCGCGGGAGTCACGACCGCCTGCACTACGGCGACAGCGTTCATCTTCGCGTACAGGTCGTAGTTGAGTCCACCCGACGGCGGTGCTCCGCTGTCGGGCGCAATCACCGTGATTCGGTTGCTGAAGTCCAGGTCGCGCGCGAGGATGGTGCGCACCGAGTCGGCGTTGGCGCCAACCACCGGGGTCAGCGCAACACCGGGTTTGCCGTTCCGGTCGTAGGTGAGCCCGATGCGCACGCCCGCTGGCACCGTGTCCTGCGCACGGAGCATCCGGGGGGCAGCCGCGACGGCAAGGAGCCCGACAAACAGTATGGAGCGACCAGCGATCATTACATCCTCTTGGGGTCAAAACTGAAGATCACGGGGAGCACGTCGTCGGTGAACCCCTGTGGCAGCGGCCCGAACCGGCCTGACTTGCCCGCCGCCTCGACGGCACCAAGGGCCGTCTGGTCGAACACATACGAGCCGCTGCGCGTGAGCAGGCGGAGCCCGGTCACGCTGCCATCACGATGAATCAGGAACGTCACTTCCGCCGTCAGCGATGCCGCGCCACGCGGCACCTCGAATTGCAGCGCAATCTGCCGGACGATGTTCTGGAGATACCCCGGAAACGGAAACTCGATGCCAGCCGTGTTGACGTTGGCCACGTCCGCGCCTGCGCCACCCTCCGGGCCACCACCCGCCTTGGGCGGCGCCTTGGTTTGCACCGCCTTTGACGACTTCGTGATGTTCGGCGTGGCCGCCTTGGTGGGGCGCGCCGCGGCCTTGGTGGCCGCCTTCGCCGGCGGTGGCGCGGCTTTCTCCGGAGCGGCGGGCGCTTTCGTCGGCGTCTCCGGCGCGGCGCGCTCGGTGACCACGCCTTCCGCGCGCGGCCCGGCGGGCGCGGCGACGAGCTGCACACGGTACATCTGTGGCATCACGGGTGGAGCAGCGTTGCTCCGGACGACGAAGATCCCGACGACGACCACGTGCAGCACGGCCGACGAAACGATGGGCAACCGGAGGGACGCCGGCATCGGCCGCGCGGCTGTCACCTCGAGATGTCCTCCGGCTCGGTCACGAGCGCCACGTTCGTCACCCCGGCGTTCTTCACGATGTCGAGCACCGTGGCAATCATCCCGTAGGGTGCGTTGCGGTCACCGCGGATGTACACGCCCTGATCGACCTTCTGCGACATCAGCGCCCTGAAGCTCGCCCGGAAGTCGCTCAGCGACGTCGGGGTGTCGTCGACCACGATCTGCCCGCTGCGAGTGATGCTGATCGTCATGCCGCCCTTCGAATCCACGGCACGCCCTTCGGTCTTCGGCAGGTTCAGGTCGATTCCGCCCTGCATGATCGGCGCCGTGATCATGAAAATCACCATCAGCAGCATCATCAAGTCAACGAGCGACACGACGTTGACCTCGGCGTACATCGGCGTGCGATCGCCCCGCGCGCGGCGCCTCAAATCTTGCCTTCCCGCGCGAGCAGCGCGATGAGCTCGGCGCCAAACCCGTCGAGCTGGCCGTCAAAGCGGTTGAGGCGCGCCGCAAAAAGGTTGTAGGCGAACACGGCCGGCACGGCCACGGCGAGCGCTGCGGCTGTCGCCGTCAGCGCCTCGGCCACGCCGGGTGCCACGGCGCTCAGGTTGCCCGAGCCCGATGCGGCAATGCCCGTGAAGGCGGAGATGACGCCAAGCACCGTGCCGAAGAGCCCGAGGAGTGGACTCGCCGACCCGATGATCGCGAGCGTCGGCACGTACTGGCCGAGCCGGTCGCGCTCCGCCGTGAACTCGGCGTCGAGCACGAAGTGGAACGCCTCGACCTGCGCGGCGTTGAGGCGCGTGCGCATCTCTCCGCCTTCCAGCGCGAGGGGACGAATCTCCTGCAGGAACTGCATTGCCCGGGCGATCACGCGCGCGTGCGGCCCGGGTTCGACGCGTCGGGCCAGTGCGGCGGCCTGCTCGAGCTTCGCGACGCGCGAGAACTCCGCCATGAATGCCGCCGTTCGCCTGTTGAGTCGGCGGAACTCGAGCCACTTCGCGAACATCACCGCCCACGAAATGAGCGACAACAGCGCGAGGATCAGCAGGACCACCTTCGTTGCCGGCGACGAGCTGAGGATCAGCTCCACCGGTGTACTCGGGATGGCGCTTCCGGTTTGCAGGGTCATGGAATCGGGTGTGCGGGTCGGGTGCCGGCGACCGACTGCCGGGAATGGAACCACTGGTAGGTGAGCCGCAGCCCCTCGTCGAGCGCGACGGCCGGCGTCCATCCGAGTGCATCAGCGGCCTTCGATACGCGCACGAATGAACGCTGCTGCTCGCCCTTCCTGGCGGGCGCGTGGGTGATGCTCGTCGCGCGGCCGGCCGCGCGTTGGAGGGTGCCGGCAAGGTCGAGCACCGACGTCGCGACGCCCGTGCCGATGTTGAACGCGCGATCATCGAGCCGGCCCGCCGCCGGGAGCGGGCGATCAGCCGCGAGGACGTTGGCCCGCGCCACGTCGCCGACGAACACATAGTCGCGCGTCTGCCGGCCGTCACCGAAGACGGTCAGCGACTCACCGTTCAGCAGGCGCTCGCAGAAGATCGCGACGACCCCCGCCTCGCCGTGCGGGTCCTGGCGAGGCCCGTAGACGTTTGAATAGCGCAAGGCGGCCACGTCCATCCCGTGCACGCGACCGTAGTACGCCAGATAGTACTCCGCCGCGAGTTTCGCGATCCCATATGGCGACTCGGGGTCCTTCGCGTCCTGCTCCCCGCTTGGCGGCGCGCCGAAATCGCCGTAAACGGCGCCGCCGGTGGACGAGAACACGACGCGTGGCGGGCGCGACGCCGAGCGCGCGGCCTCGAGAAGGTTGAGCGTGCCAAGGACGTTTCGGTCGGCGTCGGCGACGGGATCCGCAACGCTCTTCCGCACGTCAATCTGCGCCGCGAGGTGGCAGATCACGGCAAATCCGCCGGTCCGCACCAGATCCGCCGCCGCCGCCGAACGAATGTCCAGTTCAGTCAACTGGATGCCCGTCCCGACATTCGAACGCCGGCCGGACGACAGGTCGTCAAGGACGGTCACCGCGTAACCCGCCGCGGCAAGGGCATCGGCCACGTGCGAGCCGATGAAACCGGCGCCGCCCGTCACGAGGGCCTTCTTCGCGCTGCTCACCCGGTGCCCCGTCCGCGGCGCGCTTCGGAGTCACGTCGCATCCGCCGCGCCACGCTCAACGTCACGCCTGCTCGCTCACGGCATCTTGGCCGAGACCTGCGCCCGAAGCCCCGCAACGATCCCGCCGTCCCGCACTTCGAGGATGACCGCCGAGGCGCCCCACGGCGTCACGCGGGTCACCTGTACGACACCGAGTTCGCGGTCGCCGGACGGACCGTCGGGATCCGTGCCGGGGGGCGTGCGGATCGACAGCTGGTCGCCGGTCGCAAGCCCCGCGCCGGCGCCAACCGCCAGGATCATCGTGTGACCACTCGACGGAAGCATCGGCTTCATGTAGACCCAGGCGATGCGCGTCGACATGCCGAAGGCGACGTACGACGGGTACACGCCCGACGGCATGTCGAGTGGCGCGTGCTCGATCACGCGCTGGCCGGCGAACACATCCTCGAACTTGCGAAGGACGTACGCCCTGGCGTGCGTGGCGTCGATTGCCGACACGACCTGCACGACGCCAGTCGGAATCACCACCTGTCCCTGATTCGGGACGACATCGTCCAGGCGATAGACGAGAAGCTGCGCTCCTTCCGCCGGCGCAACGCCCCGTGGCATCGTCACGACGACGAGTTCACGGATTCCCATCGGCCGGTGCGTGCTGATCGCGGTGCCTACCGGTTCAGCGGTGCCGTCGATCGAGCCGGCGCCTTCCGGGCCGCCGACGGACCACATGAACGGTGCCGTTTCATAGTCACCGGCGCGGACCGCGGTGCGCGACGCCTCCATGAGGAGCGACTCGCGCGTGCGATTCTCCGTCCGGCGGAGCGCCGGATTGAACACGGTCATCGATGAGGCTGCCGACCGGGCGGGCGCGCCCGCTGCCGGAGTGGCGTCGGCCGGGGCGGCGGCCTGCGCCGCAACGCCGCCAGGGAGCGCGAACTCCTGACCTGGATAAATCCAGTGCGGATCCTTGATCTTCGCCGTATTGAGCTGGTAGATCTGCGGCCATTGGAACGGATCGCCGAGATACTGCTGGGCGAGATCCCACAGGGTGTCGCCCTTCTTGACGACATGCGTCGCCGGCCGGTCGACCGGCGCCTGCGCCACCGCGGGCGGCGCCACCGCCACGGCGGCGGCCAGCGCAATCAAGGTGCTCGATCGGGGCTTTCGCATGCGTTGATCGGGGTAACGGGTCGGCAACGCGCCCCCGGCCACACCGGGAGCGCCGCTACGGTTTAGGACGAGCGGCGGAGTCCGGGGGAAACATGAATCGGGCTGCCCGGCAAGGACAGAGGGCGGCCGGAAATCCCGGCCGCCCGCGCCTCGACGACACGACCGTCTCGCAGTCGCTCGCGCTTAGAACGGCAGGTCGTCGTCCGCCGGCTCGAGGGCGTTCGGGAACTCCTCGAAATCGCCGCCCTTGGACTTGTCGGCCCCGCGCGACCGCGACGAACCGCCATCAGGTTCGCTGCCTCCTCCGCCCCGCCCACCACCGAGCAGGAGAATCTCACGGACATTCACTTCGGTGACGTACCGGGTCTGGTTGTCCTTGTCCTGGTACTGGCGGTACTCGATCCGGCCTTCGACGTACAGCTTGTCGCCCTTCTTGACGTATCGCTCGATGATGTCGGCGAGGCCCGTGCCGCGCGACCCCGCGTTCCACGCGACGCACTTGTGCCATTCCGTCTTTTCCTGCTTCTCGCCGGACGCCGAATTCCACTGGCGGCTCGTGGCGAGCGAGAACTGCGCCACCTTGTTGCCGCCCGACGTCGTGCGGATCTCGGGGTCGTTCCCGAGGTTCCCGATCAACGTCACCTTGTTCAAGCTACGGCTCACAACTCCTCCTGGTAGGGATACGGCGTCAACCTGAATCTACCACCCGCGCGGTACGTCACCAATCACTTGCGAGTGGTGTCACGGCACTGCAATCCCGCATCGCATCACGAGGGCGTCCTCGACAGGATCGCGATAATACGCGCGCCGCCGGGCGACCTCGGTGAACCCCGCCGCGGCGTACAGCGCAATCGCCCCCGCGTTCGATTCACGCACCTCGAGAAACACCGTCCGTACCCCGGCGGTGGCCGCGGCGGCGAACACCCGGTCGACGATCCGGCGCGCGACACCGCGACGGCGCCACTCCGGTGCCACGGCGAGATTCGCGATCTCCGCCTCGTCCACGGCGATCAGCGCCACGGCGAACCCGACGACGGTCCCGTCGGCCGCCTCGGCCACCAGGAGCCGCGCCGGGCCGTCACAGAGGTAGTCCCGGAAGCTTTCGCGGCGCCACGGCGCCGAAAAGGCGCGCACCTCGATGGCGTGAATGGCGTCAAGGTCGGCCGCGCGCGCGGGCCGGACGTGCACGGCCGGCGCAGTGCTCAGCGCTCGAGCGGACGCCCGTGCGCCGCCTCCCATTTGACCTGGGCTTCGGCAAGCCGCCCGTACGTGGGTTCCCACGCGTCCACGGCCACCGGACCGGCGCACAGCACGGCGGCCAGCAACGGCGAAACGCCCGCGGCGTGCGGCGCGAACCTCAGCGTCTCGAGCGGGCCGATCCGCGTGGCCTGGCGGGCCGCTGCCTCGACCTCCAAGGCCTCGGCGCCCAGCCGCTGCACCGCACCGTGCGCGGTGACGGAGCCGTCGGCGCCGCGATCGAAGAGCGCGGCGAACCGTTCCCCGCGCATCGCGTCGAGCACGGCGAGGTAGCGACCCGGCGGCACGTCCGCGCCGGCGACAACGAGCGCCAGTGACGACACGGCGTACAGCGGCACCGCGTTGCCCACCGCGATGCCCTTGGCGATCGCCCCGGCGATGCGCAGCGACGTGAAGCTGCCGGGCCCCTCACCACACACGACGTGCGTTACGTCGCGCACGTTCGTGCCGGCGTCCGCCAGCGCGCGCAGTACCGCCGGCATCAGCCGCTCCTCGGTGTCGCCCCGCATCGCTGCAGCGGCAGATGCAACCAATGTTCCGTCGCGTATGACCGCCACGCTCCCGTCGTACGTCGAGGCGTCGAGCGCGAGCGCGAGCATCGGGGGCGTGCTCACGGCCGCATCCGCGGCACGGCGCCTCGGTGCCCGCCGTCGGTCAGCGCCACGACAAACGCCTCACGTCGGGCGCGTCGGCCACGTGGTCGAGCGTGATGTGGGTCGTGGACGGCGGCAGCGTGGCACCGGCTCGCTCCGGCCATTCGACGAGCACCACCGCGTTCGAATCGAGCAGTTCGTCCCATCCGAGGTTCTCGAGCTCTGCTTCGGAATTGATGCGGTAGAGATCCAGGTGGAACACCATCGCGCGCCCCCCACGGTACTGGTGCACGAGGGCAAAGGTCGGGCTCGTCACCGGGTCGAGCACGCCGAGTCCGGCACAAATTGCCTGGGCCAGGGTGGTCTTGCCGGCGCCGAGGTCGCCGGAGAGCGCAATCACCGCGGGCGCGCTCAGCCCGGCGCCGAACCGCGTGCCCCACGCGACGAGTGCATCGCGCGTGAGGTCGAGCGTGTTCCGGGTCGCGGGCACGGAGGCACTCATCGGCGTGCCGCCGAGCGGCGAGGTTCGCGCCGCGTCCCATCCATCGCCGCGCGCACGTCGAACAACTCGTCACGGAGCCGTGCCGCCGTCTCGAAATCGAGGTTCTTCGCGGCGTCGCGCATCTCCTCCTCCAGCCGCTTCACGAGACCCGGCAGGTCGTCCGTGCGATAGTGCGCCTCGGCCTCGGCAACCTTCTTGAGCCGTTTGCGGTCCCCGCGGTCGGCCTCGCGCGCCTCGCGCTCATCGCGCGCGTCGGCCACGCGGGTGACGAACCGGACCTCGTCCACGCTCTTGAGCACGCCCGTCGGGGTGATGCCGTGCTCGGTGTTGTAGTCCTGCTGGAGCTTGCGACGGCGCGCGGTCTCGTCGATCGCCCGCTGCATCGAACCCGTGATCTTGTCGGCATAGAAGATCGCGCGGCCGTTCACGTGCCGCGCGGCGCGGCCGATGGTCTGGATCAGCGACCGTTCGCTCCGGAGGAACCCCTCCTGGTCGGCATCCAGGATGGCCACGAGCGACACCTCGGGCATGTCGAGCCCCTCGCGCAGCAGGTTGATGCCGATGAGCACGTCGAACTCGCCGAGCCGGAGGCCGCGTACGATCTCCATCCGTTCAATGGCGTCGATGTCCGAGTGCATGTAGCGGACGCGCACACCGACCTGCTGCAGGTAGTCGGCGAGATCCTCGGACATGCGCTTCGTGAGCGTCGTGACCAGCACGCGCTCGCCCTTGCGCTCCCGCAGGCGGATCTCGTTGAGGAGGTCGTCCACCTGGCCGCGCACGGGGCGGATCTCGATCGGCGGGTCGACCAGGAACGTCGGCCGGATGATCTGCTCGACGACGACCCCGCCCGACAACTGCAACTCCAGGTCGCCGGGCGTGGCCGACACGAGCAAGGCGCGGGGCGTCAGCGCGAGGAACTCGTCGAACATCAACGGCCGGTTGTCGAGCGCGCTGGGCAGGCGGAACCCGTAGTCCACGAGCGTCTGCTTGCGCGACCGGTCGCCATTGAACATCGCGCCGATCTGCGACAGGGTGACGTGCGACTCGTCGACGACCACGAGGAACTCGTCGGGGAAGTAGTCGAGGAGCACCGCCGGCCGCTCCCCAGGCTCACGGTTCGCGATCAGGCGCGAGTAGTTCTCGATGCCCGGGCACGTGCCGATTTCCAGCAGCATCTCGATGTCGAAGTTCGTCCGCGACTCCAGGCGCTGTGCCTCCAGCAGCTTGTTCGCGGCGCGCAGTTCGGTCAGCCGCCCGGCGAGTTCGGTGCGGATCATCCCGATCGCCCGCTCGAGCGACGGGCGCGTGGTGACGAAATGTTTCGCCGGATAGATCGCCGCGCGCTGCAGCGTCGCGATCACCTCGCCGGTGAGCGGGTTCACCTTGGAGATCTTCTCGATCTCGTCGCCGAACATCTCGAGGCGCACCGCCTGCTCCTCGTAGGCCGGGAAGATCTCCACAGTGTCGCCGCGCACTCGGAACGTGCCGCGCTCGAACGCGACATCGTTGCGTCCGTACTGGATCTTCACGAGCGACCGGAGGATGTCGTCGCGCGCGATCGCCTGGCCACAGTGGAGCGTGACCATCGTCGCGCGGTACGTCTCTGGATCGCCGAGGCCGTAGATCGCCGACACCGTCGCCACGATCACCACGTCGTCGCGTTCCATCAGGGATGACGTGGCCCGCAGCCTCAGCCGGTCGATGTCGTCGTTGATCGAGGCGTCCTTCTCGATGTACGTGTCGCTCGAGGGGACGTACGCTTCCGGCTGGTAATAGTCGTAGTACGAGATGAAGTACTCGACGGCGTTGTTCGGGAAGAACGACTTCAGCTCACCGTACAGCTGGGCGGCGAGCGTCTTGTTGTGCGACAGGACCAGCGTCGGCCGTCCCCACGCGCGGATCACGTTGGCGACCGTCATCGTCTTCCCCGACCCCGTGACCCCCAGCAGGGTCTGGAACCGATCGCCGCGTTCCAGGCCTTTGGCGAGTTCGGCGATGGCGCGGGGCTGGTCGCCAGCCGGTGTGAACGGCGATCGCAGGTCGAAGGCGGCTTTCGGCACCCGGGAAAGCTACACTATCGGCTTTTGTTCGGGTACTGCCTGCCTACCCACCGGTGACCAGCCGTTCGCGCCGGGCCACCTCACTCACGCCCTTCACCTTGCGGATCGCCTTCAGGATCTTTTCCAGCTGCGCGAGGTTCTCCACTTCGACGAGCGCGGCGCCCGACACCCGCCAGTCCGTGGTCTTCAATTCGAGGGAGCGGATCTCGGTCCCGGTTTCGCTCACGGCCGCCGCGAGGTCGGCGTAGAGCCCCCGGCGGTCGGTGGCCTCGATCGCGAGCCGGATCAGGAAGCGCTCGCCTTCCGATTTCTGCCAGTCGATGTCGAGGCGCCGTTCGGGCTCGTGCGCCAGTTGCAGGAGATTCGGGCAGTCGCCCCGGTGCACGCTCACGCCGCGTCCGCGCGTGACGTAGCCCACGACCTTGTCACCCGGCACCGGCTGGCAGCACTGGGCGTAGCGTACCATTAGCCCGTCGACGCCCTGGATCTTGAGGCCACGCGGCGATGGCGCGATGGCGCGTACGCGGTCGAGCAGGCGTTCGAGCGGACTCGCCTTGAGCGCCGCGTCGTCGCGTTCGTCGAAGTCCGGGTACAGGGCGCGAAGCACCTGCGTCACCGTGATGTCGCCCTGCGCAATCGAGGCGAACAGGTGGTTGTGGTCGTTGAGCTTGAGCGCGGATGCCGCCGTGCGCAGCTGGTCTTCCGCCAGCTTCGGGTGTCGCCGCCGCTTGATCTCGCGCTCGAGGATCTCCTGGCCCACGGCAACCGACGCCTTGGTTTCCTCGATGCGCAGCCACTGGCGGATCTTGTGTCGTGCGCGGCCGGTCCGGACGTGCGCCAACCAGTCGCGGCTGGGTCGCGAGTTCGGTGACCGGATGATTTCCACGGTTTCGGAGTTCCGCAACTCGCGCGACAGTGGCACGAGCCGTCCGTTCACCTTGGCCCCCTGCGTGTGCACGCCGACCTCGGTGTGCACGGCAAAGGCGAAGTCAAGCGGCGTCGCGCCGCGCGGCAGCTGGATGACGTCGCCCGCCGGCGTGAACACGAAGATCTCGTCCTGGTACAGGTCGAGCTTCAGGAACTCGAGGAACTGGTCCGGCGTTTCTGCGTCGAGCTGCAACTCGAGCACCTGCCGGAACCATTGCAGCGCCTTGTCGAGCTCGTCGGTGTCCGGGTCGCCGGACTTGTACAGCCAATGCGCCGCGATGCCGTATTCCGCCGTGCGGTGCATGTCCGCCGTGCGGATCTGGATCTCGAACAGCGTGTGGCGCGGGCCGAAGATCGTCGTGTGCAGCGACTGGTAACCGTTGGATTTCGGGCTCGCGATGTAGTCCTTGATCCGCTCCTGCAGCGGCGTCCATTCGCCGTGAATGACGCCCAGCGCGTGGTAGCAATCCTGCACGCTGTCCACGAGCACCCGAATCGCGAGCAGGTCGTAGATCTCCTCGTACGGCTTGTCGCGCTTCTGCATCTTCTTCCAGATGGACCACAGGTGCTTCGGTCGCCCGCTCACGTCGAAGACCTTGATGCCGGCGTCCATCAGGCGCTTCTTGAGCGGCTCCGCCATCTCCTCGACCAGCGCCTCGCGCTCCGCGCGCTTCTGGACGATCTGCTTCGCGAGCAGCCGGTACTCGTCGGTTTCGATGAACTTGAACGCCAGGTCCTCCAGCTCGGCCTTGAGCTTGGCGAGCCCGAACCGATGGGCCAGCGGCGCGTAGAGGTCGCGGGTTTCCTGCGCGATGCGCACGCGCTTCTCGGCCTCGAGGTGCTCGAGCGTCCGCATGTTGTGCAGGCGGTCGGCGAGCTTGATCAGGATGACCCGGATGTCCTTGGCGATCGAGAGCAGGAGCTTGCGGTAGTTCTCGACCTGCCGCTCCTGGTTGGACGTCATCGGGAGGTGGCCGATCTTCGTCAGGCCATCGACGATCTGCGCCACCTCGCGCCCGAACTCGCGCTCGACGTCCTCGACCGTCGTCGCCGTGTCCTCGACGACGTCGTGGATCAGTCCGCTCGCCACCGTGACCGAGTCGAGTTGCAGGTCGGCGAGGATCTTCGCGACCTCGACGCAGTGCGTGATGAACGGATCGCCATTCTTGCGCCGCTGCCCGGCGTGCGCCCGGTCGCTGAAATGGTAGGCGCGCACGAGCAGATCGGCGTCGAGTCGCTCGGCACCGGATTCGGCGGACAGGTCCCAGCCGGGGATGACGTCGGACAGCGCGGTCGCTCCCATACTCCCGAACGGTGACCGATACACCGTTTCAGCGGAAGGGGGGCCGTCACAGAATCCCCGCCTCGGAGAAGCTCAGGTACCTGCCCTTCCCGACGATGACGTGGTCGGCAACGGGGATGTCGAGCAGCTTCCCCGCGGCGACGAGCTGGCCGGTGATGGCGCGGTCGTCGGGGCTTGGCGTGGGGTCGCCGCTCGGATGGTTGT
>CAZLAU010000081.1:0-6000 GCA_964557615.1 uncultured Gemmatimonas sp.
CGGCGGTGATGCGCGGGTGGGCGATGCCGAAGATCGGCCACCCCTTTTCCTGGGCGGCGATGATCGGGTTCATGCGGTCGGTGGCCTGGGCCGCGGCGGACTCGGGGGCGGCAGCGATGGCCAGGGTCATTCCCGCAACGGCGATGAGCGAGCGCATCAGTTCCTCACGAAGTGTGCTGTCTGTGATCCGGCGTTCACGGCGCTCTGCGCCGATACAACCCTACCAGCGTTGCCTTGCCTCGAATGCGGCCCCGCATCGCGTCCCACACCGCCTGGCGGACTTGCGCGGGTGACTGCAGGCCGGCATTCACGTTGATGTTCACGTCGAGCGCGTACAGCTCGAATACGTAATGATGCACCGGACCGCTCGCCGGGGCGGCGGGCCCCCGGTAGTAGGGTCCGCTGACACTGAGCTGGCGCATCGGCGGCGGACCGCCGCGGCCTCCACCCCCGCCGCCACCCCCTCCGCCACCACCCGCGCGGCCGCCTGCGGGGGCGGCACCAGCCGGTCCGCCCGCCACCTGCACCGGCGCGGCGACCGGAATCGTGGGCCCCTGGGGCATCCCCTCCGGGAGGGACATCATCGTGCCGGGGATCCCCCAAACCATCCAGTGGAGCGCATCCGCGGTGCCGTCACCCGACGTGGCGTCCATGTCGCGCACGATCAGGACGAAGCTCACCGTGGAATCGGGCGCACCGCTCCACTCGAGGGGCGGCGAGACATCATGCCCCGGCTGGGCGTACTTGTCGGGAATCATCCCCCCACTCGGGAACGCCGGCGAGGTGAGGGTCATGACGCGGATGCCACCGCGGCCGCCGCGGCCCTGCGCTGACGTATCCGCAGGTTCGCCAGCGATGCAGAGGAGCGCCAACATTGACGCCGTGCCCAGCCTGAAGGATGCGGTGTGCATGGGCGTGATCACCGAAAGGTCGCGGGCTGGAGCTTCCGCCACGCGTCGTACCGCATCCGCAGCGTCTTCACCGGGTTCAGGTTTTCCCCCGGCTTGATCACGTTGGGCCCGGTGCCCTCGGGCTGCGTGACCGTGATGTACATCTTGTACGTGCCGTTGTTGTGCGCCCACGTGTTGTCGCTCGCGCGCGGCGCGCCTTCACCCAGGGGATCGGTCCGCTCGGCCATGGCGATGTAGGCGATCGTCGAGGTGCGCCCCTCGCAGGGGATCAGCGGCTTGGAGCCGTCGGCCGGGAGCGGCGGGCAGGTGCAGCGGCTGTCGCCGCCGTAGAGGTCGGCCGTCTCGAGCGCGGCCATCACGCGGTCGGTGATCGCCCCCTGCGTGTGGAGGAACGCCTTCACCGCGTTCGGCACCACCTCGCCCGGCCGCAGGATGTTCCCCTGGATCGAGTAGAAGATCTGCGTGCCCGGGACCTGCCCCTGGATGTCCTGCGTGACGTAGCCGTTGGAGAGCCCCGAGTGTCCGGCGCTGCGGCCCGTGAGGTCGAGGATCCCGAACTGCCGTGACTGGAACGCGGGATCGGCCGAGAGCATCTCGATGATCCGCTTGGGATCGGTGCCCTTCTTGAGCTCCTCGAAGACGAGCATCTGGTTGGCGTGCGTCCCGTCCACCCCCGCCTGGCAGGCGGCGACGCCCTTCCCCGGCACGATCACGGCCTGCACGCCAAGGAGGAACATGTCGCTGAGGTTGTTCACGCAGGTGGCGCTGGCGATGACGATCCGCCCCGTGGCCATGTCCACCGCGATGACGGACCATGTTGCGTGAGCCGAACTCGGCGCGGCGAGCAGCAGGGCGAGTGCGAGGAGGATTCGTTTCATGCTCGAGTTCTGAGTGACAGGAGAGGTCTCGGCTCAATTATGGCTGACGCGATAAAGGCGGAAACGGTCGAGATGACTGACGTGAGCGCTTCAATCATCACGACCGTTTCCGCGCTTTCGCGTCAGCCCTGGGCCGAGGTGCCGGTCGAACGACTACGGGTTGGACGGCAGCTTGGTGTATGCGCAGGTCGGCGTCGGCGCGTTCTGCTGCTGTGGAGCCGCGGCCGGGGCCGCGCCGCCAGCGGGCGGAGCGCCGGCACGTCCGCCGCCCCGCTGCGGCGCCGGGAGGGTGCCCTTGTTCGCGATCGCCTTGTTCATGGCGTCGATCGTGTACTGCGCCCGGAAGTCCACGATCTCCTTGGCCCACGCCGCCGCCTTCTTGCGGTCGGAGATGTCCACGCCCTGGATGCGCGCCTGCTTGCTCTTCACCCGCTCGTCGTAGCGCACCGACTTCGGGTCGGTGTTGAACATGTTGAGCGTGATGACCGGGTCGTCGTGGAGGCCTTCGCGGCACGTGTCCACGATCCCGCGGCCCTCCATGTACTCGCCCACCACGTTGTACGTGTAGTACTCCTGGATGTGGGCGACGAGCGGATCCGCGCCCCAGGCCGTGTTGAGCGAGTCGGCCACGAAGCGCTGGCCGGCCTGGTTGCCGCCCGAATCGCCAATCAGGAAGATCTGCTTGAAGCCGTGCATCTTGAGCGAATGCACGATGTCGGTGAGGATCGCGCGGTACGTGCCCTCACGCATCGAGATCGTGCCGGGGCTGCGCATGTGGCTGGTCGGCGGCTCGATGCCCCCTTCCGGCGTGAACTTCACGAGCGGCGCGCAGAGCGCGTTGCCGAGCTTGCGCGCGATCGCCTCACAATTCGACTGATTCACGTAGTTGTGCTTGCCCGTCACGAGCCACGGCCCGTTCGGCTCGACGCCGCCCGTGGCGATGATCGCCGTGGTCTTGCCTGCGGCCAGCGCATCGCGCACATCCATCCACGTCATTTCCTCTATCCAGACGGTATTGGCGGCGGGAAGCGGGTTCGGCGTGTCCTTGCAGTTGTACGCGTTGGCCGAGCACTCGCCACCGCCCATCGTGCGGGGATCGGCCTGGCCACGGCCGCCACCGCGGCCGCCGGCGGCGGGCGGATCCTGCGCGAGCGCGGGAACGGCAGCGCAAAGTGTGATGGCAAGCGCGAGCAGCTTCTTCATGGGTTCTCCTGATGCCTGGTCGTGCGCGGTCGGGGGATGGTTCCGGGGGGCCGGCGGGCGGATCAAACGTGCGACACGGAATGAGGCCGCCGCAACCATAGGTTACGGCGGCCCCGGGTCCCGCGTTGTCCGTGGTGTGTTACGGCTTCGTGAGCGCGAAGCCGGAGACGTGCGCGTCGGTGTTATGCCCGAACCGGACGCCGACGTAGCCGTCCAGGGTCTTGAGCTTGCCGTCGCCGATCAGCGATGCCTTCGGGTAGGTGCCGACCACCGTGCCGTTGATCGTGCAGGTGACGTTGTCGCCGGTGACGGCGACGGCGATTTCCTGCGTGACCGGCGAGCCCTTGCCCGCGGCCTTCTTCACCGCCGCGTTGGTCTCGCCCATCCGGCCGTTCATCTGGAACGTGCCGCGCGGTGCGCTCGCGGAGAACCCGCGGGCGATGAACCGCCCGTCGCCGTACGCGGCGCAGTAGAACGCCTCGGGCTTGTCGGTATCGAGACCGTTGCCCGCGATCAGGATTCCGTACGGATGCGCGTGGTCATTGATCGCCATGAACTCGCGCTCGGCGAAGGTGGCCTTCACCACGTAGTCGCCCTTGCCCATGTTGGCCGGGTTCCAGTAGTTGACCGACGGACCCGTGGTCACGTGCATGCCGGGCCCCATCCCGACGAGCTTGGCGTCGGTGATCTTGAGGCCCTTCGCGGCCTCGGACGCATCAACCTGTCCCTTCCATCCGGCGAGCATGATGCCGCCCCCTGCCACGGCCTTGGACTCTTCCCCGGCCTGCGCCTGCACGACGGCGGGTACGGCGAATGCGAGCGCAACTGCAGCGAGCGTGATTGTTGACGGACGACGCATGATCGGACTCCTTCCTGAATGGATGGTAACGATGCCCAATATTAGCCCTCGAAGGCGGTTACCTGCTAGCCGTGCCCTGCGGGCGTCAAGCCGATAGCTTGAGCAGACCACGGCGGACGCAGGCGCGCCGCCGCGTGATTCCATCTCCTGGAGTGACTGCCATGCGGACCATTGCCACAGCAATCGGAGCGTTCGCGCTCGTCCTTGCCACCACGCCGACAGCCGGCGCACAACGCGGGGGCGGTGGGGGACGCGGCGGGCCCGTCGCGCGCGATACCGTCCGGCGTGTCCACGTCGTGCCCGGACAGGGCGACGGTACCCGGACCTTCGCGCTCACGAACTACCCCGAGATGCGCCCGCTGGTGCCCGGCGTGATGGACTTCAAGCACTACCACACGTCCGCGGAAATCGAGGAATGGATGCGGAAGTGGGCGGCGCAGTATCCCGACCTCGTCGATCTTTACGTGGTCGGCAAGTCGTTCGGCGGCACCGATGTGCTGCAGATGACCATCACCAACAAGAAGACCGGCAAGCACACCGACAAGCCCGGTGCGTTCTTCGACGGCGGCCGGCACTCGGGCGAGATCTCGGGCAGCGAGAGCGTGCTGTACCTGATGTGGCACCTGCTCGAGAATTACGGCAAGGATCCGGTCATCACGAAGATGCTCGACGACAAGGTCGTGTACGCCCGCCCGAACAACAACCCGGACGGCGCCGACATGTACAAGCTCACGGCACAGGCGAACCGCAGCAGCGTGCGGCCGATCGACAACGACGGCGACGGGTTGCTCGACGAGGATCCGGGCGAGGACATCAACGGCGACGGATACATCACGCAGATGCGGAAGTTCGTCGGCGCCGGCAAGGGCAATGCCGTCATCGACACGATGGACCGAAAGGGTCGGCTGATGCGGTCGGTGCCGATGGGCCAGGGCGACTACATGCTCTATCCCGAAGGCATCGACAACGACAAGGACGGCCGCGTGAACGAGGATGGCATTGGCGGCCTCGACCTGCACCGCAACTATCCGTACAACTGGCGGCCCGAGACCGAGGCAACCGGCCGCGGCAACACGCAGTTCGGCGCCGGCGAGTACCCGATGTCGGAACCCGAGACGCGCTCGGTGGTGCTGTTCACGCTCGCGCACCCGAACATCAGCGTGGCCAACAGCATGGACACGTCGGTGCCGATGCATCTCCGGGCGCCGTCTACGTGCGAAGAAGCCGAGTGCTTCTACGCCTCGGACCTCAAGTTGTATCAGTACTTCGACACCGTCGGCCTCAAGATCACGGGCTACCCGTGGGCCGGTGACGTGTATCGCACCTACGCCACGCGCGGCAACCCGAATGGCGAGCCGCAGGCGCTCTTCGGCCACGGCCCGGAGTACGGCTACTTCATGCTCGGCGCCATCTGGTACGGCGACGAGATCTGGAACGGCGGCCGCGAGAAGGACTACAACAACGACGGCCGCATCGACCAGTACGAAGTGCTGCGGTATTGCGACGAGGCGTTCAACGGCACCTGCATGCTGCCGTGGACCAAGGGAATCCATCCCGAGTACGGCGAGATCGAGGCCGGCGGCGCGAACCCGAAGTTCTGGTCGCAGAACGGACCGCCGTCCGTGCTCGAGAAGTGGGCCGGCAACCAGGCCAAGTTCAACCTCGAGATGATCAAGGCGCTCCCGAAGCTCGAGATCACGGATGTCGCGGTATCGCCCGTGCGCGCGTCGGCCGATTCGGCCACGCACGAGCTGAAGGTCACGGTGCGGAACCAGGGCATCATTCCCACGGCGCTCGAGCAGGCCAAGCGCGTGAAGATCGTGCGCCCGGACCAGATCAGCCTGGAAACGGCGCGCGGCAGCGCCACGCGGGTCATCGGCCGGCTGCCGCAGTTCTTTGTCGCGGGCAACGAGACCAAGACGATCTCGCTTCGCGTGAGGGTCGGCGCATCGGACGCGGACAAGTCGTTCACCGTGCACCTCAACAGCACGCGCGGCGGGCAGGCGCAGCGGACGGTGCAGGTGCCGCGATAGGCAACGGCGTACGCGCCCTGGAGTGATGGGAGGACGATGGCATTCATCCGCTACAAACCGGAGGCGGAGCTCGAGCCGGGCGAGCGCGTCCCCGATCCCGACAACATCATCCAGGT
>CAZLAU010000081.1:6100-12321 GCA_964557615.1 uncultured Gemmatimonas sp.
GCGGCCAGAGGAGACCATATGGATCGCAAGGCAGACGCCCGCTGGAACGGCGACCTCAAGTCCGGCAACGGCACGATCAAGCTGGAGAGCGGGTCATTCGAGGGCCCGTATTCGTTCACGAGCCGGTTCGAGCACGGCAAGGGCACGAATCCCGAGGAGCTGATCGGCGCGGCACACGCGGGCTGCTTTTCGATGGCGCTCGCGGCCGGACTCGGCAAGGCGGGCCACTCGCCGAAGAGCGTCGCCACGACGGCCACCGTGCACATCACCAAGGGCGATGCCGGCTTCTCGATCTCGGGCATCGACCTCGTGACGGTCGGCGACGTGCCGGGTCTTTCGGAAGCGGAGTTCAAGAAATTCGCCGAGGACACCAAGACCGGATGCATCGTCTCGCGGGCCCTCGCCGCCGTGCCGATGACCGTGTCGGCGACCCTCGCCTCCGCCTAGCGTACCTGCCCGGAGCAACATTGCGGGGCGCATGCCGACGGCATGCGCCCCGCGATCGTCAGGGCCGCGGCGCGCGCCCCGTAAACCAGCGGAGCCCGCCGCCGCCGCCGCCCACGACGAGATCGGGGCGGCCGTCCCCGTCGAGGTCGCCGGCCGCCGGCGTCGCGTATCCGTCGCTCTTCAGCTGGAACGCGCTGTCGCGCGTGAACCGAATCTCGCCGCGCGCCCCCGTGTTCCTCCACAAGTGCAGTTCGCCCGGCTCGGCGCCAATCAGGAGGTCGGCGCGACCGTCGCCATCCAGGTCGGCGAGATGCGGCGCGCTCCGGCGCCCTGAGCGGATGCCCTGGAACTGGTCGGACACGAGCGTGAATGCCGGCGCGGACGGCGTGCCGGTGTTGCGATAGACGTTGATGTCGCCGGACGATTCGCCGACGACGAGGTCGATCAGTCCGTCGCCGTCGATGTCGCCGAGCGTCGGCGTCGTGTTGCTGCCGCGCGTGATGCGGACGAATGCGGTGTCGGCAAGCATCCACTGCGGCGCAGCGCGCGTGCCCGTGTTGCGGTAGAGCACGAGTCGATCGGTCCACGTGCCCATCACCAGCTCCGGCAGCCCGTCGCCATCGAGGTCGGCGATCGCCGGCGCATAGCTGAACTCCCCGCGGATCGGCAGCACGCCGCGCTCGCGGAACGCCGGCGCCGTCCGCGTGCCGGTGTTCTCGATCCACGACACCCGCGCCGTCTGGTCGTCGTTCGGCGCGATGCGATTGCCGACCAGCAGGTCGAGGTCGCCGTCGCCGTCGAGGTCGGCGAGCGCCGGCGCGCTCTCGCTCCCGACATCGATCATCGAGACGAGTCGCCGGGTTGCGAGCGTGAACGCGCCCGTGCCCTCCTGCGTCATCAGGAACAGGTTGTCGATCGTCGTGCGGTTCGGGTTGAACGCGCCTCCCACCACGCCGATCACGACGTCCGGGTGGCCGTCGCCATTCACGTCGCCGATGGTCGCGGCGTTGTATCCGCTGGTGAGCACGCCGCGGCCGGTGGGAAACCGCTTGGGAATGCCACGAAGCGAAGGCGCGGCTCTCGACCCCTGATTGCGGATCCACAGCAATCCGGGTTCGAAGAAGTCGCCCCAGAGCAGGTCGAGCACGCCGATCCCGCGCACGTCGCCGAAGGCCAGCGTGTTCGCGCCGTGACGCGCGGTCGCAGCAGGGGCACCGCGATCCGCGCCCTGGGTCCCGCCGGTGTCAATCAGCGTGCCCGGCGCACCCGATGTCGCGCCGACGATCTCGATGCCTTCCCATCGCTCATCAACGAGACGGAACATCGGAAACCCCTGCCCGTCGCGGCCGGCCTCCTCGAGCCGGTCTATCGTGCCGGTGATCCTCCCGATCATCAGGTCAAGCCGGCCGTTCGCATCAATGTCCACGACGTTGAGGATGTTCTGCGGATCCGCGAAGATCGGCTTGCCGTCGCCGTCGCGCAGGGAATCGAGCGCGAGCTCGAGGCGTGGAGCCGTGCGGGTGCCGCGATTGGCGTAGATGCGCACGTAGCCGATCGGCGTCTCGGCCAGCAGGTCGTGGAGGCCGTCGCCGTTCAGATCGGCGAACCGGAACCATTCACCGATGTGCGTGCCCTGATAGCGCTCCGTCCGGAACTCGAGCCGACCCCCGCCGACGTTCTCGAAATACAGCAGGTTGTCGGGCGCATCCTGCACGAACAGGTCCACGTCGCCGTCGCCATCGATGTCCACGAGCTGCGGACGCGGATTGTTGAATCCGCCGATGAACGGGTCGTGCACCGGCCGTCCGGCGGAGTCGAGCACGGGCGCCGCACGAACCACCCACTCGAACGCCGGCGTCGCGGCTGGCACGTGCGCTGCGCGTCGTGCGGACCCCAGCGCCGTGAGCGACAGCGCGCCGGCGCACCACGCGAGCCCCGTGCGGGTCATCTCGCTCCGGCTGCTCCAGCGCCGGTCGGCCCTGGGCCGAGCGGCAGCGTCTTCTCCACCATCCCGGTCGCGAGGTTCACCACCGAGAGCCAGCCGTTCTTCGGGTCGCCGGCGGGCATCCCGGCCATCCCGGGCATGTGATCGTGCGCACTCTCACCAGCCTTGGGCGTCGCACCGGTATTCTGGTTCACGACGAACAGGTACTTCCCGTCCCGCCGCACGATGATGTCGTACGGCTGTGCAAAGTTCCCGGCGATGCGACGCACGACCGTTCCCGTTGCCACATCGATCTCGGCGATCGCATTGCCCTGGAACAGCGAGAACCAGACGCGCCTCCCGTCGGGACTGAACGCCGGGTCCCACGGCTTGCCCTCGACGCCGACCTCGCGCACCGGCGCGAACGGCGGCGGCTTCGTGAGGTCGAAGAACAGCACCGTATTCGAGAGTTCACCGCCGGCGACCATCGTGCGCCCGTCGGGCGAGATCGTGAACTGCACGAGTGACCGAAACTCGCCGGCGAGCGAAGACAGCGTCACGCGCTCCGTCGCAGCCTCCAGCGATGCAAACCGGTTTTCGCCAAGCGACGCCGCGTGCGTCCACTTGCCATCCCGAGTCGTGGCAAGCGCGTGCGGTCGCGAGATCTGGATTTCCTGCTCGGCCACGAGCGTGAAGTCCGACCGGCGGATCACGCCAAGGGACTTGGGCGGACTCGGCGCCGTCATCGAGCGACCGACGTACAGCGTGTCGTGCGCGGGGTCGATCTGCAGCAGCCCCGGCGTTTCCAGGCGCACCTGCCCGAGCAGCCGGTTCTGCCGGTCGAACTTGAGCACGCGTCCGTCGCCGATGAGCGACACGTACCACGCGGAGCCGTCGGACTCGACCGCGACGTGGTGCGGCTTGGCATTCGCGGAGAAACCCATCTTCGCCAGGTCGATCACCGTGTCCACCGTGAGGCGATCCTGGTTGATCACCGAGACCGACGCGCCCGACTGGTTGACGACGTACAGCATCGCATCGCCGCGCGCGACGACGGCACGTTGCGCGCCGAGTCCGGACGGCGCGCCGGACACGACCACCGCGACGGCAACGAGCGCCGCCGCGGCGATGCGTCCTGGTCTCATCACGGAACGATCTTCGTGGTGCGGTCCTTCACGAGGAACATCCCTTCCGTCATCGACGTCACGATGATCGTGCCGCTCTTGAAGTAGGGGTAGTTGCTCCACGCGCCCTGCATCGCCGGCTCGTTGTTGTCGTCCGGGTAGGTGTCGAGGAACCCGACTTCCTTCGGATTCACGGGATCCGAGATGTCCACGATCCTGAGCCCCGACCCGTAGTTGGCCATGTAGATCTTGTTGCCCTTCACGTACAGGTTGTGGTCGGCCGAGCGCACGGGGCCGATGTATTCCTTGGCGAGCACGGGGTCGTCGAGCTTCGTGACGTCGAAGATCATCGTGCGCGTGCCCTTGAGCGCGTGATGCGTGCCCGTAGTGTCGCTCAGCGCGGCGATCTCGTCGAGCTCGTCATCGACGTAGAAGTACTTGTGGTCCTCGCTGAACCATCCCTGGTGCGCGTAGCCGACATTGGGGTAGCTGATGAACGACAGCGCGACGGTCTTCGACTTGTCGGTGACGTCGGCGAAGCTGATCGCCGTCTCGTTCGACCCGATGCAGATCTCGCGTCCCGTGTAGCGCGTGTCCGGCCCGTGGTATGTGATGCACTGGGCGTCGTGGCTGTATCCGGTCTTGCCGCGGCCCGTGCGCGCGTCCTGGAAGCATCCGGCGAACTTCGCTTCCTTTGGCGAGCGGATGTCGATCATGTGCAGGCCGCCGCCGCACGTCGTGCCGCCCGCCGATGCGCCCACGGCGTACGCAAACCCGCTCGTCTCGTTGATCACGATGTTGTGCGCACTCGCGATCTCACGGTACGTCGTGTCGGGCTTGAACATCTGCGGGGTCTTCACGTTCCTGAGGCGCGTGAGGTCGAAGATCTGCATGCCGTGCGCGCCGGATCCGTCGGCCACGATGTAGGCGTGATCCTTGTACGTCTTGATGTCGCGCCAGATGCCCGACGGGACGCCAGGCGTCTTCGGGAGCGAGCCGAGGTATTTCGGGTTCTCCGGGTCCGTGACGTCGATGAATGCGGTGCCATCGTTCCGCCCGGCGAGGGCGTACTCCCTGCCCGTCTGCGGATCGGTCCAGCCCCAGTTGTCGTTCATCGTCGTCGCGCGCCCGCCGCCGATCGCCTGCACGGGGAGGAAAGCGAGCAAGCCAGTGTTCGAGCACTGGAAGCTCTTCGCCATGCCGCTGGCGCCGCACACTTCTTCCTTGCCGGTGACCTTGTCGAACCGGTCCATCACCGGCGGGTGGTCGGTGCTGCGCAGCGTCCACGCACCGGTGGCGCCGCGGGCAAGGAAGGCTACGGTGCCGAGCCCGGCCGCGTCCGCCGGCATCCCGACCACCGCCGAGTTGCCGGAGATCGCCATCGACGCGCCGAACTGCGGCCGGACCGACGGATCCGGAGCCACGTCGAGCATCAATTTGTTCATGCCGGTGAACCCGCCCGACTTGTCCTGGCGCGTCGTGTAGATGCGGCCGGCATTGTCGGCCAGCGGCGCTCCGGCCCAGAGCTCGTCGCCGGCGACCGCGAGCGAGGCGCCGAGCCGCGCGGCAGCCGGGAAGTCGTACGGCGTCAGCAACGCGCCCTCGACCCACGCGCCAGCGGCGTTGCGGGCAAACTCGACCACCGCGCCCATCCCACCGAACCCGCCGCGGCCGCCCTGGCCGCCGCGGCCACCTGCGGCCGGCGCCGGCGCTGCCGTCGTGAACGCGGTGAACACCGACCCGGGCGCTCCCACAAACAACTTGTCCCCGTTCAGCACGAGCGACGCACCGAACTGACCGTTGTCGGCCGCCCGCCGTCCGGACAGCGCAGGACCGTCGGCGGTCCACGCGGTGCCCGATCGGACGAACACGTGCACGGTGCCCTTTCCGCCCGCAGCGGGCGCTCCGACCGCCGCGCGATTGCCGTCAATGGCCAATGATGCGCCGAACAAGGCGCCTGCGGGGACGTCACCGGCCGGCAGCGTTCCGGCCTGCGACCACGCTCCGCCCGAGCGCGTATACACGGCAACGGCACCGCGGCCGCCCTCGCCGGGCGCGCCAACGAGCGCGACGTCGCCGCTCAGCGCTATCGCGCTGCCGAATCCCGTCCCTGCCGCAAACGGCGAGGCGAGCGTGCCAGCCGCCTTCCACTTGCCATCGGCGCCGCGCGTGAACGCGTGCACCATCTCGGGCTTGGGGGTCGGCGGCGGCCCGCCCCGGCCACCGGCGACCGCCATGCCGGTGGTCTGGCCGACCAGCGCCGTCGTTCCACTCAGTGCGACCGTCGCGCCGAAACCGTCGCCGGGCGCGCTGGCCGCGTTCGGGAGCTGCGTCGTCGTGCGCCAACCCGTCGCACCGCGCTGGTACACGTGCACGCGGCCCGGCACGTTGCCGCGACCGGTTCCCGGTTCGGTCACGAGCGCAAGGTCGCCCGCAATGGCGACGGCGCGACCGAACGCGCCCGGTACCCTGGGGTTCTGCGCGTCGGCGGTCAGCGGCGCGGCGCACACTGCGAGCGCCGCGGCGGTGAACAAGGTTTCGATTCCGGAAGCACGGGACATGCGAAGATCCTCTGACTGGTGTGTGCCGAAGAAAATACCCCGGGGCCGCCACGCGGTGCGAGCCGGTGGCGGTGCCACGCCGAACGGGCCGCGTTAGGATTCTCAAGCCGCCTCCGCCCCGCCTTCACCAGGATGCCAAGGATGCACATCCTCCCGTTCCGCTCC
>CAZLAU010000082.1:0-12304 GCA_964557615.1 uncultured Gemmatimonas sp.
CCACCGGATCAGACGCCGATCACGGCCTCCGCAGGTACGACTTGGCGATCATCATGTGCACGCCGACGTTCCCGTCCACAAGCTGCGTAATGCGAAGGTCGGCCGCCATAGACGCCGCCTGGTACGCGTGCACCTGCGTGATCCCCTGCTTTTCCTGCAGCAGCTTCACCATTTGCCCGATCGCGATCCTCGTGGCGACCACGAGCGAGGTGTCCGCGCCCATCGTGATCCAGTGCGTTGGCGTCTCGATGCGCGGCCAGTCGAGCTTCAGGTCCTTGCGCACGGTGACCTGGATGCGGCCCTTGAGGTTCGTCTCGAGCGCCGTCTGGTCCACCTCGCCATCGCCCTGCGCCGCGTGGCCGTCGCCGAGTTCGAGCAACGCACCCGGTACCCAGACCGGAACGTAGAGCGTCGTTCCGGCAACGAGTTCCTTGTTGTCCATATTGCCGGCGTGCTGGTGCGGCGGGTTGCTGCTCACGCGCCCGAGCGCCGGCGGCGGCGCCACGCCCACGCTGCCGAAGAACGGCCGCAGCGGCACGGTGATCCCGGGCGCGATCTCGGCGGTCATCTTCTCGCGGTCCATCACGATCACGCGCGACGCCCCGGGCGCGCCGCCCCCGCCGCCGCCGCCGCGGCCGGCGCCGGCCGCCGCCGTGTCGCCGGGGTTGCGGCAGAGTTCACGCATAAATCCGCTGCATCCGTTGTAGCCGTACGCGAGCGGCAGCGTGATGGACAGGAACTTCACTTCGAGTACGTCGCCCGAGTCGGCGCCGGTCACGTAGATGGGACCGGTGAGGATGTGCCCTCCGGGCCCGCGCCGGTCGCCGGTGACTTGCGCCACGATATCCCGAAGGTTCTGCGGCACGTCCTCCGGCTTCACGCCCATCCGTTCGAGCCCAGCCGGCGTGTTGGTGAGCATCGTCTCGATCTCGACGATGTCGCCGGAGCCGATCGTGAGCACTGGCTTGGCCTCAGACCAGTAGTAGCCATACGCCACCGTGGCGGGTGTGGCGGGCAGCTGGTGGATCTTCTGCGCGATCACGTCCCGACCTGTCGCGGCCGCGACTGCGAGGCCGAGGAGCGGCGCGGCAACTGCACGGCAGAGCGATCGCATGGGACTACTCCCTCGCCGCGACGAGCCGTGTGAGTTCCGCGAGTTCCGGAAGGTCCGGGTCCGCGTTCTTCCAGTTGGCCTTGAGCCGCGCGACAGCGGACTCCGCGGTGGCCTTGTCGCCGGCCGCCGACGCCGCGCGCGCGAGGCCGACGAGCGACCGCGAACGACCGGGCGTGCGTGCCAGCGATCGCTGGAACGCCACCTGCGCCTCCCCCGCCTTCCCGCCCGCAAGGAGCACCTCGCCAAGCAGCTCGGTCGTGGGCTTCACGAACTGCGGAGGTCCGAACTCGAACGGCAGGGCGTCCTCGGCGGCGGCCGCGTCGCGGGCCAGGCGGCCGGCTTCGTCGTGCCTGCCGGACGCCGACGCGATGGCGGCGCGAAGCTCCGTCGCGAGGATCCCGATCGAAGTGCGTATATCGGCTGACGCCGACGCTGCGGACGCCGTCGCCAGGTACGCGGCGATCCGATCGGCGGTCGCGCGCTGGCCGCGCTTGAGCGCCGCGAACCCGACGACGAACGAGTCGGTCGTGGCGGCGCCACCGGGGAGCACCCAGGTCGCCGCGTCGTCGGACCACCGCTCGGAGTCGATCACGTAGTGCGCCCGCAGGTTCACGAGCGCGCCGGCCTCCCCGCGCCGGTTCGGCGTCGAGAAGTTCTTTCTCGTGGTCTCGAGATGCTTCCTCGCGTCGGCGTAGCGCCCCTGTTGGCCGTACGCGTAGCCGAGCCACCAGGTGTAGTGGCCGGCGCGGTACGCGCCGTGATCGTGGCCGGACGCGACGATGTTCTGCGACACGACGTCGTCCCACATCCCCATCGCGACGAAGATGTGCGACGTCATATGCTGCGCGTGTGGCGCGGCCGGCGCGATCTTCGAATAGAGCCGCGCGGCCCAGAGGCCGAGCGGTGCGTGCACGGGGTCGTCGAACGCGTGGATCACGAAGTGCGCGGCCGCGGGGTGATCGTTGTTGCGCCGCAGTACGTCCCCGGCGAGCGCGCCCGCTTTCATATACGTGGTGAACTCGCGCACGGCCTGGTTCAGCCCGAGCTGGCCGAGCGCCTGCAGCACCTTCGCCTCGTCGTCGTCGGGATAGGCGGCCGAGACGCGTTCCACCGCGGCGAGGAAGAGCGTATCGCGGCGCGGCTTCGACCCCTCGCCGTAGAGCGCCTCGCCGGCATCCATATAGAGGCGCTCGCGCTCGGTGCCTGCCTTGGCGCGCCGCGCGGCCGGCGTTGCCGCGAGCCGACCGAGGACTTCGCGCGCCGCCGTGAGGTTCTGCTCGTTCCAGACCTGGTGCGTGTGCGTCAGCGCCTCGCCCCAGTAGGCGAGGGCGAACGCCGGGTCGGCTTTCTGCGCGGCCCGGAACGCAGCGGCCGCGCGCTCGTACTCGAAGCTGTAGTACAGCTTCATTCCGGCCAGGAACGGGGCCTGCGCTGCGGCGTTGCCGGAGTTCGGGAACGCAATCGTCCCCAGCTTCTCGGACTCCTGTGCGCCAATCGCAGGCGCCGCAAGCGTGCCGACGGTCGCGAAGACGGACCAGGCGGCAAGTGCCGCGGTGCGGCGGGCGCGCGAACGGACTGGAAGGGTCATACTGACGACTCCTGGACTCTCGGGACGCCGGGGCGCATTCAGCCCTCGGACTTCGGGTACACCGTGCGGCCACCAACCACCGTGCGGACCACCTTGATGTCCTTGATGGCAAGCGGGTCCACGTCGTGCGGATCCTTGTCGAGCATCACCAGGTCGGCCAGCTTGCCGGCCGTGATCGTGCCCTTGGTCTTCTCTTCATATGAAGCATACGCGCCGTGCAGGGTCGCAATGCGGAGCGCCTCGTCCACGCTGACCTTCTGGTTCGCGCCCCATTCCTTGCCGCGATAGTCGCGCCGCGTGACCATCGACTGGATCGCCATCAGCGGCTCGAATGGACCCGGGCCGTAGTCGCTGGCGCCCGGCACGCGGATGCCCGCGTCGAGGAAGCTTCGGTGGGCGAACATCCACTGCATCTTGGCGTCGCCGTACTGCTCCCACTTTTCGCCGTGGTAATAGATGTAGGTCCAGAACGGCGTCGGGATCGTTCCCGTGGCCTTGATTCGTGCGATGAGCCCGGGGTTCACGAGTGAGCAATGCTCGATGCGGTGCCGGCGGTCGGGGCGCGGCCAGCGCGCGAGCGCCCGCTCGTACGCCTTGAGCACCATGTCGATGGTCACGTCGCCGTTGGCGTGGATGCCCACCTGCCAGCCGTGCGTGTGCGCGTCGTCCACCGCGTCGTGGATCTCCTGCTGGGTCATCGTGAGGATGCCGTAGTCGTTCGTGCCGACGTACGGGGTGCTCATCCGCATCGTGCGCTCGGACGCCGAGCCGTCGGCCCCGAACTTGACGCCGCCCACGCGAATCATCTCGTCGCCGAAGCCGGTGTACACGCCGGCGTCGCGCAGCTGCGCGAACGCGCCTCCGCGAATCATCATATAGGCGCGATGCCTGAGGTTGCCCTCCTCACGCACTTCCTCGTATGCCCGGATGCTGTCGGAGCCCGCGCCGGCGTCGTGCACCGTCGTGAGGCCGGCGGCGGAGAGGAGCTCGGAGATGTGCGCCATACCCTTCCGCGTGCGTTCACGCTGCTGGTCCGCCGTGAACCGCTCGCGCTGCCCGGCACGGGTGATCACCCCGCGCGCCGCCTCGGCCGCGCGCCCGGTGAGCTGGTTCTCGACATCACGGAAGAACCGGCCGTGCTCGGGATCGGGCGTGTTCGCGGTGACGCCCGCGAGTTCGAACGCCTTGGAGTTGTACCAGCTCGTGTGCCCGCCACGGTGGTTCACGGCGATCGGATGCTGCGTCGAGACGGCGTCGAGGTCGGCCTTGGTGAGCGGACGGTCGAGCTTGGTATCGTCGAACATCGCGCCGGTGATCCAGAAGCCGGCCGGCGTCCGCGCCACGCGGGCGCGGAGGTTCGCCTGCAACTGCGCCACCGTCCGGACGTTCGCGTTCGCCTCGTACAGCTCGGCCACGCCGCGCGGGTGGCAGTGCGTGTCAATGAACCCCGGAACAACGGTCATCCGCGCCGCGTCAATCACGCGCGTGCGCGCCGTCGCGACGTTCCGGACGTCGGCGTTGGAGCCCACGGCGAGGAACCGGCCGTCCTTGATGGCGACGGCTTCAGCCCTGGGAAGCGCGGCATCCTGCGTGAGGACCCGCGCGTTCACGACGATCACGTCGGCCTCGACGCCGGCCCCGCGTTGCTGCAACCGGGGCGGCCGTGGCGCCGTGCCCGGTGTCGCGCGCTCTTCCGCCGCCAGTTCCCCCACGGTGACGGTGCCGGCGGCAAGCGCGCCGAGCCTGAGGAAATCCTTCCGGGTCACCTTCGACATCGTCCCTCCGTGAGTGGGTCGTGCCGCTCGCGCTGGTTCGTGTACGGATGTGCCTTGTAATTGGTCAATCGTGGCGAAGGCGGGAAGGCGCGCATTCGCACCTTCCCGCCCCCGTCAGTCGTTTGCCGCCCGCGTGACGGGCGGTTCCCCGTCGATCAGAATCCGAACCGCATGCCCACCTGCACCTGACGCGGCTCGCCAAACCCGCTGCGCACGGTGCCGTCGAAGTTGAACAGGAGCGACCCGAATGCCGGGTCGCGGAAGTTGTTCCGGCCGAGCACGTTGAACACCTCGACCACGGCCTCGAGCGTCTTGCCGCCGTCGAGCATGAACGGCCGCGACAACCGCAGGTCCCAACCCAGGAACTCGTTGTTGCGGCGCAGCGTGTTGCGGTCGAGGATCGTGCCGTTCGGGCAGATGCGGTCGCCGGCGCCGGCGGCGCGCTCGCCGCTGGGCAGGTTGTTCGCGCCGCACTTCTCCGAGATCGGCTGCGCCGACGTGTACGTCAGCCGGTTGTTGAGGTACAGCCCCTGCGGCAGCGTGTTGAGCAGGTACGCGTTCAGGCGGTGCCGCTGGTCGCGGTCGCTGTAGCCCCACTCCCGGTCGAGGCGGTCGGCCCGGGCGTACCGGAACGTGAACGGGTCGCGCTCGTTGTCGTCGTCCGACTTGTCCCACGAGAGCGTGTAGTTGATGTCGAACATCCAGTTCACGACGTTGCGCCGCGCGAGGCCGAACGTGAAGCCGTTGTACTCGCTCTTGGCGGAGCTTTCGACCGTGGTGAGCGTGCCGATGCCGTTGCCACCGGACAGTCCGGTGCCCCACGGCGACCCGAACACGGCGGCATTGCGATCCACGAAGCGCGTGAGCCGGTCGGCGTTCGCGCGCGTGTAACTGACCGACCCCGTGACGCCGTTGTCGGCGAGCTGGCGCTCATAGGCGATCGTCGCGCTCATCGTGCGCGGGTTCTTGAAGTCCTTGTCCACGACGAAGATGCCCGGCTGGAACGGCACCGCATTCGCGGGGGGCGCCGGCAGGAGGCTCGAGATGTTCGGCGGCGGGCCGAGGATTCCCGTCAGCTCGCTGTTCCGGAACATCGTCTGGCCGATCGTGCCGTTGTTGTTGCGCACCGACGCGAAGTTGAGCGCCGCCACGCGGGCGTTGTACACGCCGGCGCTGAAGCGCATCACCTCGGTGCCGTTGCCGTCCACGTCCCACACGATGCCGAGCCGCGGCTGGATCATCCCGAAATCCGAGGGGATCGTGCCGTCGGACGGGAAGGTGTTCGTGCCGACCGTCTTGCCGATGAACGGCGCGAAGAACACGTCGCTCGGATCGGTCAGCACGTCGGGCTGCTTCACGCCCTCCCATCGGAGGCCGTAGTTCACGGTCAGGTTCGGCGACGCCTTCCACGTGTCCTGCAGGAAGAGTGCGTAGTCGGTCTGCGGGATCTTCTGCGTACCCGACTGCTCGACGGTCCGCCCGCCGACGCCGGCCTGCTGCAGGTACAGGAGCACGGGGCCCGTGATGTTCGTGCCTGCCGGGCAGGCGCCGGTGTCGCTGGTCGTGCCGTTGGAGCATTCGACGTAGCCGTTGCCCCGCGTGGCGTAGTTGATGAAGCCGTTGACGCTCGAGAAGATGAACCGGCCGTTCGCGAACCCGATGAACGTCTGGTTGGAACTCACCGCGTTGATCTCGCCGCCCAGCTTGAAGAGGTGGTTTCCCTTCACCCAGCTGAGGTTGTTGAGCACCTGGATGCGCGTGTCGTAGTACTCGACCGGAATGAAGAACGGCCGGCCGATGCGGAACGCGTTCCCGAAGTCCATCGCGATGTCCGGGAAGTCACGGCCACCCGGGAGCGTCGGCGCATCGTAGTCGCGCGGACGGTCTTCGCGGGCGAACTGGAACCGGAACTCGTTCGACACGTTGTTCGACACGATCGTCGTCAACTGCCCGCTGAGCGCGTTGGATGAACTCTTCTCGATCGCGTTGGCGCTCGCGCCCCACGTGTCCACGTCGAACGTGCCGTTCTTCTGCTCGGCGTTCGTGTAGTTGTACTTGAGGGAGAAGAAATTGTTCGGATTCACCTGCCAGTCGAGCTTCGCGAGAAAGACGCGCGCGTCGTTGGTGCGCTCGATCGGGGCGAAGTCATTCGCCAGCGCTCCGCCGAACGCCGTCGAGAGGTACGACTTGAGGGTCGTGAACTCGGGGCTCGACGGCCGGTTCTTCTGCTTGGTGTCGGTGTAGGTCTGCTGGTCGTACGCAACGAAGAAGAACGCCTTGTCCTTCTTGATCGGGCCGCCCAGCGTGAACCCGAACTGGCCCTGGCTGAAATCGGGCTCGAGCGTGCGGCCGTTGCCCTTGAGGTCGGCCGAGAGCGCGCTCGACTTGCCGAACGCGTGCAGCGTGCCCTTCATCGTGTTCGTGCCGCTCTTCGTGACGACGTTCACAAACCCGCCGGCCGACCGCCCGAACTCCGCGTTCGCACCCTGGCTCGTCACGACCATTTCCTGGACGGCGTCGAGGTTGAACGTGAACGCCGGGCGCTGCCCGCCACGCTGTTCGCCGAAGAACGGGTTGTTGTAGTCCGCGCCGTCAACGCTGACGTTGTTGAAGATGCCGCGCTGGCCGGCCACGGTCAGCACGTCGCCGTCGGGTCCTTGCGTCGTCGCGACGGCAGGCGTGAGCAATGTCAGGGCGAGATAGTTGCGTCCGTTGTTCGGCAGCCCGTTGACGATCGTCGAGCTGAGCGCGGTTGCCGCCTCGGACCGCGTCGTGTTGACCGGCGTGTCCTGCCGGTCGCTGATCGTGGCGGTCGCCAGCTGCACGGCCTGACGGGCCACCTGGAACGACTCGTCCACCGCCGCCGCGACGCCGACAGCGATGCCGGTCCGCGACACGGGCGCAATGCCGATCGCCCGCACGCTGACTTCGTACGTCCCGAGCGGGAGCAGGTTCGCCACGTAGGCGCCCGTCGCCGACGTGCGCGTCGTGCGGCTGACATTCGTTTCGAGATTGCGGAGCGTGACGGTGGCGTCGGCCACCGGCGCGCCGGTCGCGTCGGTCACCGTGCCGCGAATGATGCCGGTCGTTGCCGATGCCTGGGCGTCGGCCACGGACGGCATCGCAAGCGTCACGGCGGCAAACGCCGCCCACGCGAGCAGGGGAAGCGCTCCCGGCCAGGGGAATTTGCGGGTCACGTAGGATCTCCTTGGAGATTGGGTGGGGGGAGTGTGGCGCGCGCAGAACGTCCGGTCGGTCAAGCGAGTGCGCTCATCGCGACAACCCAGGATCGGTCGGCTGGCCACAACGCGAAGATAGGTCCGTTTCGGCGATTTGTCACGCGCATCTGGCCGTTCGTGCGGTTGGCAGACCGACGCGCTCCCGGGCACATTTCCGCCATGCAGCGAACGGCGCAGTTCGGCTGGCCAAAGGCACTCCGGTCAGGCACGCTGGTGGTTGCGGCGGGCGTGGTCGGCTGCAGCTCGCCGTCCGCGCCACCAGCCGTCGCGACGGTCACGGTGTCGCCGGGTGCGCCGAGCCTCATCGCAGGGACGACGCAGCAACTCTCGGCCGTCACCGCTGACGCGAAGGGGAACACGCTCACGAACCGGCAGGTCACGTGGAGCTCGGGCGCAAGCTCCTTTGCCAGCGTGTCGGCCGCCGGCCTGGTCACCGCGGTCGCGCCGGGCACGGCGACGATCACGGCCACGAGCGAAGGCCGCACAGGCACCGCGACCGTGACGGTGCTTCCGGTGCCGATCGCATCAATACGGATGACACCGTCGGTGGTGACGATCGGGACGGGCGCGACGACGCAGCTCGCAGCCGAGCCGCTCGACGCCAACGGCGCCGTCCTCGTCGGCCGCACGATCGCGTGGGCCTCGCTGGCCACCTCGGTGGCCACGGTTTCGGGGAGCGGACTCGTGACCGGCACCGGACCGGGCTCGACAGGGATCACCGCGACGAGCGAAGGCGTGACGGGGACGACGACGGTCACCGTTCAGGCCGCCGCGGCGGCACCGGTGGTCGCCAACGTCATTCCGGCGACGATGATCCCGGGCGCGACCATATCAATTGATGGCGCCGGGTTCGGCACCGGCGCCGGCCTGTCGGTGACCATCGGCGGGAAGCCGGCCCAGGTCACCAGCGTGCAGCCGAACGAGATCGTCGCCATCGTGCCGTGCGTGGCGAGCGGCAGCGCTCTGGTTCGCGTGACCGTGAACGGACAGAGCGGGCAGAAGAGCCATCCCACCGGGACGGCGGTGCGCACGCTCAGCGTGGGCCAGTCGTTCATCGCCACGGACGCGGCGTCGTCCGGGTGCAACGAGCTGCCGGCCACGGCGGGCGGGGCCCGGTACCTCGTGGCCGTCTTCAGCAATGCGACGTCGGCCAACTCGCTGACGGACCTGCAGCTGGAGGGCAACCCGGCGGGCGCGGCACAGGCGCAGCAGCGCGTGTCCGGCGCGCCGGCCGCGCGCCGCCCACCAGTGCGTGACGAGGACTTCGTCCGCGACAGCATCCACTTCGCGTTCCTCGAACGCGACCGGGCGTTGTACGAGCGGCTGCGGGCGGAAACGCCGCGCGCCGCACTCACCGCGCAGCGGGCATCGCAGGCGGCGCCGGCCGTGGGCGACGTCCGTTCGATCTTCTTCACGTACAGCGGCGGGTGCAACGACACGACCCGCGTCGTCCGCGGGCGCGCGATCTACTCCGGCACGCGAACGATCGTCTGGGAGGACACGGCCAACACCCTCCAGTCGTCGGCCAACTCCGACCTCGCGGGCTACTACCAGCGCCTGGGCCAGATCTTCGACCAGGAGCAGTACGACGCCGTGCGGCGCCACTTTGCCGACCCGCTGCGCCGCGACGCCGTCACGGACGCCGACGGTCGGGTGCATATGGTGTTCACGCAGCGGCTGAACGGCACGGGCGCGGCGGCGTACGTGACGAGCTGCGACCAGTTCCCGACGTCGAGCACGACGCGCGGCAGCAACTTCGGCGAGTTCTTCTATGGCACGGTGCCCACCGTCGCCGGTTCGAGCTTCACGGGCACGTCGGCGCCGGACGGCTGGTTCTACTTCATGGCCCGCACGGTGATCCACGAGGTGAAGCACATCGCGTCGGTGGCGTCGCGGGTGGCGAACGGTGCGCCGGCCTACGAGCAGGGGTGGCTGGAGGAGGGCACCGCGCGCCACGCTGAGGAAGTGTGGATCCGCGAGTCGCTCCATCGCGTCGCGTGGAAGGCGAACACCGGGTTCGGTACCGCGGCCACCGGCGGCATTTACTGCGACTTCCATCCGTCGGACGCCACGTGCAACGCCGGCGACGTGCTGCGCCGCCCGAGCTACGGCATGCGCCGGCAGTTCAACGAGAACCGCGAGAAGCTCACGGAGCCGTGGAACTGGTCGCCGTTCGGGACGGGCTCCGACCAGACGGGCAGCGGGTTCTACCAGGTCTCGTGGTCACTCGTGCGCTACGCGCTCGACCGGTACGCGACCACGGAGCCGGCGTTCTTCGGCGCGCTGACCAACGCGCTCACGAACGGTGTCACCAACCTCGCGGGCGTGGCCGGCGCGTCGCTGGACCGGCTCCTGGGTGGCTGGGGCCTGGCGCTCTACGCCGATGACTATCCGGGGCTCACCTCGCCCGACGCCGATGTGCAGTTCCCGACCTGGAACACGCGCGACATCTACGCGGGCCTGAACGCGTCGCCGAGCTGGTCGTCGCGGTGGAACACGCCCTTCCCCGTCGAACCGACGCCACTCGCGTTCGGCTCGTTCGTGGCCAGCCGGCCGGGTTTGCGCGGCGGCGCGCACGCCCTGTACGAGATCTCGGGATCGATGAGCGGACCGCAACTGCTCGGCGTCCGCGCGCTTGGCGGCGGCGAACCCGCGTCGTCGCTGCGCGTCGCGATCGTGCGGCTCCCGTGAACCGCTTGCTGATCGGCATGGCCATCGCGGTGTCGGCCGTAAGCGGCAGCGCATGCCATCGGCCATCCCGCGGCCAACCGACCGACACGGCGGTGCCCGCGCGGGCCGACAGTGCCGCCGGCATCGTGCAGCTCGTCGGATCCGAACCCATGACGTTGACGCTCGCGCCGCCCGCCGGCACAGCGGGCGAGACGCTCGTGCTGGGCGGCACGGCCGCGAACACGCTCCGGCCGCTCGCCGGACTCGGCGTCGCGGTTTTCGGGTCGTACACCGCCTCCGATCCCGGTGCGATGCCGACGCCGGCGCGCGGGTTTCACGTCACGCGGTTCGTCGTGCGAAGTGCCGACGGCGTCGCGGCGCACGATGGGGTGATCGCGGAGTCCGGCAGCGCCTTTCAACTCGTCCGCGCCGACGGCTCACGCGTTGACGTGCCGCACCTCCCGCCGTCGCTCCACGGCCGCGTCGGCACACGGATCTACCTCGTCGGCCCGTTGACGGCGCCCCCCGTCGCGTACGGCGTCATTTCGACGCCGTGACCACTGCCACACGCTCCCCACACTCCGGAGTCCCGATGCGCACGCTGAGCCTGTTGCTCCTCGCCGTCCCTCTGCTCGCCGCCGCACCGGCGACGTCCACCGCGCAGCGAGGACTCAAGGTCTACATCTCCGTGGACATGGAGGGAATCAGCGGTGTCAACGGCGACAACCAGACCGGAGCCACGGGCGCCGAGTACGGCCGGGCACGCAAGCTGATGGTGGAGGACGCGAACGCCGCGATTCGCGGCGCCTTCGAAGGCGGCGCCACCGACGTACTCGTGAACGATTCGCACGGCAGCCAGCGCAACATCCTGCCCGAGGATCTCGACCCGCGCGCCCGGCTCATCAGCCACAGCTTCAAGCGACACGGCATGATGGAAGGCCTCGACTCCACGTTCGACGCCGTGATCTTCGTCGGCTACCACGGAAAGGCCGAGTCGCCGCGTGGGCTGTTCGTGCATACCGGCTCCGGCGTGCTGCGCGACCTGCAGATCAACGGCAAGTCGGTGGGCGAAGGCGGGATGAATGCGATCCTGGCCGCGTGGCACGGTGTTCCGGTCGTGCTCGTCACGGGCGACGACGTCGCCGTCGAGCAACAGAAGGAAACGGCGCCCGGCGTACGCGGGGTGGTGGTCAAGCGCGCGATCAACACCAGGGCGGTCGAGCTGCGGCCGCTCGCCGACGCGCGTCGCGACATCCAGCTCGGGGCGCGCGAGGCAGTGCGCACCGCGAAGAAGCCGGCCCCGGTTCGACTTGCCAGTTACACCGTGCGCATGGAGTTCCGCGACCCCACGATCCCCGAGGTGGCCACGGCGTTCCGGGAAGTCCGCGCCGTCGGGTCGCACGCCGTGGAGTTCACGCGCGACGCGATGCCCGACGCGTACCGGCTGATCCGCGTGCTCTACCGGTTCATCAACACCGACTGACCGCCGCGGCGACCGCGTGTGCCGGCCGCCACGATTCGCGGCCGGCTCACTTCGGCTGGATGAGCCCCATCACGGCACCGGCGGGGTCCTGGATGACGGCGAAGTCCCCGTAGTCACCCATCGCCTTCTTTTCGCGATAGATCCTGCCGCCCGTGGCGACGCACGCCTTGAGCGCGGCGTCGAGGTCGCGCACGTTCACGTAGCACACCCACTGCGCGGGCATTCCCGTGTTCTGCCCCCTGGCGTGGCACACGCCGCCCAGCGGCTCACCGGCGTCGTTGACCAGCGTGTAGTCGGAATAGTCACCCATCGACGTTTCCTGAAATCCCAGGCCAAGCACCGCCGCGTAGAAATCCCGCACCGCCGTGGCGTTCGGCACGGTGAGGTCGTGCCACCCGATGACGCCGTACTTGGTCTCCGTCATTTCGACTCCCG
>CAZLAU010000083.1:0-4017 GCA_964557615.1 uncultured Gemmatimonas sp.
CTGACGGAACGGCCGGGCAGTGTCGTCCGGCGTGATCCATCGCGCAGGCTTGTCGCGGTGTCGCGCGCCCGAGAGCTTTCCGGAATGCGCACAACGTTCCTGCGTGCCGCGGCGGCGGCATTCTGCCTGACATCATCCCTCGGCGCGCAGCGCCCCGACAGCGGTACCGTCGTGGTCCGCGTCGAAGAGTCCATGGGCATGCTCGACGGATTCCGCGTGCAGGCCGCGGGCAGCTCCGCCGTGACCGACGCGACCGGAATGGCGCGCCTCATCCTGCCCGCGGGGCGGCACGTCATCTCGGTCACGCGCGTGGGCTTCACGCCCGGCGAAGTCGCGGTCACGGTCGTGCGCGACAGCGCCGTGTCGGCGACCGTCACGATGGCGATGGGCGGCGCGATGGAAATGGGCGAGGTGAGGGTCCGCGCCACGCGCGTCGAGCGACTCGCCGGTGAGACGCCGATCCGGGTCGAGGTCGTTGACGAGATGGAGGTGGACGAAAAGACGCTGATGTCGCCAAGCGGCATCGCGATGCTGCTGAACGAGACGCCAGGCATTCGCGTGCTGCAGGCCGCTCCGGGACTCGGCACCGGCAGCGTGCGGATCCTCGGACTACCGGGCCAGTACACGGTGATGCTCGCGGACGGCCTCCCGCTCTACGGTGGCAGTTCCAGCGGGCTCGGCCCGCTCGATATCTCGCCCGTGGACCTGCAGCGCGTCGAGATCATCAAGGGCGCCGCCTCGGCGCTCTACGGCGGCCAGTCGCTGGGCGGCGTGATTGACCTCGTCTCGAAGCCGCCGACCGGCAAGAAGGAAATCCTCCTCAACCGCCGGATGCTCGGCGTGAGCGATGCGGCCACGTGGCTCAGCCATCGCTTCGGCGACGGCGTCGGCATCTCACTTCTCGCCGCCGGTACCGTGCAAAGCGCGGAAGACATTGACGACGATGGGTGGGCCGACCAGGCGAAGGCCACGAGGTGGAGCGTCCGGCCGCGGCTGCACGCCGTGGGCGATGATGGACGCTCGCTGTTCGTCACGGCCGGGTACGGCTTCGACGATCGCAACGGAGGCACGCTCGGCGCCGCGCGGGCGCCGGACAACCAGCCGTTTCGCGAAGGGCTCCGGAGCAACCGATTCGACATCGGCGCTACGGGGAGCATTCCGCTTGCCGGCGGCGGCAGCGTCGCGATGCGGGCCGCGCTGTCCGCGAACGCGCGCGAGCGCACCTTCGGGTCCGGGCCGCGCGAGGACGACAACGTGTCCACGGGATTCGTCGAGGTCACGCGGTCGCTGGTCGGGGCGACGTCCGCGACGGTGCTTGGCGGCGTGGTCCAGCTCGACGACTTCGAGAACAGGCTGAATCGCGCGTGGAACCACAGCTGGGTCACGCCGGGGCTCTTCGCGACCACGGAACGCAGCTACGGCGCGTGGACCGTCTCGCTGAGTGCGCGCGGCGACGCCCATCCCGATGCCGGCGTGCAGTTCACCGAGCGGCTCGCCGTCCTGACGAAACCCGCCGAGGGGTGGTCGGTACGCGCGAGCGTCGGCACCGGGTATGCGGCGCCGTCCGCGACCACCGAGGAAACCGAGGCGATCGGGCTCCGCGCGATCGTGCCGGGCACGGCGCTCAGGCCGGAGAAGAGCGTCGGTGCGATGCTCGACATCAACGGCGCGCTCGCCGGGGCGGAACTGCTCGTCACCGCGTACGGCTCGACGATCAGCGACGCCATCCAGCTCTCGGACCCCACCGGCCCGACGGGGCAGGTGCGACTGAAGAACGCCGAAGCCGATGCGCGGATCGGCGGGGTCGAAGCCGTCGCGGTCTGGCGCTTCGACGGTGGGAAGCTCATCGGGACGTACGGCTACTCACGCGGCAGCGAGCCGGACGCAACCACCGGAATCCGCGGCGAGATGCCGATGCTGGCCAGGCACCGGATCGGCGGCGACCTCATGATGGAGAAGGAGGGCGTGTACCGCTGGGGCATCGAGGGTACCTGGTTCGGCGAGCAGGTGCTGGAGCACAACCCATATCGCGCGCGGTCGAAGCCCTACGTGTACCTGATGGCGATCGCGTCGCGGATGTTCGGCCCGGTGGAACTCGTGGCGAACTTCGAGAACCTGCTCAACGTGCGGCAGACCGACAGCGATCCGCTGGTGCGCCGCACGCCGATGCGCTCGGGGCGGTGGACGACCGACGTGTGGGCGCCGCTCGAGGGGTTCATGGCAAACGTCGCGCTCAGGTACCGCTGGGAGTAGGCGCGGCGCGGAACGCTGCCACGCCGGACGCCACGAGCACGTAGTCGTTGAACGTCGCGGACTGAGTGAGTTCGTGCGTGCGGGAAAAAAAAGACGTCCACCTCGAGCGGGCCTCCGGGACGCCGCCAAACGTCACTGTCTCGGTGCGCTGCTCGGCAGGGCAAATGCCACGTACGTCCCACCGCTCGGCGCGTCGTTCTTGCCGCCGCCGCAGGCGATCACGATGTACTGCGTGCCGTTCACCATGTAGGTCGAGGGCGTCGTCATGCCGGCCGCCGGCAGTTGCGCTTCCCACAGGAGCCGGCCGTTCGCCTTGTCGAACGCGCGAATCTTGTTGTCGTACGTCGTGGCCGCGATGATCAGCAGGCCGTTTTCAGTGACGATCGCACCGCCGTAGTTGTCGCTGCCCGTGTTCGTCAGCCCCTGCGCGACGAGTTTCGGATACTCGCCGAAGGGAATCGACCACTTCGTCTCGCCCGAGTTGAGGTCAATCGCGTTGAGCGTGCCCCACGGCGGCCTGATGGCCGGATACCCTTCGTGGTCGAGGAAGATCTCGAACGTCGTGTTGCGGTACTTGAGGAAGCTTGGCACGTGCTGCGGCGTGCGCGTCGGCGCCTTCCCGCTGACGAGGTATTCGACAAGCTCCGCGATGGAGGAGTCGCCGAGCGCCGTCGCGAAGGCCGGCATGCGCCCCGTGCCGCTCCGGATGGCGTTCGTGATCTGTTCGCGCGAGAGCCGTGCACCGACGCCGGTCAGGGTCGGGCCCACCGGAGTGGTCCGCGGCCCGTGGCACTCGGCGCAGTACGCGCCGAACAGCGACTTGTCGTCGCGCGGCACGATCTTGAGCACCCAGCCCATCTCGTTCGAGTTGACGTAGAGCAGGCCCGTCTTGGGGTCGAACGCCGGCCCCCCGTACTCGCCGCCGCCGTCAACGCCGGGGAAGATGATGATCCCCTTCTCGTTGGGCGGCGTGAACGGGTGCGGCGTCGGGTTGTCGCGGAAGATCTTGAGGGCGGCCGCGCGCGCCGCGGGCGTGCGGTCCGTGAGCAGGTCTTCCGTGAGCTGCTGGCGCGCGAACGGCTTCGGCAGGGTGGGGAATCGCTGCGAGTCGGCCGTGACTTCGCCGTCGAGGATCGCCTTCGGCATCGGTTGCCATTCGCTTGGAAAAAGCTCGGCGCCGGTCATCCGGTCCAGCAGCCAGATATGCCCAGTCTTGGTGATCTGCGCGACGGCGTCCACCGGCTTCCCGTCGCGCGTCACCGTGACGAGCGTCGGCGCGGCGGGGAAGTCGCGGTCCCAGAGATCGTGCCGGAGTCCCTGGAAGTGCCACACGCGGCGGCCCGTGTTGGCGTCGAGCGCGACAATCGAGTTTGCGAACAGGTTGTCGCCGACGCGGTTGGCGCCATAGAAGTCGAACGACGCCGAGCCCGTGGCGAAAAACACCATTCCGCGCTTCTGGTCCACCGTGACGCCCGACCACGCGTTCGCGCCGCCCGCGACCTTCCAGGCGTCAGGCGGCCACGTGTCGTGGCCGAACTCTCCGGGCCGCGGAATGGTGTGGAAGGTCCAGCGGATCGCGCCGGTCTTCACGTCGTAGGCACGGATGTCGCCCGGCGCGGACGGGAGCGCCTCCGGCACCGAGGTCCCGACGATCAACAGGTCCTTGTACACGGCGCCCGGCGTGCTCGCGCTCACCGAGAGTCCGGCGACCGGACGATCGAGCCCCTCGCGGAGGTCCACCCACCCGCTGTCGTTCCCCCAGCC
>CAZLAU010000083.1:4117-12267 GCA_964557615.1 uncultured Gemmatimonas sp.
AGCGTCGTGTAGTGCGTCTTGTCGTCGCTCCCCTGATACACGGGCCAGTCGACGTTTCCGCGGCCGCACGATGCGGCGGCGATCGCGACGATCACGCGGACCGCGACGCGCGCGCTTCGGGAACTCGTATGCCGCATCACGTCCTCCGGTGACGGAACGGAACAAAAGTACGTCGTTCACGCCGAGTGGGCAGCGTCACCGTGTGAACGCACCCGCGCGTGCGAACGGGATCAACGAGCGTGTGACACCAGTCACATCGCCGCCGCCGCACCTGCGTGATCGTGCCGCGATGCGCACCACAGCGTTCGTGATCGCAGCCGTCGGCGGCATCGCCGCGGCGGCGTGCCAGGCCGATGGCCCCACGGCGACGAACACGTCGTTTCAGGGATCGCTCGCGAACTGCGCGGCCGGAACGGCCGTTTTCACGACGCTGCCGGTCGAGGCGAGTCTCATCAGCGGATGGGTACCGCTCGGCAACCTCGGCCCGCCGGCCCACACCCTGCCCACCGACCACCAGTACATCTACCTCAGGAACTTCGGGCAGAGCGGGGCCACGCCGGCTCCGCTGCATTCGCCAGGTGCCGTATCGGTGCTTCGCGCAACGGTGTCGCGGTACTCCGCGGGATCGGTGTCCGAGGATTATTCGATCTACTTCTCGCCCTGCGCGCAGGTGAGCGCGCGCTTCGGGCACGTCCGCACGATCGCGCCAGAGCTGCTTGTCCGGCTCGGCCCGTTCGACCAGAACTGCAATACGTACTCGCCGAATCCCGGGCTCACCATCACGGCCTGTTCCACGAAGAACGTGAATGTCCCGCTCGCGGCCGGCGATGCGATGGGGACGACCGCGGGGCTCGACCTCTGGCTGTACGACGCCCGGGTCCCCGCGCACCTGGCTGCCAACCCGGCCCGCTGGCAGGTCAATCAGGACAAGTTCGATTTCTTCCACGTCGTGCCGTTCAGCGACTACTTCGCCGAACCGGTGCGCACCGGCGTCCAGGCACTCCTCGGATCGTACGACGGGAGCGTGAAGCGAACCGTGGCGCCGCTGGGTGGCACGATCGCGTACGACGTCCCGGGCACGCTGCAGGGAACGTGGTTCAATCCCGCGCAGCCGACGAATCCGGAGTATTGGCACATGGCGTTCGTGCCCGACAATGTGAACCCGGACCGTATGAACCTGTCGATGGGACTCTCCCAGGCCGGGTTCCTGGCCAACCTGTACTACGTCACCCCAACGGCCGGCGGAGAGGTGAACCGGCACCCGGCGCAAGTGACGCCGGGAGTGCAGATCTGGTGCTACGACTTCCAGAATCAGTACGGGATGGCGCTCCTCCAGTTGTCCGACGCGACGACGCTCCGTTTTGAAGGGCGGAACGGGCAATCACGCACCTGCGCCGGCGAACGACCGTGGGCCTTCACGAGCGCGGCGATCACCTTCCGGCGGTAGGTCAGCTTGGCGTCGGGTGCGCGTGACTGGGCGGCTCGATCGCCGGACACCCGAATCTCGTCTTGGACCTGACGTTGGCGGTAGCGACCACCGCCGGCACGCCACGCCGGATATCGAGTTGTCGCGGTAGTTTGGTGGCATTCCCGCACGTCCCGAGGCCACCGTGATCAGATCCCTCACTCGTTCTTTCCTGGCAGTCGCCGTCGTCGCATTGCCGCTCACGGCGCAGCCCAGGTTTTCCGTCACCTTTCCGGCTGAACGGTCCGCGGTGGCGCTCGATGGCCGCCTGCTCCTGTTCATTTCCGCAGACACCGCCGGGGAGCCGCGGTTCCAGGTGAACGACAATGCCACCACGGCCCAGGTGTACGGCGTCGACGTCGACGAGTGGAGGCCCGGCGTGGCGCAGGTGATCGACGCCCGCGCGTTCGGATATCCCCTGCGGTCGCTCACCGACCTGCCCGCCGGCCGGTACCGTGTGCAGGCGATGATCAACCGCTACCAGACGTTTCGCCGAGCCGACGGCCACACCGTCAAGCTTCCGCCCGACCGGTGGGAGGGCCAGCAGTACGCGCGGAAGCCCGGCAATCTCTATTCCCGCCCGACCACGCTCACCATCGGGATGGCGGGTGCAGCGTCACTCGTCCTCGACCAGGAAGTACCGCCCGTTGCCGATTTTGCGCGGCAGGAAACGAAGTATGTGAAGTACCTGCGCATTCGCTCCGAGTTGCTTTCACGGTTCTGGGGCACCGACATGTATCTCGGCGCGTGGGTGTTGCTGCCCGAGGGATTCGACTCGCATCCGCAGGCCCGGTATCCGCTCGTGATCAACCACGGGCACTTCCCATCCGGCGTTGATGGGTTTCGCGAGACGCCGCCCGACACCTCGCTCAAGCCGGACTATTCGGCGCGGTTTTCGCTTGCCGGGTACAATCGCATCCAGCAGGAGCACGCGTGGCAGTTCTACAAGGACTGGACCGGTCCAGGATTTCCGCGCGTCTTGCTCGTCCAGATCCAGCACGCGACGCCCTACTACGACGACTCGTACGCCGTGAACTCGGCGAACAACGGTCCGTATGGCGACGCGATCATGAAGGAACTGGTGCCCGAGATCGAGCGCCGGTTCCGCGGCCTCGGCCAGGGCTGGGCGCGGTTCACCTACGGCGGCTCAACCGGCGGCTGGGAAGCGATGGCCGTGCAGATGTTCTATCCCACCGAGTTCAACGGGGCGTGGATCGCCTGTCCGGATCCGATCGACTTTCGTGCCTTCACCGTCGTGAACATCTACGACGACAGGAACGCGTACTACATCGGCGGTCCTTTCAAGCGCGTGCCGCGCCCGGGCCAGCGCAACTGGTTGGGCCACGTGAGCACCACGCTCGAACAAACCAACCACCGCGAACTCGCTCTTGGCACCAACAGCCGCTCCGGCGACCAGTGGGACGTGTGGGAATCGGTGTATTCGCCGGTCGGCGCGAATGGATATCCCAAGCCGATCTGGAACAAACTCACCGGCGAAATCGACAAGGATGTGGCGATGTTCTGGCGCGACAACTTCGACCTCTCGCACATCCTGAAGCGTGACTGGCAGCGGCTCGGCCCGCTGCTCCGCGGCAAGCTGCGCATCTACGTCGGTGACATGGACAACTACTACCTCAACAACGCGGTCTACGAGGTTGAGCGGTTTCTCAAGACGGCCAACCCACCGGCCGACGCGGTGGTGGACTACGGCGACCGCGACGAGCATTGCTGGAACGGGGACCACACGCGCGCCAATGCCTACTCGCGCCTCCGCTACCCGCAGATGACGCTGCCGTGGTTCGTCGAACGCATGCTCAGCACGGCGCCGCCGGGTTCGGACCTCCGCAGCTGGAGATACTGAACACCTTGTCGCCGAATGAGATCAGCACCGCGCTCGCTGACCGCTATCGCCTGCGTCGCGAGCTAGGCGCCGGCGGCATGGCCACCGTGTACCTCGCCGACGACCTCAAGCACCGGCGTCAGGTCGCCATCAAGGTTCTGCGCCCGGAACTCGGCGTGGCGCTCGGAGCAGATCGCTTTGTTCGCGAGATCACCACGACGGCGAACCTCCGGCATCCGAACATCCTCCCCCTCTACGATTCGGGTGAACGTGGCGGGTTCCTGTTCTACGTCATGCCGTACGTCGAGGGCGAGTCGCTGCGTTCGCGGATGGATCGTGAGAAGCAGGTTCCGATGGACGAGGCGCTGCGCATCGCCGACGAGGTCGCCGACGCATTGCACTATGCGCACGGGCGCGGCGTCGTGCACCGCGACATCAAGCCGGAGAACATCCTCCTCGAGGACGGGCGCGCCGTGGTTGCCGACTTCGGCATTGCGCACGCCGTCAACGCATCGGGCGACAAACTGACGATGACCGGCCTCGCGCTTGGCACGCCGCACTACATGAGCCCGGAGCAGGCCAGCGGCGAACCCGTGGACGCGCGCACCGACGTCTATGCGCTTGGCTGCATGCTGTACGAGAGGCTCGCCGGCACGCCGCCGTTCACGGGCCCCAACGCAATGGCGATCATGGCGCGCCACATGACGGACCCGGTGCCTCGCCTGACGACCGTCCGCCCGGCCGTTGCGCCCAACGTGACGGCCGCGATCGAGCGTGCGCTCGCCAAGGCGCCGGCCGACCGATTCTCCACCGTCGCCGAATGGCGCGAAGCGCTGCGTGACGCGACCAGTACAACCTCCGCGGTCAGCGCCGGTGGCGCGCCGCTGTTCAAGCCGCCGCCTGAGCCGGCGACGGCGCTGCTCGGCCGGCAGGACGCAATCGACGCGGCCGCAGGACGACTCAAGGATGGCGCGCGCGTCCTGACGGTGACCGGCGTCGGCGGAACCGGCAAGACGCGGCTGGCGATCGAGCTCTTCCGGCGGCTCCATGCTGATTATCCGGGGGGGGCGGCGTTCGTGTCGCTGGCATCCGTCACGTCGCCGGGGGAGGTGATGCCGACGGTTTCGGCGACGCTCGACATCGCCGAGGCACACGGGCGATCCGCGCTGGACGCGCTGGCGACGGTGATTGGCGACCGGCGTGTGCTTCTGGTCCTCGACAACCTCGAGCAGGTGATCGATGCCGCCGGCGACGTGGCGGCGCTCGTGTCACGGTGTCCGGGACTTCACGTGATCGCCACCAGCCGCCGGCCGCTCAAGATCGGCGCCGAGGCAGAACTGCCCCTATCGCCGCTCGCGCTTCCCGCCGACGGTGCGATCGAGGCCGATGAGTTGATGCGGTGCCCGTCGGTGGCCCTGTTCGTGCAGCGGGCGGAGAAGGTGAAACCCGGGTTTGCGCTTTCGGCGGCCAACGCGGTGTCGATCGCCGCCATCTGCCGGTCACTCGACGGCCTGCCGCTCGCGCTGGAGCTGGCGGCCGCGCGTGTTCGCATTCTCGATCCGGCGATGCTCCTCCAACGACTCGACCACGCGCTCGACCTCCTCTCGTCGGGCGACCGCGACCTCCCGCTTCGCCAGCGCACGTTGCGCGCAACGATCAGCTGGAGCTATTCGCTCCTCGACGAGGCCGAGCAGCGCCTGCTGCGCCGTCTCTCGGTGTTCCACGAAGGGTGGACGCTCGAGGCGATGGAGCAGGTGTGCTACGCGCCGGAGGACCGATGGGCCGCGGTTGACGGACTCGAGTCGCTCGTCGAGAAAGGCCTCGTGCGGGTGGTCGCCGACGGCGGTCGTTACGCACTGCTGGAAACGATCCGCGCCTTTGCCGCGGAGCAGTTGCATGCCGGCGGTGAGGTTGACGCGGTCCGCCACGCGCACGCGGAGTTTTTCGTGGAGTTCACCCGTGAGGTGTCCGCGGGGATTCACGGTACCACGCAGCTGGATACCGTGGCGCGGGCCAAGTCGGACCTGGCGAATGCGCACGCCGCCATCCTCTGGTCCACCACCGCGGCACGAAGCGGCGACGCCGACGCACTCGAGCGCGGACTCCGGATCTGCGGACACCTGAACTGGTTCTGGCACATTGCCGGTCACCACTTGACCGCCCACGGGATGCTGGACGACCTGATTGCGCTGCACGGCGCCAAGGGACGCACGCGGGGGCGCGCAGCGGCCCGGCTCACCGACGCGATGATCGCCTCGGTCACCGGTGAGTGGGACCGCTGCATCGCCGAAGCCGCGGCCGGGCGCGCGGACGGATTGGCCCTCGGCGAACCGATGATCGCCATCGAGGGCATGATGGTCACCGGATACGGCCATCTTCACGGTGGACGGCTGCAAGAGGCGATCGCCGCCCTCGACGAGGCAATCGCGCATACCAACGGCGTCAACGACTTCTTCCACGCCCTGTCGATGTCGCTCAAGGGAATGGCGGTCTTTGCGGGCGGTGAGGCCGAAGCCGGGATCGCGATGGTGGAATCCGCCCGCGTGATCCAGGAGCGGATCGGTGACTGCGAGGGTGGTGGGGTGGCGTTGAGCTTGCTGGCGTCGATGAAGTTCTCCTCGGGCGATCTCGACGGTGCGTTGCGCATCTACGCTGACGCGGAAACCACGCTCGATCAGGTCGGCGACAAGCCCGAGGTGGCGCGTGTGCAGTGCGAGATGGGCTACGTGGCCCTCGCTGGCAACGACGTTGACGGTGCCCGCCGCCACTTCCGCCGGGCACTGCGCACATACGATGAGGTCGGGAGCCCGCGCGGCGTGGGCCAGGCGCTGATCGGCTTGGCTGCAACCGAAGCCGGCGCCGGAAACCCCGAACGCGCCGTGACGATTGCCGCTGCCGCACAACTGATGTCGGCGCGGGCCGGCGTGGTCGTCGATCATCCGATGGCGCCAGGTGTCGCCGAGCGAATCGAGGCGCTGCGGGCTTCGATCCCCCGTCAGCAGCTCGACGAACTGGTTTCATCGGGCGCGGCGATGTCACCGGCAGCGGTACTCGCGATGGTCGCCGGCTAGCGCTCCGCCGGCAGCTGGCACGCCAGCCGCGAATCACCGCACCCTCGTGGGCAACGCCTCGGAGGCGGCCTCCGCTACTGGTTGAGCGAGCCGAGGCGCGCGGTGATGCCGCGACCGCGCGCCTCGACACGCACAGCTATTTCTTCACGATCCGCACAGTCGCCACCGGCACCGGCGTCCCGCCCGGCGCGAAGTGCTGCGACCTGGCCTGCATCGTCGCCTTCTTCGGATTCGTGTCCTTGTCCGACGCCTTGTACGTCTCACCGTCGTCGCCGCCCGAGTCCCAGGCGTAGATCTCGACCGTCTTCCCGGCGGTCCACTGCCCGTTCTCCATCAGGTTGACGTCCGAGGCGCCGGCAAACCAGTCGGGGCTCGGCGCGATCATCGCGACGAACGACACCATCGGGTGCGCCGGGTCCACGCGGACGGTCGCAACCAGCGAGTCCTTGAAGTCGCGGAGCGGACCGGTCGTGAACAGCGACGCGGCTGTCCCTGCGGTCACGGCGGCCTGGATCTCGCCGTCGAGCGGAGCGTGCTTGCCTTCCTCGGAAAGGCGCTCGAGCCCCGGCGTGGGCATCGCGCCGTCGCGGAACAGCGAGAACGACGCGTTGTGCGCTGCGCCGATGATTCCCGAGAAATGCGGTCCCGTGATCGCGTTCGACCCGGGATACTCGAACGGATGCGCCGCCGCCGTCCACCCGCTCGTGAACACCAGCATGTACTCCGCCGCGTCAGTGGTCATCGGCGTGGCCGGCGGCGCCGACGCAGCGCCCATGTCGTCGCCTCCACCCTTCGCGCACGCTGCCACCACGAACAGCAACCCGGCCGTCACGGCCAGGCCCTTCAATCCTGCGTTCCGCATCCTTCCTCCATTCCGGTTCATTGGGTTCATCGTTCCACGGCCAGGATGCCCCGGCCACGCATCGCGACCAGCACCGTCCGGTCGCCGACTGCCACTCCGGCCGGCGCCGAGCCCTCGGGGAGCTCGATCCGGCGCACCGACCCCGGCGTGCGGCCCGCGAAGGGCACCAGCACCACGGCGGGGGTCCTGCCTCCGACGGCGACGGCTGCGACGCCGTCAGCGGCGTCCACGTTCACCGCCGGTCCGCCGACGTCCACCACAGTGACGAGCACGGGTGCCGTCGGCCGCGCGACGTCAATCATCGCCAGGCCGCGCGCGTGCGCCACCAGCAGCGTCACGCTGTCAAGCACCGCCGTTTCGATCGGGAAGTTCGCGGGCTTCGCGCCCCCGGCCGTGAAGCCCGCGCCGTCGAGCCGCAGGCGTCCCACCCGCGCCAGCGAGTCCGTCGCAGTGTCACGCTCGAGCACGTCGAGACCGAAGTACGGCCCCCAGTAATGCGTCGAGACGTACGCAGTCATCGCGCCGGCGACGAATGCGTCAGGCTGCCCGCGTCCCAGGTCCGCGTGCGTTGCGTCGCCCGTCAGGCCGGTGGTGTCGTACCGCCAGGCGCTGAGCTTGGACGTTCCTCCCGAAACCACGCACCATCCACCGGCGGCCGAGACGCCCGAGAACGGGCCGACGTCAACTGACCGAGCCACAGACGCGTGCGCCAGGCGACCCGAATCGCCCAGCCCAAAGGTCGCCACCGCACCCGGCGGCCGTGCGTCGAGCGCGAACAGGAGTCCGTCGGCAACCGCGACGTCGTCCACGCTTCCCATTCCCGCCGGTGGTGCAACCGTTCGCAGGCGCGCGCCATCCAGCGCTGAGACGACGGCGAGCCCGCTGTCGCCGAGTGCGACGAACGCCACGGGG
>CAZLAU010000084.1:0-5635 GCA_964557615.1 uncultured Gemmatimonas sp.
CCTCGTACAGCCCCTTGTTGTAGTAGAGGACGCCGAGGTTGTTGTGCGCGCCGGCATCCGACGGGTCGATCCGCCGGGCAAAGGACCGCAGGGCATCGCGGTCGCGGTCGGAGCCGAGCGCCGTCGTCATCCCACCCGGATGGAGCGGAGGATCGCCGCCAGGCTGGGGCCGTCCGGCAGGAGGAGGAACAGGCCGCGCACGCGCGTGCCACTCTCCTGCAGCATGAACTCGCTCTCCACGCAGAACACGTAGGAATTGGACTGCGACACCTCGACGTACATCGAGCTCAGGATGGCATCCGAGAGATCGATCGTCAGCGACGGCGGCGACGGCATCAGGATCATCCCCATGAACTCCGCGAGCGCATTCATGTAGGCCGACCCGAGGATGTTGCCGGCCTCCTTGATCGCGGACTGCTCCATCGCCGTCATGGCCGTCGCCGGGCGCCGCATCATCAGCGATGCGATCTGGAGCGCGGACACCTGCGGAAACACGAGCAGCGTCATGCCCGTGAGATCACCCATCATCCGCATCAGCACGGCCGCCACCGGCTCCTCGGCCTCGGTGATCTGGTTCGGCAGGTCCTCGAGCGGCGCGACGTTCACGCGCGGCACGCTGATCATGATCCGCTGGCCGGTCATCTGCGAAAGCGCCGTCGCCGCATGGCCGGCGCCAATGTTGGCGACCTCGCGCAGGGCGTCGAGCTGCTCGGGAGTGAGGTTTCTGACGTCGTTCACCGTTGAGGCCCGGCTAAAGGAGGCTTCCGAGGTCCATGATCAATGCCGGCGCGCCGTCGGCGAGGATCGTCGCGCCGGTGAACAGCCCCAGTCCGTCGCGTGCCGCGTCGAACTGCTTCACCACGATGTCTTCCTGTCCAACCAGCTCGTCCACCACGAGTCCGCCGCGCCGGCCGCCGCGCTCGAACACCACGATCTCGCGGTCACCGGAGGCGACGCGCGGGGCCGACAGCTGCACCACCTCGCGCAGGTCGAGGAGTGGCAGCACCTCGTCGCGCAGCACCAGCACGTCGCGCCCGTTCACGTGCCGCACCGTCTCGGCGCCGCACTCCACCGTCTCGCGCACGTGCGTGAGCGGCAGCGCATAGTGTTCCCCGCCCGCGCGCGCCAGCAGCGCGCGCACGATCGCCACCGTCAGCGGCAGCCGCAGCGTGAACGTCGTGCCGGAGCCAACGCCGGTGTGGAGTTCGAGCGACCCGCCGAGTCCGCGCACCTTGTTCACGACCGCATCAACGCCGACGCCGCGCCCCGAAAGCCCCGTCACGGCCTCCTTGGTCGAGAAGCCGGGATGCGCGATGCAGCGCAGCAGGTCGGCGTCATCGAGCTCGCGAACCCCCGGCTCCACCAGCCCGCTCGCCCGCGCCCGATCCAGGATCCGGCGCCGGTCGAGCCCGCGACCATCGTCCTCGACGCGCACGAGCACGGCGGCTCGGTCGCGCACCGCGCTCAGCCGCAGGGTTCCCGTCGACGGCTTGCCAGCCGCGGTGCGCTCCGCCGGCCCTTCCAGCCCGTGGTCCACGGCGTTGCGGAGCAGGTGGACGACCGGTTCGGCGAGTTCGTCGAGCAACGAACGGTCGAGCTCGATGTCGCTGCCCTCCATCTCGAATCGCACTTCCTTGCCGAGCGTGCGCGCCGCGTCGCGCACCATCCGCGGAAAGCGGTCGAACACCTGCCCCACCGGCACCATCCGGCTGGCGGTGATCTCGGTCTGCAGTTCGCCAACGAGGTTCGCCGCCTGCTGCATCGTCTCGTCGAGCGCCGGATCACCCGACGCGGCGGTGAGCTGCAGGAGCCGCCCGCGGGCGATCACCAGCTCGCCCACGAGGTTCATCATGGTGTCGAGGCGCGAGAGGTCGATCTTCACCTGCCGGACACGGGCCGAGGTCGCCTCCGTGATCGGCTCCTCGATCGGCCCGGCGGCGCGCTTGCGCGCCCGCCCCAGCATGTCCACCTGCACGCTTTCGATGTCGCCGGCGGCGCGCACGGCCGCTTCGATCTCCGGCTGCGTAGCCTTCGTGACGAGCCGCACGGCAAACGCCTGCGGAACGGCGGCGGCCTGCAACACGTCGAGCGTCGGGCTCATCGCGGCGACCTCGCCGATCGCCGCCAGCTTCTGGGACACGATGAAGGCCCGCACGCCCGGGAGCGTCGTCGTGGCGGCCTGGCGAATGCGGATGATCACGCCCGGTCCGTCAAAGGGATCCGCCGCCACATCGCCAGGCTCCGCGGCAGTGTCCGCCGCGGCAGGCAAGTCGGCGACCACCGGCGTGCCGAACGCGGGCGTGCCGCGCGGCATCGTCGGCGCCCCGGCGCCACCCGGCGCCACCGAGGCCGCCGAGGCCGGCGGAGCCGCCTCCGGCGCTGCTTCACGGAACGCACCTGAGAGCCGCGCCAGCGACGTCGTCATTCCCTCGGACCGCGCCGCCGTTTCCGACGCCTCGGCGATGCCGCCCTCGAGGGCGTCCGCGGCCGCAAACAATGCGTCCATCACTGGCTGCGTCACCCGGCCGCCGGCGCCACGCATCCGGTCGAGCAGCGACTCGAGCTCGTGGGCGAATTCGGCAACTGCCTGATAGCCCATCGTCGCGCTCATCCCCTTCACCGTGTGCACTGCACGAAACACCTCGGCAACGGCTGCGGGCGACTCACGCTCCGTCTCGAGGGTGAGCAATGCGCGGTTTATCGCGGCGAGCTGGTCCTGGCTCTCGCTGCGAAAGAGTTCCGCGTACCTGGCAGGGTCGAGCGCCATGGCAGGATCGGGACGGTGAGGTCGCCGGACGCGCGCCGCGACGCGCGTCGCCGCCTCAGCCGAGCACCCGCTGCACCGCTTCGAGCACCCGGCTCGGCTGGAATGGCTTCACGACGAAGTCCTTGGCGCCCGCCTGGATCGCCTCGACGACGAGCGCCTGCTGGCCCATCGCGCTGCACATCAGGACCTTCGCGTTCGGGTCGAACTCGGTGATCGCGCGCACGGCATCGATGCCGCCCATGTCGGGCATCACGATGTCCATCGTCACGAGGTCGGGACGGAGCTGCTTGTACTTCTCGACCGCGTCCTTGCCGGTCTCGGCCTCGCCGACGACCTCGAATCCCGCCTGCTGCAGGATGTCGCCGACCATGGTCCGCATGAAAATCGCATCGTCACAGATCAGCACCGTGTTTGCCACGTCGTCCTCACCCTGTTGAGTCGTTCGTCAGACCGGGAGCGTACTCACACCGCCAGCGCTTCACGCGCGATTGCATCCACCACACACCACTGGGCCGTGCCACCGTGTTCCGCGTCGAGGTGCGCGAGCCCGCCAACGACCCCGCCCGACGACCGCTGCTCGTCCACGCCCTCGATCGCCTCCTCGGGCACGTCGGCCACCCCTTGCACCGATTCGACGCCGAGCCCGAACCGCTTTCCCGCGCCGTCCACCACCACCACGATGCGCGGCGGACCTTCCGGCGCTCCGCCCAGCCGCACGGACAGATCGACCACTGTCAGCAGCGTTCCCCGCAAATTCATGATCCCGCGAATCCACGCCGGCGCACCCGGCAACCGCGCGAGCGGCCGCCCCCGCACAATCTCCCGGACCACGGCCAGGTCGCACGCGCACGCCGTGCCCGCCGCCCGGAAACGAAGCAGGCGGCGCCCCTCGAATTCAGGCGCCGACTCTATAGAAGCCAAGGTAGTCCAAGGGGTCGGGGTGGGCAATTAATTCAGGCATCTCCGACACCGCCTCGAGCGATGCCCGCAGGTCCGCCGGGAGGGGGGCCCTGAAATCGAGGTCGTCGCCGGTCGTGGGGTGCCGGAACTGCAGCCACGCGGCGTGGAGGAACTGGCGCTTTGGCGGCAACGCCACCAGCCGTCGGGCACCGCCGCCGCCGTAGGTGTCGTCGCCGACCACTGGATGTCCGATCGACGCGAGGTGGATTCGGATCTGGTGGGTGCGGCCCGAGTGCAGGTGCGCCCGCAGCAACTCGGTACTCGTGAAGCGGGCCAGCCGGTGGAAGTCCGTGCGCGCCGGCCTTCCCCCTTCGACGATCGCCATCCTGCGGCGGTCGGCATTGCTGCGACCGACGGGCTTGTCCACCGTGACATCGTCCGCCGAGAGGTGTCCCCAGCAGAGCGCGGCATACCGCCGCGTGATCCGCCGGTCGGCGATCGCCTTGGCGAGTACCCGATGCGCACGCTCCTCCTTCGCCACGATCATCAGGCCGGAGGTGTCCTTGTCGAGCCGATGCACGAGCCCGGCGCGGGCCTCGTCCTCGCCTTCAGCGAGCGGCTGGCCGCGCCCCTTGAGCGCGTTCACGAGCGTGCCGGTCCAGTTTCCCGGCGCCGGGTGGACCACCATTCCCGCCGCCTTGTCCACGACCAGCAGGTCGTCGTCTTCGTACACGACCGAGATCGGCAACGACTCGGCCACGATGTCGCGCGACTCGACCGGCGGCACGGTCACCGCGATGTCGGTGTCTGGCTCCGGGATGAAACTCGCGCGTTCGGGCCGCCCGCTTACCAGCACGCGGCCGCCCGCAATCAGTGTTGCGGCGCGCGTCCGGGAGATGCCGAGCTTGCGCCCGACCAGTACGTCGAGGCGGCCCGGCTCCTCAACCTTGAACCGGTGTGTCGTTTCCACGCCCCTCCGCCTGGGCGCCACTGTCTTCGCGCCAGAGGATGTACGCGAGCAGGATCGCCCCGCAGCTCACCGCCATGTCCGCCACGTTGAACGTCGGCCACCGGGACGTGCCAATCCCGACGTCGATGAAATCCACCACGCCGCGCGGCGAGCGAATGCGGTCCACCAGGTTTCCCACGGCGCCACCGCTCACGAGCGCAATCGCGACGACCTTCCGGATGTTGCCGACCAGCGTTTCGCGGTAGAGCTGGAAGAGCAGTCCCAGCGCGGCCACGGTGAGCGCCATGAAGATCCAGCGCGAGTATTCACCGAGGTGCAGGCCGAATGCGGCGCCCGGGTTGTACACGAGCGTGAGACGCAGCGTTTCGCCGAGGACGGGGCGCGGCAGGTACGCCGGCGTGAGCGCGTCCACGGCGATGAACTTCGTGATCTGGTCCACCACGAAGATCGACCCGACGATCCCGCCGAAGAGCCTCGTATGGGCCAGCGACCGCCGCACCGGCAGCGCGGATTCGCCCGACGCGCCCGGCGGAACCGCGTGCGAATCGGACGGCGACGCGAGGGCTTCAGCGCTTTCCATCTTCCTCGGTCTGCTTGCAGTCGATGCAGAAGCGCGCGTGCGGAAGCGCGTCGAGCCGCTCGTACGCGATCTCACCGCCGCAATTGTGGCACTTGCCGAACGTCTCGGGCCGCTTGTACAGCCGGCGCAGCGCCTCGTCGATGTGCCAGAGGAACCGCCCCTCCTGGCTCGCGAACAGGAACGCCTTCTCGCGTTCCATCGCGTCGGTGCCCTGGTCGGCCATGTGGAACGAGTACGACGAGAGGTCGCCGTCCGCGCCCTGCGGCGTGTTCCCGAACGTCTCATCGTAGTGCCCGAGTTCCTTGAGCACGCGCCGCCGCTCCTCCAGCAACCGCTTCTCGAAGTGGCCGAGCACCTTCTTGGTCAGTGGCTTGAACTGCTTCTCGCCGCCCTTGGTTGGCGCCATCGTCAGCTGTCC
>CAZLAU010000084.1:5735-12251 GCA_964557615.1 uncultured Gemmatimonas sp.
CCGGCGTCACCGTCGGGTCGATCGCCGCGAAGAGGGTTCCTTCCTGATGGACGACGAACGTTCCGCTCGCCTTGCGCACAATGGTGAGATCGTCAGCGCCGAGCGTGTGATCACGACCGTCCACGCTCACGAGCACCGGCTCCCCGCGCTCGAATGCCTGGAGCGTATCCGAACCGAGCGCCGAGACGGCCGCCGCCGCGCGCGGTGTCTCCTTTCCGAACACCTTGCCGAGGGCACGGAAGTTCGGCTTGGCCTCGAGGGTGACCAGCGCGTCCGCGCTCGTCGCGAACTCGACGGCCTTCACGTTGAGTTCCGCCGCAAGGATCGGCACGAGGGCCGGAATGTGCGCGGCGGCCGGCGGCGACAACGGGTCGGTCACGCAGACGAGTCGTGCCAGCGGCTGCCGCACGTTCACCTTCGCCGTCTCGCGCGCCGCACGGCCCGCCGACGCGAGCGCCCGGATGGCGCCCATCGCCTCGTCGAGCGCCGGGTCGGCCGCAGCCCCCTGCTCTCGTCGGTACGGCGCGAAGTGCACCGACTCGCCCGTGAGGGCGTGGTGCATCCAATCGGTCACGAACGGCGTGAACGGCGCCAGCAGGCGGCACGACGTCACCAGTACTTCGTGCAGCGTCGCGAACGCGGCACGGTTGTCGTCCGTTTCCACGTCGTACACGCGCCGCTTGGCCAGCCGCACATACCATTTCGACACGTCGTCGTCCAGGAACGACATGATGGCACGTGCGGCACTGGTCGCGTCGTAATCCGACAGCCGCGCGTCCGCTTCGGCCTCGACCGCCGCAAGTCGTGACAGGATCCAACGGTCGAGCAGCGGTCGGTCCGCCGGCGCCGGGTCACGTGGCGACGGCTCCCACCCGAAGTTCGCGTACTGCGCAAACGCGCCCTGGTAGAGGTTGCGCAGCGTGATCAGGAATCGGCCCGCCGTGTCGCGAATGGCCTGCTCATCGAAGTTCTTCGGCGTCCACACCTGGCTCGACGCGATCAGGAACAGGCGCACGGCGTCCGCGCCGTGCCGCCCGATCGCTTCCCACGGATCCACGGCGTTGCCGCGGCTCTTGGACATTTTCTGGCCCTTGGCGTCGCGGACCATCTCGTTCACGACGACGGCGCGGTACGGCGCGGCGACGGCATCTCGTGACGCAGCGGTGCCAGCAGCGGTGCCAGCGGCGGTGCCCGCGCCAGAGCCGGCTCCGGGCGCGCGACCGTTGTTGGGGAGCGCGTCGCCCAGCCCCGTCGCGATCGCGAGCAGCGAGTAGAACCACCCGCGCGTCTGGTCCACGCCCTCGGCGATGTAATCGGCCGGGTACTCGCGGCCCACGCGCTCCTGGTTCTCGAACGGATAGTGCCACTGGGCGAACGGCATCGACCCCGAGTCGAACCAGGCATCGATCACTTCGGACACGCGTCGCATCGTCCCTGCCGCGGCCCCCACGGCGCCACCGGCCACGCACGCGGCGCACGGCCACGTCCAGTCGTCGATGAACGGCTTGTGCGGATCGAAATCGCCGGGCAGCGGCCGCCCGGCGGTTTGGGCCAGTTCCGCGTACGAGCCGATCACCGTGCGGTGGTCGTCGCGCGCGTCGCAGATCCACACCGGCAGCGGCGTACCCCAATATCGGTCCCGCGAAATCGCCCAGTCGATGTTGTTCACGAGCCACTCGCCGAACCGGCCCGACCCCATCTCCGGCGGGTTCCAGTTCACGGCGGCGTTGCGGGCGATCATCTCATCCTTGAACGCCGTGGTCCGCACGAACCAACTCGTGCGCGCGTAGTACAGCAGGGGCGTTCCGCAGCGCCAGCAGTGCGGATACGAGTGCGTGATCGTCGAGGCCTTCCACAGCACGTCGCGCTGCTTGAGTTCCGCGATGATCAGCGGGTCGGCGTCCTTCACGAACTTTCCGCCGACCACCGCCATCTCCGCCGGGAACTCGCCGCGGGCGTTCACGGGCTGCAGGAAGGCGAGGTTGTGGCGGCGACCCGCCGCGTAGTCGTCGGCGCCGAATGCGGGCGACATGTGCACCACGCCGCTCCCGTCGTCGGCCGACACGAACTCCTCGGCGACGATGATCTCGTGATTCCCCTCGGGGTACTCGGCCCAGTCGAGTGGTCGCGTGTAGCGCAGCCCCGCCAGCGACCGGCCCACGTGCGTCGCGACGACGTCCCAGCGCTCATTCCATCCTTCGCCCAGCACCGCGGCCGCGCGCGCCTCGGCCAGGATCAGCGTCCACTCGCGCCCCGCCTTCTTCCGCACTTCGACGTATGAGAGGTCGGGATGGACCGCCAGCGCAGCGTTGGACACCAGCGTCCACGGCGTCGTGGTCCACACGAGGATCCGCCGCCGCACGGCATCGACCGCCGCGCCGGGATCGACGAGATCGAGCGCCACGTACACCGACGGATCCTCGACGTCCTCATATCCCTGCGCGACCTCGTGGCTCGACAGGGTCGTGCCGCACCGGGCGCAATACGGCAGGATCTTGTGCCCCCGGTAGAGCAGGTCCCGGTCGTACAGCGTCTTCAGCGCCCACCACTCGCTCTCGATGTACTCGTTCGTGTAGGTGACGTACGGGTGCTCGTAGTCGAGCCAGTGGGCGATCCGCGCGACGAGACGCTCCCACTCTTCGCGGTACTTCCAGACACTTTCGCGGCACCGGCGGTTGAACTCCTCCACGCCAATGCGCTCGATGTCCTGCTTGCCGTTGATGCCGAGGGCCTTCTCGACCTCGATTTCAACCGGGAGGCCGTGCGTGTCCCATCCGGCCTTTCTCGGCACGTAGTGCCCGTGCATCGCGCGGTGCCGGCTGAAGAGGTCCTTGACCGTGCGCGCAAACACGTGATGGATGCCGGGGCGCCCGTTGGCCGTCGGCGGGCCGTCGTAGAAGTTGAACGCCGGCCGCGAGCCATCGGCGCCGAGCGTCAGGGCCCGTGCGACCGTCCCGTCGGCGGCCCAGCGCGCCAGCACTTGCTCTTCCAGCGCGGCCGGCGTCAGGTCTGCCGCGATCGTCGCGAACCGTGGCGTGGCGCGCCCGCCCGGGCCCGGGCCGGCGGCATCGTGCGGCGCGCTCACAGCCGCTCCAGCACGCCGCGAACGAGCGTCGTCAGGTTCGGCTCGGCCCTCGCGGCGACGGCGAGGATCTTCTCGAGCGATGCCGGTTCGAGCGTTTCCGGAATGCACATGTCGGTGATGATCGAAACCCCGAGCACACGCATGCCCGCGTGTTTGGCCACGATCACTTCCGGCACCGTGCTCATCCCCACGACGTCGGCGCCGAGCTTCATGAGCATCGCGTATTCCGCGCGAGTCTCGAGATTGGGCCCCGCCACCGCAACGTACACCCCCTCGCGAAGCGTGATCCCCTCTCTCGCCGCGACACCGCGCGCGAGCCCGCGGAGCGCCGCGTCGTACGATTCCGTCATGTCCGGGAACCGGGGGCCGAGCGCGTCGTCGTTCGGCCCCACCAGCGGGTTGTCGCCGATGAGGTTGATGTGGTCGGCGATCAGCATCAGGTCGCCCGCCGCCCAGTCGGCGCGCATCCCGCCGCAGGCGTTGCTCACGATCAGCGTGTGCGCGCCCAGCGCGTGCAGGACGCGAACGGGAAACGTGACCTGCTGCAGCGAGTAGCCCTCGTACTTGTGGAACCGCCCCTGCATCGCGAGCACGCGCTTGCCCGCGAGCGTGCCGACGAGGAGCCGGCCGGCGTGCGACTCGACGGTCGAGAGCGGGAAGCCGGGGATATCGGCATAGTCCACGGCGACGTCCACGGCGATCGCCTTGCCAAGCGCGCCGAGCCCCGTGCCGAGGATGATCGCGGCGTCAGGGGCGGCACCGTGGGCACCGAGTCGCGCGCGCACGGCGTCCGCCGCCACGCGCACGTCGTGCGCGCGGTGCGCGTGGGTGGCACCGGGAATCATCGGGCCCCGCTCGGTCATCGTCGCTGGCGTGCCGCCCTCAGGCGGCGCCGTCGTCAGCCGCCGCGTCGACGGCCTCGGACGCGTCGATCGGGGTGGGACGCGGCGGCAGCGGAGTCTTCTCCGCGGCTGCCAGCTCGTTCAGTTGCTGTTCCGCCATCTTCTTCATCTGGACCAGATAGGAGCGACGCAGGCGCTCGAGCCCATCCACCTGCCGCTCCAGCTTGCGCACTTCGACCTTGGCCGTTTCGATCAGGCGGTCGGCTTCGAGCTGGGCCTCGCGGATGATCAGTTCCCCTTCGCGGCTCGCCTGTTCCTTGGTGTCCTGGCGCATCTGCTGCGCCGAGACCAGCGCGTCGTTGAGCGCCTTGTCGCGCTCGCGAAACGCCTTGAGCTGCTCGTGGAAGTTGCGCGCCTTCGCTTCGAGGTCCTGGTTGATGCGCGCCTGCCGCTCGAGCTCGTCGGCGACTTGCGCGCGAAACTGATCGACGCGCGCCTTGTCGTAGCCGCGCAGCGTCGTCGCGAACTCGAAACGCCGGACGTCAACCGGCGTCAGATGAAAGCTTTCGTCCGTCATGGCGTTCGCTCCCCGAACAGGATCGTGCCCAACCGCACCATCGTCGCTCCCTCTTCCACCGCGATCTCGTAATCCCCCGACATGCCCATCGACAGCTCGCGCGCCGGCAGCCCGGCGGCGATGCACACGTCACGCGCCGCCCGGGCACCGCTGAAGACGCGCCGCAGCGTTCCCTCGTCAGCGTCCAGCGGAGCCATCGTCATCACCCCGGTCACGCGGAGCCCGCGCATCGTCCCGATCCGCGCGACCTCACGTTCCAACTCGCCCGGTTCAAAGCCGCCCTTCGAGGCCTCGCCCGACACGTTCACCTCGAGCAGTACGTCAACCGGATTCGCCTGCTTCCTCCCAAACTGCTCGATGGCGTCCGCAAGACGGCTCGAATCCACCGCGTGAAACAGCGAGAAACGGTCGAGATACTTCACCTTGTTGCGCTGCAAGTGCCCGATCAGGTGCCACGTCGCGCCGGCCCGTCCCCCAAGTGCGTCCTGCTTGCCGATCGCCTCCTGCACCTTGTTCTCCCCAACGTGCCCGAGTCCGGCGGCCACGGCTGCGGTCACCGCCTCGGGTCCGTGGGTCTTGGTGACCGCGACGATCCGAACCGTCTGGCCATGCCCCCCGCGCTCGACGGCTGCGCCGATCCTGCCGCGAACTTCCGCGACCCGCTCGACCAGCCCGGGAAAGTGCATAACATATGAAAATACAGAGGGTTAGAACGCCCTACAAGCAGGTTCGATCGGTGGATTCCGCCGGAACAGCAAATTACGGAGCGGCTTATGCACAGCGCCCCGCCGGATGCCGACGGGGCGCTGCGCTGTGCGTCCGGGTTCGCTATGCCGGCTTCGGTTCCGGTCCGCCCAGCATCGGCGGGGTCCGCTTGGGCTCCAGCACCGCCGCCGGCGCCGGCGGCTCCGCCTTGGCCAGCGGTGGCGACGGTGCCCGCGGCGGCATCGTGCCGCCCTTCATCATCAGTTCAATGTCCTCGCGGGTCAGCGTCTCGTGCTCGAGGAGCGCGGCCGCCGTCTTGTCGAGCAGGTCACGGTTCTCGGTCAGGACCTTGGTCGCGCGGTCGTACGCGGTCTGGATGACGCGCTTGACCTCCTCGTCGACGATCTGTGCCGTCCGTTCGGACACGGAACGCCGACTGCCGAAGTCGCGACCGAGGAAGACCTCGGTCTCGTTCTCGCCGACAAGGATCGGCCCGATGGCGTCCGACAGCCCCCACTGCGACACGTAACGCCGCGCGAGGCCGGTGGCGAACTGGATGTCGCTCGCCGCGCCCGCGGTCACCTTGTCGTGACCAAAGACGATCTCTTCCGCCACGCGGCCGCCGTACGCCATCACGAGGCGGGCCTCCAGCTGCTCGCGGGTGACACTCACGCGGTCGTCCTCGGGCAGCGTGTACGCCACGCCAAGGGTCCGCCCCCGCGGGACGATGGTCACCTTGTGCAGCGGGTCATTGCCCTTCACCAGCATGGCGCACACCGCGTGGCCGCCCTCGTGGTACGCCGTGAGCCGGCGCTCCTCGTCCTTCATCACGAGCGACTTCCGCTCGGCGCCGAGCATCACCTTGTCCTTGGCGTCCTCGAAGTCGGCCATGAAGACCTTTTCGTGGCTGCGACGCGCGGCCAGGAGCGCCGCCTCGTTCACGAGGTCGGCGCCGGCCATCCCCGGGGTCGACCGCGCGATCGCGTCGATGTTCACGTCCGGTCCGATCGGCTTGTTGCGCATGTGGACGCGGAGGATTCCCTCGCGCCCGCGGAAATCGGGCGAGTCCACGACGATCTGGCGGTCGAACCGTCCTGGGCGCAACAGCGCCGGATCGAGGACGTCGGGCCGGTTCGTCGCCGCAATGAGGATCACGCCGTCGTTGGATTCGAAGCCGTCCATCTCGACGAGGAGCTGGTTGAGCGTCTGCTCCCGTTCGTCGTGCCCACCGCCGAGCCCCGCCCCGCGGTGACGGCCCACGGCGTCGATCTCGTCGATGAAGATGATGCACGGCGCGTGCGCCTTGC
>CAZLAU010000085.1:0-12107 GCA_964557615.1 uncultured Gemmatimonas sp.
CTCCGCTATCCGCCGGGAAGCGCGGGATTCGGCGGTGGTCCGAGCGCCGCCGAGGAAGCTGGCGGTGCCGGCATGGTGGCCGAGGCGGGCGGGCGTGGCGGTCGAGGCGGGCGCGGCGGGGGTGAGGCCGCCGGCCGCGGCGGTCGTGCAGGCGGCGCGGGCGCCGGGGGGGGGCGCGGTGGCCAGCAACGGACGCCGCTGCCGGTTCCGATGCACAACATCGGCCCGCGCGGGTTCCACGTGTCGCCGGGCACGTACACCGTCTCGATGGACGTGGACGGCGAGAAGAGCACCCGCACGTTCGAAGTGCGCGCCGACCCGACGATGATGGTCACGCTCGCCGAACACCGGGCGCGCGAGGCGTTCCTGGTCGAGGCGACGGAACTGCAGGCGAAGTTCGCGGCACGACTCGCCGAGTTCCAGACGCGTCAGGCCGCGGCAACGGGCGCCGACGCCGAGCGGATGAACGCGCTGGCGCAGCGACTCGGCCTGACGGGGGGCGGTCGTGGTGGCCGCGGCGGCCGCGGCGGTGGTGGTCCGGCCGGTGCGCTCGGCGGGATCGTGTCGTCGTACATCGGCAGCGGTGTGCGGCACACCGGGTTCCTCCCGCCGACGTCGTCGCAGCGCGCCGTCCTTGCATCGGCGAAGTCCGCCCTCGCCGAGCTCGAACGGGAACTCGCCCGGAAGCCGTAGTCCAAGGAGGGCACGCAGGGCCGGGGGTCGGGCGACGCAATGCTGACGCGCAGCGCGGCGGCACTGGGCACCGGGTGCCTGGCTCTGCTCGCGGCGTGTAGCGGGGCGACAGCGACCAGCCCGGCGCCGCCCTCCTCACAGCCGCCGCCTGCGACGCCGACGCCTCAGCTCGCCCGCATTCAGGTCGCGGTCACGGCGAACTCGGTGGAAATCGGGCATTCCATCACTTTGGTGGCGTCCGGCTTCGACCAGCTCGAGCGCGCGATCGCGATCGCGGCGCCCACGTGGTCGTCGTCGGCACCTCAAACGGCGACGGTGTCGGCGGCCGGAATCGTGACGGGCGTGACCGCGGGCACCGCCCGCATCACCGTGCAATCGGGAGTCGTGTCGGCATTTGTCGTCGTGACCGTCGTCGCACCAAACGTGTCGGTGGTGCGCGTCGTCGTGCAGCCACCGCAGGCGGCGCTCACGGTGGGCGGGCAGCTACAGATGCAGGCCACGCTGCTCGACGCCGGCGGCACCGCGATCACAGGTGTCTCGCCTGCGTGGTCGGTGTCGCCGGCCGGCATCGCGACGGTGACGCAGGCCGGGCTGGTCACCGCGAACGCGCCCGGAACCGCCATCGTCGTGGCGAGCTATGACGGTGCGATCGGGGGAGCATCGCTTGTCGTGAGCGGCGCGCCGGACTCGGCGATACGCGTTACCGTTGCCGCGCCGGCTTCCGGACAGGTTGTCGCCGACACCCTCGAGGTCGTCGCCACCGTGCGCATGTCGGCCGCGCCGGTGCGCGTGGTCGCCGTTGTGGCTGGCGTGCAGGTCGGCCTGCGCAAGGAGCAGGCTGGCGCGATGGGCGGAGGCGAGGCGTGGGTTGGTCGCCTCGACCTGCTGGCGCTCCAGTTCGGGCGCTACTGGGTCGTGGTCACGGCGTACGGGCCGGGAAGCACCTTTGGCGTTGATTCCGTGCAGTTCGACCGCAATCCGCTCGAGGGGACATCGGGAAATCCGCCGAGTGGCGGAAAGAAGCTCCTCAAGCCCGTTGTGCCCGTGCCGTTCGGACCTATCGAAAAACCGCCAGTGACTCGGCCAATGCGGCCGCGACGCCCCACGCCGCCGGAATCGCCACATATGCCCACGCCAGCAACCGCGTCGCCAATCGGCGCGGCCACGTATCGCCCTCTCCCGGCCTGGGCGCAACGGCATAGAGGCCGATCATCGTCCCTCGACCGCCGTGGCGTCATCGTCGGCTGACGGCGCGTGGTGGTGGCGCGGATCGACGGGACGGACGAACCAATTCGCAATGAGTGCCGCGGCGAACACGGACGCCAGAACGTACAGCGATGCCGCCGCCGCGCCCGTTCGTGATACGCCGTGGTCGATGTAGTAGGCCCGCACCGTGTTCAGGAGCATCGGACCCGCGATCAGCCCGACGGCCCAGGCAGAGAGGAGCCGGCCAAGGATCGGCCCAACGTGCATGTTGCCGAAAAGATCGCGCGCGTAGGTCGGGAGCGTCGCGAGCGCCCCACCCGCCGAGGCCGCCGACAAGGCGATTACCAGCGCGAAGGGCATCACACTGCGCGACAGCGCAAGAGCGGGAGCGAGCGCGCATGCACCGGCGCCGATGGCCGCGAGCAGTGTCCAGGTCTGGCGGCGCCCGACGGCGTCGCAACCGAGTGACCACGCCACGCCGCCGGTCGTTGCGGCCAGTGTAACCAGCGGAACAAAGCGCGCGGCCGACGGCTCGCGCATGATCGTCGGAAAAGCGTCGAGCACGAGCAGCGTGGCCTCACCAAGGATTGCGGATCCGCACAGTGCGATGAGGACGAGGGCAAGCCACAACGTCCAGAACGGCGGTGTCCGCACGGCGACGGCCACGTGAACGTCCTTGGCCACCGGGCGTCGCTCGATGTCTGACCGCCCCGCCGGCGTACCGACCTTGGGCGCCCACAACTCCGCTCCCGTGGTCTGGGCGCGCCGCGCCGCGGTGAAGGAGGGCGGCGTCCAACGGTCATGCGGCATTCTGATCGTGGCCACGCCAAACATCATGAACGCGAACGCGACGGCCGCCATCACCGCCAGCACCAGTGGCAGCCCCGCCTGCACCGGGCCGGTGATCCTCTCGAGCAGGGTCGCCAGCAGTTGCGATCCGACCATTGCGCCAAAGCCGAATCCGGAAATGACCACACCGGTCACGAGACCGGGTTTCTCCGGAAACCACCGGATCAGGAGCGAAGTCGGGGCCACGAAGCCGATCCCGCCGCCGACTCCGGCGAGCGCGAATCCGACGTAGGCCAGCGCGATTTGTCGCAGCGCCACGCCGCCGGCAACGGTGAGCAGGCCGATGGCGAAGCAAGCCGCCGAGGCCAGCAGCGCCTTGCGCGGGCCGGCGCGCTCAACCCACGAGCCGAATGCGCCGCCGCCGAACGCCAAGCCCGCGATCGCCGTTGGGAGTAGCCAGCCGACCATCGTGAGTCGCCACTCGCCCGGAATGGGGTGGCCGATCCCGAATGCGTCCGACAGGGGAAGTTCGAGCGCGCGGAATGCGTATAGCTGCCCGATCGCCATCAGGATCGAGAGCGCGGCCGGAGGCACGCGCCAGCGGTCGTACCCTGAAGGGGCAATGGTGCGCGAACGATCGAGAACGGCCGTCAGGCCCAACGAGCGGCTCCGGGGTGAGTGCGCGCAATCTCCGCGGCGGGACCCAGCAGGGGAAGGGGCTGCGCGTCGCCGCCGTGCGAAGGGGGAGGTACTTTGCGAGGCCGGTCGCGGCGCCGCGACCAACCGTCATCACTTCGCTTCCGGGAGGCACGGTGAATCTCCACACCACGCTCGCCGCGACGTCTGCCGCCGTGCTGCTGACCATATCGGGTCCGGCGCCAGCCCAGGCACAGTCCCGCACCCAGGTGGTGATGCTTGGCACGGGCACGCCGATTCCCGACCCGGACCGCGTCGGTCAGGGCGTCGCGATTGTCGTGGACACCGTGGCGTACCTGTTCGATGTGGGGGTCGGAGTGGTCAGGCGCGCGTCGGCGGCCGGCCGGGCCGGGGTGCGCGCATTCGCCGCCCCGAGTCGCACCGCACAGCCGAATCCCCGGTTCGAGGCGATCTTCCTCTCGCACCTGCACTCGGATCACACGATGGGACTCGCCGACGCGATCTTCACTCCGTGGATCCAGGGCCGCCGCGCGCCCGTCGGCGTGTACGGCCCGCCAGGCATCGGCTACCTCGTGTCGACCATCCTCGACGGCAACGCCGAGGACATCCAGGAGCGAGTGGCGTCGCCGGGCGGACCGTCGCGCGACGGTTGGAAGGCGGTGGCACACGAAGTGCCCCCGGGCGTGGCGTTCAAGGATGCACGCGTCACCGTCCGCGCGTTTCGCGTGCCCCACAGCGAGTGGCCGAACGCCTATGGCTATCGCATCGACACGCCGGATCGCTCGATCGTGATCTCCGGTGACACCCGTGAGTCGGACGCGGTGGCCGAGGCGTGCAATGGCTGCGACGTGCTCATTCACGAGGTGTATTCGGATTCGGGATTCAAGACCATCCCGGCCGCGCGTCAGCCCTACCACGCGGGCGCCCACACGCCGGCCACCGCCGTCGGCCGCGTGGCCACGCGCGCGCGCGCGAAGCTCCTCGTCCTCACCCACGTGCTCGCGTTCGGGTCGTCGGAGGACATTTTGCTGCGCGAGGTGCGCAGCACCTTCGGCGGCCGCGTCGTCGTTGCCAAGGACCTCGACATCTATTGACGCCGCCGGCGGGCCCGGAGCACGCGCCGCTGACACTACCATCACCGGTGCGCGCCGACTACCGTTCGAGTCGTAAGCCGACAGGGGTGCCCCCGCACCGGGGGGCTGAGATCACACCCTGAACCTGATCCGGTTCGTACCGGCGGAGGGAGTGCGGCATGACGCGGTCACGCGTACTTGCTCATCTATTCTGTGTCCTTGCGTCCGCGACGCCAGCTGTCGTATGCGCGCAGGCGGCCGACACCGGGCGTTCCGACGTGCAACGTCGCGACACGCTCGAGTCGGTGATCATCCGGGCAACCCGGGCCACCGCCGCGCCGGGGGCCGCGACGCACCGATTCACGCGCGCCCAGATCCAGCGCACGTCGGTGGGCCAGGACGCGCCGATGTCGTTGCTCACTGCGCCGTCCATGACCGCGTATTCCGAGGCCGGTGGCCACTCGGGCTACAGCTACGTGCGACTTCGCGGGCTCGACCAGTCGCGCCTCAACATCACCGTGGACGGCGTACCGCTGAACGACCCGGAAGACCAGGTCCTGTATTTCTCGAACTTTCCGGACTTCCTCGGCAGCATGTCGTCGGTCGAGGTCGGGCGTGGCGTCGGGTCGAGCACGTTCGGCACGGCCACGTTTGCCGGCTCGCTGAGCTTCCAGTCCCTGCCGCTCGCGACCACGGAGCGAGGCGGCCAGGTGGAGGCGTCGGCCGGCGGATTCGGCGCGTGGCGCACGAGCGTTCAGGGCGCGACGGGAGTTGGATCGCGGGGGTTCGCCGCGTACGGTCGGTTTTCAAGACAGGGAACGCGCGGGTACCGCGACCACTCGGGGAACGATGGATGGTCGGGCTTCGGGTCGGCCGGCTGGTTCGGCGAACGCGACGCGGTCAAGTTCACGGCCATCTCGGGGCTCTCGGCAACCCGCCTGGCGTACTATGCGGCGCCGGAGTCCGACCTCGCGCTGAACCGGCGCACGAATCCGCTGTCCGACGCCGAGGGCGACCGGTTTCACCAGGAGCTGGTCAGCCTGCAGTACTCGCGCGCGATCCGCGACGGGCTGTCCGGGACGATGCTGGTGTATCGCAACTCGGCGGCGGGTTCGTACGACGTCAGTTTCGGGAACGAACCCGGCGGTGGTGGCCCGTCGATCGGCAACTTCGGGCTCGCGCACGTGTGGCACGGCGTGACGTCGGCCTTCACGTGGACGCCGGGCGCGTGGTCGCTCGCGCTGGGCGGAAGCGCCAGCGACTACCATCGCGACCACTGGCTCGCGTACCGCAAGAGCATGGACCAGAGGGAATACCAGAACACGGGCGTCAAGCGCGACGCGGTGGCCTTCCTCAAGTCGTCGTGGGAGCGCGCCGGGTGGCGCGTGGCGGGCGACTTCCACGTGCGATACGTCCGGTTCGTCTATCGGCCATCGGCAAATGCCGACATCTACGCGCAGCCCGTGACGTGGAGCTTCCTCAATCCCAAGGTAGGCCTGTCGTGGGATCAGGGGCGCGCCTACTCGTTCTTTGCCTCGGCCGGCCGGTCTTGGCGCGAGCCTGCACGCAGCGACATGCTCGCCGGCGCCGATGACCTGAACCGGAGCAATGCCAACAACATCGTGCCGTTCTCCCAGGTACGGGCCGAAAAGGTGGACGACTACGAGGTTGGCGTCGTGTGGCGCCACCGGCGTGCTGCCGCCACGGTGAACGCGTTCGCGATGGAGTTCCACAACGAGATCGCGCCGATCGGCGAGCTCAGCCTCACCGGCGCCCCGCTTCGACGCAATGTGCCCAGGAGCCATCGCCGGGGCGTCGAGATCGACGGCACGCTGTCGCTGCCCGGCGGTGGGACGATGGCGGGAGCGCTCACCGTGATGCGCGCGCGCATTGCGGAATACGACGACAAGCCGGCTGGCGTCGTCTACACGAACGTGGCGCCGGTGCTCACGCCGCCGGTCAACGCGAACGTCCGCTGGGACCAGCCGGTTCGGGGCGGCGTCGTGATCGCGATCGCGGGGCGCTACGTGGATCCGATGCAACTGGCGAATGACGGCAACGCCGCGCTCGTCGTGCCGACCCAGGTGATGTTCGACGGCGGAGTGCGCTGGGAACGCGGGGCGACCGCCGTGCGTGTCGACGTGTACAACGTGCTCAACACCGACGCGCACGCCGCAGGGTACACGGACGGAACGTCGCGCTACCTGTACCCGATCGCGACGCGCAGCCTGATGGTCACGGTGCGCCGCGCGTTTGGCGGGTTCGCGGGCGGCGACGGGCGCTAGCGCGCCACCGGGGTCACCGCGCGGGCGATCGCGCGTGACACGATTGCCGAGCACAGCGCGAGCAACCCGGCGAACGCGAGCGTCAGCACGTAGACCGCGAACGCCTTGATCTGGAGGACGCCGCCGAGCGTGGTGGCGACAGTCCCGACCGGTCCGACGGCGGCGTCGTACACGAGGATCGCCGTCCACGACGCCATCCCCGCGACGCCGGCGACGAGCGGCCCGGTGCGGTCGCGGGCGGTGAGCGCGCCGAAAATCGCAGCGGCCACCGGCAGCGCCCACCACGCGATCATCGTGGCGGCGGCGAACGCCGCCGTCACCAGCACAACCCGGAGTGCGATGGATCGCATCACGTCGCGCTCGGTGCGAGCCGGACGCCAGCCCTCGGGCGCGCGGTCACGGCGCGCCCCGGAAGCGGATCGTTGACGACGTGAGCGATGCCGGCAGGTCGTCGGGCCGGCGCGGGAACCGCAGCGTGTCCAGTGTTCCCGCGCTCCATCGCCCGACGAAGTCGGCGTAGCGTGGACTCGCCGGATTCCCCGACTGCCCGCCGGGATAGATGCCCCAGCCGCGCACCTCGGGACCGAGTTCGACGATCATCCGCCAGCTGGCGCTGTGATTGCCGTCGCCGGACGACGGCGTAACGGTGCCGGGCCCGCCGGTGACGGGAATTCCCGGGCGGGAGAGCGCGGGAATCCCGAGGTAGTGCCGGATCAGCGCCTGGCGCGTCGCGCCCCAGCGCCACGTCGGGCCCGGTTCGCCCAGGCGCGCCACGACGCGCTGCCAGGCTGCTGCCACGCTGGCGCGGATGATGTCGTCGCGCTGCTCGCGGATGTCGGGTGTCGAGCGATCGTCCCACCAGGGACTGTCCGGTTCCTGCATCAGCTGGAGGAGGATCGCCGACTGCGGCGTGTCCACGCGCCGAGGGCGACCGTTGCCGGTGGACGTGACCAGTTCATCCCAGGTTCGCGCGGTGAGTTCCGAGAGTACGGCGTCGTACAACACGGCGTGCGTGTTTTCACCGGTGAAGCGGCCGTCCCACTCACGCAGCACCGCCGCCGCCTTTCCGAGCGATGCGTCGCGGTTGGCCCCCGATGTGGCGGCGGCGATGAAGGGCGGCAGGAAGAACGCCGTCTGCGCGCTGACAGGGTCGGTCTGCATGCGCCGGATTGCATCTGGCGTGACCGCCGAGTCGGCGCGCAGCATGTCGTTGATGCGCATCGCGCGCCACGGCGATGGCCAGTCCCAGCCGAGGTACCGCGCGTCAACGCGCGGGTCCTTCGGCTGCTGGTTGGCCGACACGACGAAACCCTGCGCAGGGTCGTACGCCTGCGGGTACTCCGCGGTTTTCCACCACGAGGTCCAGTCGCTCGCCGAGCGCGATCCATCGAGCAAAAGGTCGCCGCGCGCCCTGAGGGGGAATCGTCCCGTGGATCGGATCGCGATATGCCCGCCACGGTCGGCGCTCACGAAATTCTGCGCCGGCGCGAGGAACGCGTCTGTGGCGGCCCAGAGTTCACGCACGCTGCGGGACTGCGCGGCGCCGAGGAATGGCTGGATCGTGTCGTACCCATCGGTGACCAGCCACCGGCGCGACACCCACACGTTACCGCTCCGGAGCAGCGGCCCTCGATGGGTTTCGAGGACGGTGTCGGTTGCGATCACGCGTCCCCCCTTTCCGCGAATCACCTCGATGCGAACCCCGAGCGGACGCCATTGCCCGTCCATCCGGTATTGCGATGGGCGCGTGGAGTCGTCGACGGTCTCCACGAAATAGTCCGCGACGTCGGCGCCCGTGTTCGTCTCCGACCACGCGACGTCCCGGTTGAACCCGATGGGCGGGATGGGTGCGCCCGGAATGGACACGCCGTACACGTCGAGCGAGTCGGGCACGACGAGGTGGGCTTCGTACCATATGGATGGCAGCGTGAGCGCGAGATGCGGATCGCCGGACAGCAGGGCATTGCCGGCGGCGGTCCGGCGGGGGGCCACGGCCCAGTTGTTGCTGCCGACTGCGACGTCGTCTCGGTGGAGTGGTGCGGTGGCGCTGGCGATGGCGGCGGGCGACGACGGATCATCGCCGACGGCGAGTCCGCTCAGCGCGGCGACAAACGCGGCGTGCCTGTCGGCCTGGTCGAGAGCAACGCGAGCCGTTGCCGCGTCGCCGGGCACCGGCGGCGGGATGGTCGTCCAGTCGAATCGCGCGCCGGTTCGTCCGTTCGGCTGGATCGGCACCTGAATCGGGTTGTTGATCGGAAACAACGCGTCGGCTGCCGCTCGGCCGACGAGCGCTTCGACCGCCGGGCGGCGGAGCTCACCGTCGCTGTATGCCAGCGTGAGGCCCATGCGGGCGAAGAGATACGCCGTGTACATCGGCTCCCACCGCTGCGGCCGCGCGCCGAGCAGCCGGAACTCGAACGGCACGGCCGACGCCGGCAGTGCGTCGATGTAGGCGTTCACGCCATCGGCATACGCATTCGAGAGGATTCGCGACGCCGATGCGGGGTCGAGCCGTTCGTAGCCGCGCCGCGCGGCGTCGGCGAGGCCCTGGGCGCGTGCCTCGCGATCGAGCGGCAGCGCGCGGTCGCCGACCAGTTCCGAGAGCGTCCCGGCGACGGCTCGCGTCTGCATCTCCATCTGGAAGAGCCGGTCGCGTGCGTGCACGTAGCCGATCGCACGGGCCACGTCGGAGATGCTGTTTCCGTAGATGTGCGGGACCCCGCGGTCGTCGAAGCGCACCTCCACGTCGGCCCCGAGGTTTGGGATCGTGTGCGCCGCGTTCGCCGGCGGAACAGCGGTGCGCGCCAGCGCCCATACGCCGTTGGCGGGGTCGAGCAGCGGTCCGAGCGGCGGTGCGCCGGCTACCGAACGCCCGCCCACGAACAGCGTGCCGGCCAGCACCAAGGCGGCCAGGGCGACCGTGATCGGTGAAGTGCTGCGCGCTCGCGTCATTTCCATGCCTCTCCAAACTCGCGCACGATGTCGCCGGCGGGTCGGATGTCGCGGATCCCGGCGACGGACTTGCCAGCCTGCCAATACTCGGTCGCGCTTTCACGCATGAGTCCCGACTTGAGCGCGAGGCCGGATCGCAGCGCGTAGATCGTGCGCATCCAGTGCTTTGTCTTCCGCCCGCGCAGCATCCAGCGGGCCAACGGCCCCGCGCGCGTGCCGGTGCGCCGCACCCACTCGTTGTTGATCACGGCGACCGGCACCCCGGTCAGGCGTTCCGTGAGCACGATGTCGGACTCCGACGCGGTGACGATCGCCTGCTTGTACGCATCGCTCGCCTTGCACTCGGTCGTCGCAATGAACCGCGTGCCGAGCTGGACCGCCGCATATCCCAGCCCGAGCAGGTCGGTGAATTCACGTGCGGTGCCGACGCCACCGGCGGCGACGACGGGCAGGCCGAACGGCGACAGCGCGTCCAGCAGCTGCCTCGGGTCGAGCGCGCCGGCGTGCCCGCCCGCACGGCTGTTCACCGCGATCAGGCCGTCCACGCCCGCGTCGCGAGCCTTGCCGGCCCAGCGGGCGTCGGTGACGTCGTGGTACACGAGGCCGCCGACGGCGTGCATGCGATCCACCACCCAGCGCGGCTTTCCGAGTGAGGTGACCACGAAGCGAACCCCCTCCTCGATCGCGATGTCGAGCCAGGCGGTCATCCGTTCGTGGTAGTACTTCGACGACTGCTCGATCAGCGCGTTGAAGCCGATGGGCTTCGATGTGAGCCGGCGAATGTGCTGCAGGCCGGCCCGAAAGTCGTAGCGATGCACGAACGTGAGCGAGGCCGGCTGGACGATGCCGATGCCGCCGGCCTCGCTCACCGCCGCGACCAGCTCCGGGTTGCTGCACGGATACATGGCGCCGCAGATGAGCGGATACCGAATGCCCAACGCGGCGCAAAACTCTCCTTGTGGTCCGGTCGCGGTCGCCCGGGCGCCGGGAGGCATCGCCACATCCGTGGTGGCGGTCACCGGTTCCGGCGAACTCATGCGGGACGGCGCGCCGGACCGAGCCGCCACGTGACCGTCGCCCGCGCGACGAGATCACCATCCGTATCGTGCACGTCGGCGGTGAAGTCGTGGTCGGCCTCGACGGACAGGTCAGGCAGCGTGGTGCGTGCCTCGGCGGTGACGACGCCGCGCGCCTTCTTGAAATACTCGATCTGCAGCTTCGTCACGATGCCGCGGTACCCGGCCGGGAGTGCCGTGCTCATTGCGGCGCCGCTGGCGAACTCCGCGACGTTGGCCAGGGCGATCGCGTGAATCGAACCGAGGTGTTGCTCGAGCCGGCGTCGCTGGCGGATCGCAATCCGCGCGAACCCCGGCTCGAGGGCCTCGACCCGTGGCGACACGGACCCGGTGTAGGGAATCATCAGGCGGACGGCGACGCCGAACAGCCAGCGACCGCCGGGGAGCGGCTCACAGGTGCGCCACAAGCGGAGGAGTCGCTCGCCGGCTGACGGTTGGTTGGCCACGCAGGAAGCGTAATGCGGGACGGCGCGCAACGGCACCGTCGGGGGCTGCACGCCCGCTTCGGGACGCGCCGTTTCCCGTCGGCGGCGTTGCGCCCGAACCGGCGTGCACGCTTGGTAACTTTCACGAATGCCGAGTCCCAAGCCGCCCGTCGCCAAGCGGATCACGCTGTCCACCGTGTTGCACGGTGAAACGCGCGTCGATGACTACGCCTGGTTGCGCGAGAAGGACGATCCCGAGGTGATCGCGTATCTCGAAGCCGAGAACGCGTACACCGATCAGGTGATGAAGCCGACGGAGGCGCTGCAGACGCAGCTCTACGAGGAGATGCTCGCGCGCATCAACGAGGACGACTCGCAGCCGCCGGTGAAGCGCGGTGACTGGTACTACTATGTGCGAACGGAGCGCGGCAAGGCGTACCCGATCTTCTGCCGTCGCCGCGGCGCGCTGGACGCGCCGGAGGAGATCTTCTTCGACCAGAACGCAGCGGCCACGGGGTTCGACTACTACCAGCTCGGCGGGCTCGAGATCAGCCCGGATCACCGGCACCTGGCGATTCTCGAGGACACCACCGGCTACGAAGCGTTTGCGCTGCGCGTGCTGGACCTGACGTCCGGGGAGTGGTTGCCGGACCGGATCGAGAAGGTGAGCTTCGGGCTCGCCTGGGCGAGCGACAACCGCACGGTCTGCTACGTCACCACCGACGCTGCGCGTCGCGGCGACCAGGTCTGGCGACATACCCTTGGCGATGATCGTGAACAGGATGTGTCCGTGTACCGCGACGACAACAGCCTGTTCAACGTCGGGGTCGGCCGGTCGCGCGACGGCAAGTGGATCCATTTGGTGAGCGGAAGCTTCACCAGCGGCGAAACGTGGCTGCTCGACGCCCACGCGCCGGCCTCTGCCCCGCGCCTCGTGCGGGAGCGCGAGCC
>CAZLAU010000086.1:0-12105 GCA_964557615.1 uncultured Gemmatimonas sp.
CCACGCACCGTGTACGTGGCGTGGAAGGATGCCGACGACATCGAGCGCCTGCGCCGGCATCCCTGGCCATAGCGGGTCACCGCGCCACGGTGAATCCGGTGAGGATGCTCACGCGCGCGCCGGTGCGCGAGGGAACCACTGCAACGTTGACGGGGATGTTCAGGTTGCTGCCCCGGTAGGTCATCCCCGCAGCAATCGCCAGCCCGACGCCCGCGAGCGAGGCGTTCGGGCCGACGCCGAACTCGGCGCCGTCCTTGGTGCGCAGCCCCGCGATCCAGCTCACGCTGGGCAGAAACGTGCCCTGATCGAGGCCGCCGATCAGGACAACGAGCTCACTGACGCCGGCGACGCCGTTGGGCTGGCCGAGGAACTGCTTTTCAAACTGCCAGCCAAACTGCGTGATCACGGCACCGACGTCGATGTCGTGGGCGGCGAGTGAGTCCTGCAACGCCGGCGACAGCACGGTGATGCCGAACCGCGGGCCGGCGAGCTGGACGGCCTGGGTATTCCCCGGAACGCGGCGGTCGGTCTGGGCCTGGGCGAGCAGAGTTGGCGCCGCGAACACGACGAGAGCGGCAACGGCGATTGCCCGCACCAGCGTGGCGGTGGCAATGCGGCGGACAACGGGAGTGAGCGGGTACATCGTGGCCTCCGAGGGAGTGGATGGGTATGAGCGCGTCCGGTGAAAACCGGTCCGGTGCGCCGCCATCAAACTCCGGCCACGGGGGCCGGGCTACGATACGTCAACCGACGTAGTCGCCCTCAGACCGACGCACGCGGGCCTCCAGGTCCCGAAGCCCGTCCAAGAGACGCTCGAAATCGTCCCACGTGCTACGATGGTTCGAGCACGCCACGCGCATCACGTAGCGCCCGTCGATCCGCGATCCGCTGATGATCGCGAGCCCGCTTTCCTGCACCCGCAGCAGGATCTCCTTGTTGAGGGCATCCTGGTTCTCCGGGGTGAGGCCAGCCGGCGCGAAGCGGAAGCACACGATGTTCAGCGAGACCGGCGCTGCGAGCACGACGCCCGGCAAGCCGACGACGCGCGCCGCGAACTCGCGTGCCTGTGCGACATTCTGTTCGATCACCGCCGCGATGGCATCGACGCCGTGCGCCTTGAACGACATCCATACCTTGAGGGCCTTGAAGCTGCGCGTGAGTTCGATGCCTCGGTCGGCGAAGGGCAGGCCGCCGGCGATCACGCCACGCCCTTCGTCGGTGAGGTAGCTCGGCGTCACGCTGAAGGCGCTTTCGTGCACGGTGCGGTCCCGCACGAGGATGCACGCGATCTCGTATGGGAGATAGCCCCACTTGTGCAGGTCGAAGGCCAGCGAATCCGCGCGCTCCATTCCCGTGACGAGCGGCCGGAGTGTCGGCGAAAGGGCCGCGAGCGCCCCGAAGGCGCCGTCCACGTGGAACCACAGTCCCTCGCGGGCGCAGAGGTCCGCGATTGCCGTGAGGTCATCGATCGCGCCGGAGTTCACGGTGCCCGCCGTCCCGATCACGCAGATCGGCCTCATGCCGGCGGCGCGATCGGCGGCGAGCATGCCGGCAAGCTGCGCGACATCCATCCGGAGCGTCGAGTCTGCCGGGACCTTGCGGAGCGATGCGCTGCCCATGCCGAACAGTTCCACCGACTTCTGTGCCCACGAATGCACTTCGCTCGAGGCATACACCGTGAGGCGCGGCCCGCCGTGCAGCCCGTCGGCGCGCAGGTCGAAACCGGCGCGTGCGTGCCGCGCCACCGCGAGTCCCACGAGATTGGCCATCGTGCCGCCACTCATGAGCACGCCACTCGAGTCCCGGGGGAACCCCATCAGCTCGGCGAGCCACGCAATGACCTTGAGTTCGACGAGCTTCGGTGCCTGGTCGAGCCCCGCGAGGTGGGCATTCATTCCCGACGCGAGCATGTCCGCCATCATCCCAAGCGGCGTGCCGTTGCCCTGTATCCATCCCCAGAACCGGGGATGACGGTTGCCGTTGGCGTACGGCAGCACGTGCTCCGCGAACTGGGCATACGCGGCGGCGTCCCCCTGGGGACCGTGCGGTACCGGTTCATTGTCCAGCGCTTGTCGCGTCGCCACGGGCATCGGTTGCCACGGCGCGCGGTCCCGCAGCGTCTGGAGGTGATCGAGTGAGTCGTCCACCATCCGGTGGGCGAGTGTCCGGAAGTCGGCCCAGTCGGCCGGGTCGAGCGTGAGCCTGGAAGTGGCGTCGGTCATGGAGGAAAATTAGCGGGACGTGGGTTCGCCACGATCCGTTTCCTGCTGCGCCGGCCCGCGTCCGCGCGCAATTGGGGGCCGGAAATGCGATGGGCGGGCCGCGTGCGCGACCCGCCCATCCCGCCTCACGAAGTGCTGCTCAGCGAATCGACGCTTTTTCCAGCCGCACGCCGTCCGCTTCGCGCACCCCCATGTACACCACGCCGCCGGGTCCGAACCCAGCGATCACTCGACCGGCGGGGAGGAGAATCCGGTCGGTGAGCTTGCCCGCGGCATTCACCACGTCGTAGACGGAGCCACCGCCGTACACGTTCGATGTGCGAATCCAGAGGTTGCCGTCGGCGTCACCGCGAACCGAGCCAGCGGCGAACGGTGGCGCATAATCGGGCAGGTCCGACGCGCTGACGAGCTCGATCGGTGGAATGGCCAGTCCGCCACCCGCGCCGCGACCGCCGGGGCCGGCACCGCCCGGGGCGCCGTCGCCGCCACGCACGGCGACCCGCGGGCCGTCGCCGCCGATCATGGCGCCACGCACGGCGATCTCGGCGCCGGCTCGCCCGACGTCCACCATCCCGCCGAACCCGGCCGCTGCGGCCATCCCGGCAAGCTCGGCGCCACCGTTCTGGGCGGAGCGCAGCGCCTGCTCCCGCAGCTTCTCCATTGCGGCGCGCGTCGAGTCAATGAACGCCACCTTCATCGAGTCATTCAACTGTCGCCACGCGAACGGGATCTTGTGCGAACCGGCGACCATTCCATCGGCACCGATCCAGTCGACGCGGTAGTCGCGGCCACGAACGATCGCGACGCGTCCGTCGGACGTGACTGCCCAGTCGTCCACCACCGGCATCGGGTTCATCACGACGTTGACGCTCATCCGGCCCTCGACGCTCTGGCCGACGGTGACGTTCTGCTTCGGGATCCGGACGTGGCCCGCCGTATCCACCTTGCGTGAGGCCAGATCAATGCGGACAACGGCGACGGAGTCGGGGAACTCCGGCGTCGGAAACGCGCCCGGTGTCGCTGCTGCACCGCCCCGCGCCCCGCGCCCGCCGAAGCGCATGTTCGGTGGGCCGCGATACACCAGGCGGCCTTGTGCGTCGAATCCCGGCGTGCCGTTCGGGCCGCCAATGAGCGCGCCGGCCTCGTTCGGTCGCGGCACGGACATCACGCGCGCAACGACCCCCTTGGGGTCGATCACGAGCATCGACAGCGACGCCGGATCCACGAACAGCGTTGAGTCTCCGCGGTACGCAATCAGGCCCGCAGCCCGCGAGCTGTAGGCATTGGCGGTCGCGCTGGTCGTGTCGGCGACGATGGATGATGTCGTGAGGCCGGCGTCGAGCAGCACGACCTTCCGCCCCAGGTTGTCGTTGACGAGCACGCGTCCGTCGGGGAGCGCGCGTACCTGCGACACGGCACCCAGTGGTTCTGCCGAGCGGGCGACGACCTTGCCGAGTGGTTTGATCGCCGGAAGAGCCGACGCGGGCGCCTGTTCCTGTGCGACGACCGGCAGCGCCGACATTGCGAGGCCGGCTGCTATCGTGGCAAAACGGGATCGGTGGGACATGGAGTGATGGACCGGGTGTTGGGGAAATCGGGTCAGCGAGCGATGGTGACGAACTGGCCGCCACCGCCGGGAATGGCGATGCCGCCGCCCGCGGCGCCGAATGCGGAAAGGCCGGCGCCAGCGGTGCCAGAGCGGATGGAGGCAAGGTAGCGCGGGTCGAGGTAGCTGGTCACGATCGTCGGCAGCTTGCGGCGCTGCGCGTCGGTCAGCGTTGCCTTGACCTGGGGGGCGATGCGCTTGATCAGGTCCACGGTCGCTTCGCGGCCACGCTTGTACCGGTCGTACGCCGCGCCTTCGTCGTAGTTGTCCGGGAGCGTGGCGAGCTGCTTCGCGATCGGCGACCAGATGGAGTCGAGCCGGATGAGGTACCACCGGTTGAGCGTGGCGAGGCTGTCAGCCTGATTGCTGGTCAGCCGCAGCGAGTCGGACTGGCGCAGGATCGTCGCGAGGGGGTTGAGCAGGCCACCGTTAGCGTACACGGCCTTGAGGAGCGATTCGGAGAACTTGTTGCCCTCGTTCCGGCGCCCGACGTTGAGCTGTTGGATCAGGGACTGCTGCTCGCGCGTCGGTCCGACGTCGAAGCGGAACATCGCAGTGGCGACGACCGGAGTCCGGAAGGGTGTGAACGCGGGGTTCGACGAACCGAAGCGCTGGTTCACGTCGTACTTGAAGCGGTTGGTCGCCGCGTCGAATCCGCGCACGTACAACAGGTTCTGGTCAGGCGTTGCCTGCTGGCCCCAGCCCTTGAGGTTGTTCTCGCCGTGCAGCAGGAGATCGGCGGCCCCGATGGGGTTGGAAATGCCGAGCGAAAACACGGCGCGCTGCGGAAGCCGCAGCTTGATGGGATTGAAGGCGAGGGAGAGATTCGCTGACGCCGTCCACGGGCCCTGGCAGCTGTTGCGGCCGGCAACGGCGCCGGACTGCCGCTCAAGGCACGAGCGCACATACGACGGCGCGCTGGACACGAGCTTCGCCATCGCGGCCGACAGTGCCGGGTCGGCCGCGCTGGAACCGTAGATGAATGCACGATCGTTGGCGTATCCGTCGCCATTCAGGTCGGCGGCCACGAGCGGCGTGAACGGCGTGCCGGAGCGGAATGCGCCATTCCAGCTGACCCGCATCAGGTCGCCGACGTTGTAGAAGAGCGAGTACTGGATCTGGTGTCGCGAGTCGAAGCCCGACCGCGACCATTGCATGTCGAGCGGGTTGCCCGCCGTGTTTGCCCCGAACCCGCGCACACGCTCGCGGACGCTGGCCAGCACGTACGAGACATTCCACGAGAACGCGCTGCTGAACGTGAGCGGCGAGATGGACGCCCGGAACTGCCGGCTTTCCGACCGCAGGTCGGAGCGGCTTTCCGTGACGCGGTTGAACAGCGGCGAGACGCGGGCGTCGCGTGACGCGATCGCGCCGGTGCGCGGGTCGATGCTCGATGGCTGCACGAACACGGGCCGGCCGGCCTCATCGGCGAGCGAGAACCGCTGGGTTGGCGCAAAGTTGAGGTCAACCGAGCCCGGCTGGTTGAGGTTCGCCGAGTATGTCAGCTCGAAGAGGCCGTTGAATCGGTTTTGCAGCACGGCGCCGGTCCACTGGATGTTCGAACGGACGCTTCGTGGCGACACATAGTCCTTGCTGAACAGCGACACGTTCGGCACCGAGCTCGAGAACACGCTGCCGCTGGTGCCGTCCGCACACGATGTGGGAACCGCGCCGCCGTTCAGGTAGTTCGCCCAGTCGGGCGCCGGCACCGCAACACCAGTGCAGACGAGTTGCTGCAGCGCCGTGGCCAGGCCCGTGTTGTCAATCGCGCCGCCAATGGACTGCGTGCCTGGTGTGCCCTGGAACACGCCGACTCCGCCGCGCATTGTCGCCCGGGGTCCGCGGAAGGCGCCCTCGAAGCCCCCGATCTGCGCCGCCGTGCCGTAGTTCCACGAGAATCCGACGCGCGGACTCACGTACAGGTTGCTCGGTACGTTGTCGTTGCTCCGCCCGAACACCTGCTGCACCTGCGGGTTGAGTGCCGGCGCCGAGCCGAACGCGTTGCCGTCGACCCGGACGCCGTACTGGATCTGCAGCCGGTTGCTGTGACGGTAGGAGTCGCCGAGCGACACGGCGCCAACGATCTGGCTGCCGTCGCGGAGGCGTGGCTGGAGCGTGCGGGTGAACGCCGTCGGCTGGCCTGCGGCGAGGTCGGCAAGCGAGTTGAACGTGAAGGTCCCGAGCCGGTTCAGCGACTGGTCGGCTTCGTACGACTCGCGTCGCAGCTCGGTTGAGAACTTCAGTCGATGCTTGTTGTTCTCACTGAACCACGACATCAGGTTGGTGAAGTTGACGGCGTTGCTCGACGTGGACGTCGCGAGGTTGGAGTTGCCGCCGAATCCGATGTTCTTCACGCCGTTCGTGCCGTCCGCGAACGACGAGTTCACCCGGACGCTGCCGTTCGGCATGAGCAGATACGGCTCTGACGACATGCTCGACCCGGTCAGGCCGACCGTGGTCTCGCTGAGGATGCCGATGCCGAAATACGTCGAGTGGCGCAGCTGCCCGCCCGCGTTCCAGTTCGTCCGGTCGCCGCTGTGGGCCGGCATTTCCGTGGTCAGGTTGGAGACCGGCGACGTCCGGTTCCACGACCCGTTGAGCGTGACGTTGTACGCCGAGCCCGCGCGCGACGACGGCGGCGCGAGGTCGAACGACCCGAGGACCGACCCCTGGTCGGTGAGCCGGTTGTCGCGGATGCCGCCCACGACCGCCGGCACGCCCAGACCCTGCAGGATGCCGAGCATTCGCGTCACCGAGTCGGCGGCGATGCCGCTCGTCTGTAGGCCGAGCGGCGACGTCGTGAGCAGCGTCTGCAGGGCGTTCGACCGGCGCCCGAGCTGGTACGAAACGTTGTAGAACGACTCGTTGTACTTGATCGGTCCCGACACGCGACCGCCGAGCGATGCGTTGCTGTACCGCTGGCCGAGCGCCCGTGCCGCCTGGTCGGTCCATTGCATCTGCGGCGCGTCGAGGTTCAGGCTGTTCGTGCGCTGGATGAAATTCGTGCCGCTTTGCGAGCGGATGTTGAAGTTCCCGCCGCTGAACCCGCCACGCGACACGTCGTACGCCGACGTCGTGAGCGTGGATCCCACGGCGGCATCGCGAGGGATGTCCGAACCACCAAGGTTTTGTCCGTTCAGGGTCGTCGAGTTCTGGCTGGGATCGAGCCCGAGCACCGAGAACCCCGAGGGATCGCCATCGGCGCCTGGAACGAGGAGCACGCCGGGCAGCGATGCAGCCATTGCGGCCAGGTCTCCCATCTGCGCCGCTGTCAGGGCCGACTGGTTGACGGCCTGCTCGGTGCCGCTGATGTCACGCGTCGGGTCGTTTCGCGTGACCCGCGTTCGGTCGCCCTGCACCCGGACCTCGCCGAGCTGCGTGGCGGTGCGGGACATGCTGGCGTCGGCAACGAGAATCTCCTCATCGGCGACGCGCTTGATCTCATAGCGACGCTGCGCGTAGCCGATCGCGACGAAGGTCACGAAGTAGTCCCCGTCGCCGCCGGGGAAGGTCACCGTGTAGCGCCCGTTTGCATCGGTGCGCGCCGTGCGACTGACGGCGCCGGAAAGAGTCGTCGCCGTGACCGTGGCGCCTTCGATCGGCTGGTTCTCGGGGCCGGTTACCCGGCCGCGGATGACATCAACGGTCTGTGCAGCGAGGGACGACGAGCCGGCCAGCACGAGCGCGGCCAGAAACAGGAGTCGAAGAGGACGCATCGAGTGCGGGGTGCCGGGCTTGGGGGTGATGTCCGAACGTGGGCGCGAACGGAGCAGGAATGCGCCTCCGGACCACCAGCATTAGAACGTGCCGGGCGCCCAAAAGGTTGCCGGTTGGACGTCTCTGCCAATCACGGCGTTAGGGGCCTGGCGCTTCCCGCCGCTTCGGGGTCCGACGGCTGGAGCGCCCGGCTCCAATTGCCGGCGGCTGTCGGCTCCAGTGGTCGGCTGTCAGACGCCTGTGGCGAGATATCCCTTGATCGCCGCCACTGTCCGGTTCACGTCGTCCATCGTGTTGTAGAAATGGGGCGACAGGCGCAGTCCGGGGCGGTCCTGACCGGCACGGACCGTCGCCACAATCTTGTGCTTCTCGCTGAGTGCCGCGCCAAGGCGCCGGGGATCGAGTCCCCCTGGCTGGAAGATCACGATCGCGGCACGGCGCGATGGGTCGGCGTGAGTCCAGAACTTCACCCCGTCGAGCTTGCCGAGTTCGTTCATCAGGTACGTGGCAAGGCCCCGCGACCGGCGCTCGATCGTCGCCCGGCCGATCGAACCCTGGAACCGGAGCGCCTCGACGACGGCGGCGATGGACGCGTCGTCGCGCTGACCTTCGGCCTCGAATTGGCGTGAGATCCCCACGGCGCCGCCGTACACTCCCACTACGCTCGGCTGGATGCGGTCGTGCACGGCCTTGTTGATGTACAACATCCCCTTTTCCTTCGGGCCGCAGGGCCATTTGTGCATCGAGCCGGTGAAGAAATCGGGCTGCATGGCGCCGAGGTCGACATCGAGCACCCCGAACGTCTGTGCCGCATCCACCAGCGACAGCGCACCACGGCCACGCGCGAGCGCGCACAGCTCGGCGGCGGGCAGCAGGTCGCCCGAGTTGCTGCTCACGTGCGAAATGGCGAGCAGTTTCGTGCGCGGCGTGAACGCCCGCGCGAACAGATCCACGTAGCCGTCCGTCCCCGGGTGTCCTGGTGGCACGGCGACGGTCACGACGGTGAAACCAAACCGCCTGGCCTTTGCGGTCCACGCGGCAAGGTTGCTCGGGTGGTTGTCGGCCCAGACGATCACCTCGTCGCCGGGGCCGAGCGGCACGCCGCTGGACACGAAGTTGTTGCCCTCCGTGGTGTTGCGCACGAGGACGATCTCTTCCGGCGTCACCCGCATTGCCTCGGCGAGCAGTTTGCGGGCGTCCTCGCGCCCGCGCATCAGCCCTGCGCGCACCTCGGGCGACGGCAGCGCTTCGTACATCCGGATGTTGCGCTCCATCGCCTCGATCGCCGGAAGGGACGTGGGGCACAGGTTGGCCGCGTTGAGAAATCCGACGTCACGCGGCACCAGAAAGCGTGCCCGCACGTCGTTCCAGAACTTCTCATCCGGTTGTTGAGGCGTAGGGCGCAGCGGCGCCGCCGAAAACCCCATCTCCTCGAGTGATCGCGTCCCTTCGGCGAACGCCCGGTTGGCGAGCAGGGCGCTGGACCCTCCGAGGGCGAGCAGGCGGGCGAAGTTGCGGCGCGAGACGCGGGAAGCCTTGGACATCGTTCCTCCACGAGGGAAGCCACGGGCTGGCTGCTCCAACCTACCGCCCGCCGGTCACGGAGCGCCATATTCTCGACGATCGCCGGGCGCGATGCCCCGCAACGCACGTCACCTTCTTCATCGGGAATCTTCATGCGAAACGCCGTTCGCATCACCATTGCCGGCGCGACAGTGCTCGCGCTCAGTGTGGTCGCCGCCGACGCGGCCGCAGCACAGGGCCGCCAGGTCGTCACGGCCGCCGGGCGGGGAAGCGCGACGCTCTCGGCCGCCATCCGGTCGGGCAACATGATCTACGCCAGCGGCCAGCTTCCTGCGGCCGGTGACTCGACGATCGAAGGCCAGACCACGAGCACGCTGAACAGGATCAAGACGATCTTCGAGGCGGCCGGCACGTCGATGGACAACGCCGTGAAGTGCACGGTGTTCCTGATCAACGTGAACGATTTTCGCGGAATGAACACGGCGTACGCCGCGTTCTGGTCGCCGGAGAAGCCGCCGCCGGCCCGGTCGACGGTTGTGGTCGCGGCCCTGGTGGTGCCGAATGCGAAGCTCGAGATCGAGTGCATGGCCGCCCTGCCATAGCGGCAAGGTGACCCGCTATCGTCGAGCCTTCAGGGCTTCCCAGGTTGCGGGGTCTTCGTCGCCGAGCTTCCAGACGGAATAGCCACGGAGTCCGTACTTCGCGACCAGGTTCAGCTTCGACGTGAACGCGCGGGCGTCTTCCAGCCACATGTGCTGGAAGACGCCCTTGTCGTCCCACATCGCGAAGGGTGATTTCTGCACATCGTCCCAGACCGGCCGGACGCCGGCGCGGCGGAGGATTTCCATGCCGCGCTCGTACGAAATGTCGTCGCCGCGCATGCGGGCACCGCCGGTGCTGTCATAGACCGGATACCACCAGTCGGAGTAGCCGGCAATTCCGAGAGAGATCTTCTCCGGCGGGACGCCGAGCGACAGCACATACCGGAGGCACTCTTCCATCCAGGGATACCCGGCCACGGGCCCGGGCGGCGAGCCGCCGGTGTGTTGCGCGTACGTCATGTACGAGAGAAAATCGAGCGACTCGGCGAGCGCTTTGTAGTCGAATCCGCCCCGCCAGTTGTCCCAGATCCACTGGTGGTAGCTCGTCGGGCCGCGATCCTCGCCGGTGCGCGGGACGACGGCGGCCGAGAGCGTGCATCCCGCGGCGCGCACGAGCGGCGCCGCGTCGCGCGCGAACGACGTGAAGGCCTCCTTGTCGCGCACGTGGAAGTTCTCGATGTCGAACTGAATCCCGTCGAGCCGGTGGTCACGGCACATCGCGACCAGGCTTTGCAGTGCCCGCGCGCGGGCGGTGGGAACGTTCAGGACGCGGTGGATGGACGGCTGGTCGAAGCCGGGATTCATGACCAGCGGGACGAGTTTCACGCCCCTGGCTCGCGCGGTTGCGACGATGCGCGGATCCACGCTTCCGGTGATCACCCCATTGCTGTCGAGCGTGAAGCTCTGCGGCGACACGATCGATATCTGGTCCGCATTGGCGATGAACGACCGGACACTGGCCTCGCCACGAGTGTACCAGAGTGCCTCGAGACCCTGCGGCCTCGGGTTCTGCGGCTGCGCGTTCAGCGTGGCACCGAACGTGGCGGCCAGGGCGATGGCTTTGGCGTATCGCATCGATCCTACGATAGCCAACTCCGCGCACATCTGCCTCATACCGCGGGAATCGCGCGAACCCGCGAAACTGCGAAACTGCGAAACCGCGGAGATCCGCGGACAAACCCGGCTGAGATTCGCGGAAACGGCAAGAACATCAAGGGAACTACGACGAAACTCACGCCCCCGAGCGCGGTTCCCAAATTGTTGCCGTTTGCAGTATCCGCGGATCTCCGTGTCGTCTTCCGCGAATCTCCGCGGTGACGCAGTAGAACTCAGGCGCCCTTGAGGAACATCGCGATGCCGCTTCCGAGCCCGATCGCCACGACCGCCCGGCGGACCCATTTCTGGTCCACGCGCTGCGCCAACCGCGCTCCCATCGCGCCGCCGATCATCGCGCCGACCGCCATCGTGAGCGCGACGGGCCAGATGATGATCCCGCTGACGACAAAGACCGCGACGGCGATCGCATTGATGTTCAGGCCGCACCAGTTCTTGAGGCCGTTCATCGTGTGGATGTTCCGAAGGCCCATCATCTCGAATGCCGCGAGCATGAGGATGCCGGCCCCGGCGCCGAAGTACCCGCCGTAGACGGCTACGCCGAACTGGTAGGCGAGATACCGTCGCGGGGGTTGCTTCCGCTCGACGTCGACCGCGGCCTCGGTATGCCCGACGATCCACCGAAGCAGGGGCTTCTGCAGCAGGAAGAGGGCGGTCGCGCCCCAGATCAGCCACGGTACGAGTGCCGAAAAGTTCTTCTCCGGGGTATACAGGAGGAGGAAGGCGCCAGTGATTCCGCCCAGCAGGCTGGGTACTGCCCAGTGGAGCCACCACGGCCGGATTGTCACGATTGCGCCACGGTAGGCCCAGAAGCTGGCGAGGCTGCCCGGCCAGAGGGCGATGGTGCTGGTGGCGTTGGCGACGATCGGCGGGACGCCAAGCGCAACGAGGGCGGGAAACGTAAGAAGGGTGCCGCCGCCCGCGATTGAATTCATTGCGCCGCCGCCCGCGGCGGCCAATGCGACCAGAAGAAGTTTCGCGGGCTCCAAGGTATTTTAAGTGTACATCGGAGCGTGCGATCGCCGCGACGTTCCAGTCAGGAACCACCTTCAGGAGCAATGGTAGCGACCCATGCCTGGTAAGACAGAAGCAACAACGGCCACATCCGGAGACCACCTCGAGGTCAAGGACTCGCGCACCGGCAAGTCCTACACGATCCCGATCACCGACGACACGATCCGCACCGCCGACCTCCGCCATATCAAGGTGAAGGACGACGATTTCGGGATGATGGGCTACGACCCGGCGTTCATGAACACGGCGTCGTGCCGTTCGGCCATCACCTTCATTGACGGCGACAAGGGCATCCTGCGGTACCGCG
>CAZLAU010000087.1:0-12090 GCA_964557615.1 uncultured Gemmatimonas sp.
CGCCGCGCCCGCCGCTCAACCCGCCGCGCCCGTGACGGCGCCGTCCGGTCCGGCCCGCCCGTCCGCGGCAACCGCTGCACGCGATTCGTCGGGCAATGGGGCATCGCTCGACGAACGACTTCGCACGAAGAGTTCGCCGCTCGTGCGCCGCATCGCGGCCGAGCACGGGGTCGAGATCTCGCAGCTGTCGGGGAGTGGAGTCGCCGGGCGCGTGACGAAGCGCGATATCCTCGGATTCCTGGAGGGGGGCGGCGCGCCGCCGAGCGCAGCACCGGCCGCGCGTGCCGCACACGTCGCCACGCCCGCGGCCGATAGCCACGTCACGCCGGCATCGCCGTGGCCCGGGGACGTCGTGGAGCCGATGTCCAAGCTGCGCCGGCTCACGTTCGAACATATGGCGGTGGCCAAGCGCGTCGCGGCCCACGTCACCACGGTATGGGAGATCGACCTGTCGCGCGTGGCGCGCGTGCGGGCGGCGATGCGTGGCGAATTCGAGGCGGCGAGCGGTCAGAAGCTGACGTACCTCCCCTTCATCATCCACGCCGTTATCCAGAACCTGAAGCGGCATCCGTCGCTCAATGCCGCGACCACCGGCGCAGACGTCATCTACCGAAAGCGGTACAATATCGGGCTGGCCGTTGCACTCGAGCCAACCGGCCTGATCGTGCCCGTGATCAAGCACGCCGAGGACCTGTCACTATCCGGCCTGACGAAGGCCACGAACGACCTCGCGGGCCGGGCGCGCGGAAAGAAGCTCGGGCCGGCCGACACGGCCGACGCCACGTTCACGATCACGAACTTCGGCACCTTCGGCTCGATCATGGGCACGCCGATCATTCCGGTGGGCACCACGGCGATTCTGGGGCTCGGCGCGATCGAGAAACGCGCCAAGGTGGTCGCAGGCACCGACGGCTCGGACGTGATCGCCGTGCGCACGTGCGCGTACTTCTCACTGTCGTTCGATCACCGGCTCGTGGACGGCGCGGACGCCGACCGGTTCATGGGCGACCTCAAGCGGACGCTCGAGTCCGTGCCGGACCAGGGGTTCTGATGGCGCGCGCCCTGACGATCCAGCGCTCGATCATCCCCGCCGCCGACCGTGCGCGCCAGCTCCAGCGGCTGCGCGCAAAGCGCGACCACTATCGCGGGATGCAGTGCCGGTACTGGGTGTTCGAGGAAGCCGCCGTGCAGGGCGCGTTCCTCGAGTTCGTCGAAGCCGACAGCGCCGACGTCCTTGCGGCCGCACACGCCGGCGCCGCCGACCCGCCCCTCGACGCAACGCGCGTCTATCTCGAAGTGGAGCTTTCCTGATGCCGAAACGCACCATTGACGTGAACGGCGCCGTGTGGACCGTGCAGCCGTCGGGGTTTGTGACCCAGTACGATGCCGACGAGTTCGGGCTGCTGTTCGTCCGCGGCTCGGGCCCCACGCGCGAGCTCCGGGTGACGCGCTACCGTCCGCACGGCGCGCGCTCCAGAGAGACCGCGCTGGCCGAGTGCTCTGACGCGACGCTTGTCCGGCTCTTCGAGCAGTCGCAACCGAGTGACACCTCGCCGGAGGGCGGTTACGCCCGGTGAGTGACGCCGGCGATGGCATGGCGCCGGTGACCACCGAGAACAGGCCGGTGCGCGGCTGCGTGGACCTGCACGCGCACACGACGGCGTCCGACGGCACGGCGTCCCCCGCGGAGTTCGTCGCCGCGGCCGTGCAGGCTGGCCTGTCGGCGGTGGCCGTGACCGACCACGATACGCTGGGCTCGGTGGCCGAGGTGACCCGCCTCGGCGCCGCCCATTCGCTGGATGTGGTGGCGGGCGTCGAGCTGTCGCTCCACGACGACGCGGGCCGCGAGATGCACGTGCTGGGGCTGCACCTCGCCGACCCGGCGATGGTGCAGGCCGCGCTCGAAACCGTACGCGCAGCGCGTCGCTCCCGCGCCGAGATGATCGTGGCGAAGCTCGACTCGCTCGGCGTCGGCGTCACGATGGAGGCGGTGCTCGCGGAGGCGGCCGGCGGAGCGGTGGGCCGGCCGCACGTCGCGCGTGCCGTGATCAAGGCGGGGCACGCCACGGCACTGCAACAGGTGTTCGATCGATGGCTGGGCGCGGGCAAGCCGGCCTACGTCGAGAAGCAACGGCTGTCGGTCGCCGACGGCATCGGCCTGATCCATCGGGCGGGCGGAATCGCCGTGTATGCACACCCCGGTCCGGATGCGACGCGAGAGCGGATCGCGCCGCTCGTGGACAGCGGCCTCGATGGCCTGGAAGTCCGCCACCCGAGCCACGGCGCCGACGACATCAAGCGCGTCCGCTCGCTGGTCAGGATGTTCGGCCTGGTTCCGAGCGGCGGATCCGATTGGCACGGCGCGGCCGCTGGGCCGCGCGTGCTTGGGTGCATGCAGGTGGCGCCTGAATGGCTCGACGCCCAGCGCGAACGGATCGCGGCACGTGTCACGCCATGAAGGCCGCCAAGCCGATCCCGGCGCGGCGCAATGCGCGGAGCAATAGACGGGCGGCCGCGTCAGCTGCGCCGCTTCGGGGACGCGTCGCGCTCGTCACTGGTGCCGGGAAGCGGGTGGGACGTGCCATTGCGCTCGCGCTGGCCGAAGCCGGGGCGCGCGTCGGCGTGCACTACCACGGATCCGCGTCGGGGGCCCGCGAGGTGGCGCGGCTGATCCGCGACGCGGGCGGCGAGGCGATGCTTTGTCGCGCCGATCTGGCGGCGCCGGGAGAGCCGTCACGGCTCGTGGCGGACGTCGCCGCCCATTTCGGGCGACTCGACCTGCTCGTGAACTCCGCCGCGTCGATGGTGCGCACGCCGCTGGCGTCGGTGCGCGAACGCGACTGGGATGCCGTGTTCGACCTGAACCTGCGCGCACCGTTCTTCTGCTCGGTCGCGGCGGCTCGCGCCATGGGGCGTCGCGGAGGCGCCATCGTCAACATCTCGGATCACATGGGCTTTGAGCCGTGGCCGGATCACGTGCCGCACGGCGTGAGCAAGGCCGGCGTGGCGGCCCTCACCCACGCCCTCGCTGCGGCGCTGGCCCCGCGCGTTCGGGTCAACGCGGTCGCTCCCGGGTTCGTGCTCGCGCCCGAGGGCACGACGGCGGCGCAGCGTCGTGCGTTCGCCGCGGACACGCCGCTGGGTCGCCTCGGCACGCCGGGCGATGTCGCGGATGCCGTGCTGTATTTCGCCACCGCGGCGTACGTGACTGGCGAAGTCCTGTTCGTCGACGGCGGCCGGCACGGCGCGCGCTGACCACGCAGCATGTCCGGCGGAGCGGGCGTTGCGTTCGGGAGTGTCGTCGTCGTCGGCGGCGGCTGTTACGGATCGTACTACGTGCGGCAATTGCACCGGGCGCGACAGGCAGGAAAGGCGCGCTGGGACCGGCTGGTCGTCGTAGACCGCGATCCGGCGTGCGCCGTCGTGGCTGCCCGGCCCGACGCGCGGATCGTCGACCTCGCGGCCTTTGAGACGCCCGGCCCGGCGGTGCCTGCGAGCCCAGCGCCGGAGATCATCGTCGCCGCCGAATGGCCGGCCTTCTTCGCGGCATACCTTGGCGCCGCCGCCGCCGATCCCGCGAAGCACTCGACCGACACGATCGTCCCGTCTCCGCTGATGCCGCATCTGTTGTTCGACTGGGTCAGGCAGCGGGCGGAGTCGCGTGCACCCGGTGCGGTCGTGGCGTCGGCGCCGGACGAACTGCCGGGGATTCCTTGGCAGCGGGCCGGAGACCAGGCAACCCGGTACGTCAGTTACGCCACCTGGATGTGTCCGATCAACTGCATCGAGCCCGCGCGCTGTCCGCACACTCGTGGCCCGCGTGACTGGAGCTTGCACGACGCGCTCCCGGCGCGTTCCGCCGACGTCGCGCTGATGCGTGTGACCCACCGCGTGTTCGGGGTCGGCATGATCGACGTTGCCGACGTGCTCGAGGCGGATCGCCGCGTCGCGGAACGACTTGATCGTGTTGCGTATATGTCAGTAGCCACGGCCAGTCACTGTCACGGTGCCGTGGCCCAGCTGCGGCGCGCGGGCGTTTCGCGGACTTCCCCCGGTAGCGAGATTTAGGCAGCGACCGGCAGCCGGCGCGACGAACTCCACACGCAGGCACGAACTTGGCCACACACACACTTGATGTCGTGATCATCGGGGCAGGGCCCGCCGGGCTGTGCGCCGGCATGTACGCGGGACGGGCAATGCTGAAGGCCGCCGTGCTCGAGCAGGGCCTCCCCGGCGGAGAACTGCTCAATACCGAGGTGATCGAGGATTACATCGGCTTCGAGCACGTGCTCGGATACGACCTCGCCGAGAAGTTCAACGCGCACGCGGCGAAGTTCGGCGCGGACGTCCGCACGTACCACCGCGTCGAGCACGTGCGCCGGATTGCCGACGGAACGTTCGAGACGACCGTCGAGAACGGCGATGTCTTTCACTCGCCGGCGGTCATCGTCACGGCCGGCGGCACGCCGGTCAAGCTCGAGGTACCCGGTGAAATCGAGTACGCAGGCAAGGGCGTGTCGTACTGCGCGATATGCGACGGCGCGTTCTTCAAGGAACACACGATCGTGGTGGTCGGCGGTGGCGACGCCGCGTGCGAGGAAGCGGACTTCCTGACGCGCTATGCGGCCAAGGTGTACATCGTGCACCGTCGCGACGAGTTTCGCGCGTCGAAGATTGCCCAGCAGCGCCTGTTCAAGAACCCCAAGATCGAGGTCATCTGGGACACGGTCGTCGAGGAGATCAGCGGGGCGGACGGGCTCATGACGCACGCGAAGATCCGCAACGTCAAGACCGGCGAGCGACGCGACCTCGCGGCAACGGGCGTGTTCATCTTCATCGGATTCACGCCCAATACCGGCGTCATTGACGGCCACGTCGAGCACGATGCGGGCGGCTACATCATCACCGACTCCAACATGGAGACGTCGATGCGCGGCCTGTTCGCGGCCGGTGACATCAGGGCCCAGCTCACGCGCCAGGTGACGACGGCCGTCGGCGACGCCACGACAGCCGCGATCGCAGTGGAGAAGTACCTCACGGCGCGCAAGAACGGCAATCCGCCGCCGTCGCCGATGCCGATGCTGGCCAAGGGCGGCGCCACGTGACCGGAGCGGGCGCGTGGCCGTGATCGTTGATGCGGTCACCGTCGGCCCGTTCGAGGAGAACTGCTACCTGCTGGTTGACGAGGCCTCGCGGGCTGCCGCGCTCATCGATCCGGGCGACGAAGGCGCGCGGATCGTCTCCCTCGCGACACGCCACGCCGTCACGCCGTCGGCGGTCTGGCTGACGCACGCGCACCTCGACCACATCGGCGCGGTGTCGGCGGTGCGCCGGGCCTGGCCGGGAATCCCCGTGTTCCTGCACCCGCTCGATGCGCCGGTCTTCGCATTCGCGGAGCGGGCCGCCGCGAGCTACGGCGTCCCGTTCGAACAGCCGGATCCCGCCGACCGGCCGCTCGCCGAGGGCGACGTCTTGCGCCTGGGTTCATCGTCGTTCACAGTGCTCCACGTTCCCGGCCATGCGCCGGGCCACGTCGCGTTCCACGGCGAGGGCATCCTGCTCGGCGGCGACTGTCTCTTTGCGGGATCCGTTGGGCGCACCGACCTCCCCTTGTGCGATCCCGCTCAGTTTGTGCGTTCCCTCGAGCGATTCCTGGACTTGCCGGACGATACCGTAGTGCATCCCGGCCACGGTCCGAAAACGACGATCGGAAGGGAGCGGGCATCGAACCCCTTCCTGACGGGCGGCCTCAGGGTGCCAGGAACGGCCCGCGCACCGGGTCCAACGCAGTGACCGGCCGCGTAACGTTCACCGGCGCCGTGGGGTAGTAGAAGGTATTGTTGGCGGGATCGGCGCCCACGCGCCGGTTACTCTTTCGCATCAGGCCATGACTTACTCCAGACAGCGCATTGCGATTCTCTGTATCACGGCGGCCGCCGCAGCCTGTGAGATTCCGACCACCGGTGTATCGGGCAATCCCGTGGGCGTCGGCTCGCTGACTGCCCGCACGAAGGGATCGGAATACACCACGAGTCCGGTGCTGACCTTCTATCGCGTGACCGGAGCGGCATTCATCACGACGGAGGGCACGCGCGACACGTGCTTCCAGACGGGTTTTTCCGAGACGCAGCAGCCGGTCACGTCGTCGGCGACGCCGGTCAGCGCCGGCGCCTATGTGGCGTATCGTGTCGGTGCGAAGGCGGACACGCTGAAGCGAACGACGACAGCCACCGATCCGAGTTACCGCACCGCGACGCCGGCGGGGATGACGTTCACCCCGGGCGACTCGATCGTGATCAATGTCGCCGGCGACCAGAACGGGTTTCCGACGAGCGAGTTCCGCGGACGCACGGCCGAGCCATTTGTCGTCAACCCGTTCGAGATTCCCGAGGCGGGAACGGAGATTCTCCTGACCTGGACGCCCGCAGGGGGCGCGGACGCGGCCATGCTCATGTCGTTCTCCTTCGCGGCGGGCACGTCCACCACGCGAAACCGGCAGATCGCCTGCACATTCGTGGACGACGGGGCGTCGTCGGTGCCGGGGCTGACCGCGGCAGACTGGATCAACGCGACCAACCGCACGATGTCGGCGCAGCGCATCCGTACGATCCTCGCCCAGGTCGACGTGCCACGTTCGTTCTTCAACATCATCTCGTCGTTCAACTGGCCTACGCCGGTCTCGCCCTGACCGCGAGTCCACTGGTGACGTGACGATGATCCCGCGCGCGCCCGGCAGCGACGACCCACCGGCCTCGACTCGCGTGGAGCGCGATCCGCTGGGACCGGTGACCGTGCCAGGCCAGGCGCTGTACGGGGCACAGACCCAGCGCGCCGTCGAGAACTTCCCGATTTCAGGATTGCGAGCGCTCCCCGGTTTCGTGCGCGCAATCGTGCTGGTGAAGCGCGCCGCGGCGCTCACGCATCGTGACACGGGACGACTCGACGCGCAGCGCGCCGGCGCGATCGTGCAGGCCGCCGACGAGGTACTCTCCGGCTTGCACGCTGACCAGTTCGTCGTGGATGTCTATCAGGCGGGGGCGGGAACGTCGCTCAACATGAACGTCAACGAGGTCCTCGCCAATCGGGCGAACGAGTTCCTCGGATCCGCGCGGGGGCGCTATGCGCCGGTGCACCCCAACGACCACGTCAATATGGCGCAGTCGACCAACGACGTGATCCCCACGGCGATCCGGCTCGCCGTGCTGGAGGCGCTCGGGCCCCTTCGCCGCGCCACGGCGAACCTCGAGGCGGCAATGATCGACAAGGCCGCCGAGTTCGACGGCATCGTGAAGGCGGGGCGCACGCATTTGCAGGACGCAATGCCGATCCGGCTGGGCCAGGAGTTCGCCGGCTGGGCGCACGCGCTCGGACGCTGCGGACGGCGCCTCGAGGCGGCGTCGGGCGACTTGCTCGACCTCGGCATCGGCGGGACCGCCGTCGGCACCGGCGTGAACGCGGAGCCCGAGTACCCGGCCCGAGTCGTCGCCCACCTCCGCGAGGCGACGGGGCTCGAGTTGCGCGCGTCTGGCGATCGCGTGGGCCTGATGCAATCGATGGGTGACGTCGTCGCGGTCAGTGCGGCGACCCGCGGCCTCGCCATCGAGGTATCACGCATCGCAAGCGACCTGCGCCTCCTGGCCAGCGGACCGCGCACCGGCCTGGACGAAATCCGCCTGCCGCCGGTGCAGCCCGGGTCGAGCATCATGCCCGGAAAGGTGAACCCGTCGATTCCCGAAATGGTGAACCAGGTCTGCTTCCAGGCGATCGGCAACGACACGACGGTCGCACTTGCGGCGGAGCACGGTCAACTCGAACTGAACGTCATGATGCCGGTGCTCGGGCACAACGCCCTGTTTTCCATCGTCATCCTTGCGCGAGCCCTCGACGCCCTCGCCGAGCGCTGTGTCCGCGGTATCACCGCTGATCCGGCGCAATCCGCGCACTGGGTGGAGCGATCGGCCGCGCTGGCCACGGCGCTCGCTCCGCACGTGGGATACGCCCGTGCCGCCGAGATCGCCAAGGAGTCGGTGGCAACGGGGGAGTCGATCCGCGAGATCGTCGTGCGGCTGGGGGTTCTCCCGCCCGACCAGGTCGAGCGAGTGCTCGATCTGCGGCGGATGACCGACATCGGGGTTCCCGGCGCCGACGTGCACGCCAGGTAGCCAATGTTCGGCGGTCTTGTCGTGGCGGTCGCTCCCAGTACTATTCGGTATGCGCATCACCACCTGGGCCGAATACGGCGTCATCTGCGCGCTGCACCTGGCGAAGCGATCCGAGGACGGCGCGGTGAACGGCCGTGAGATCGCGGCACGCGAGGGCCTGCCCGCCGACTACGTCGAGCAGATCCTTCTCAGGCTGCGACGGGCCGGGATCGTGACGAGCACACGCGGCGCGCGTGGGGGGTACGCCCTCACGCGGCCGGCCGCCGAGATCACCGTCCGGGAGATCATCGCGGCGGCCGAACTGGTCACGTTCGACCTCCACTGCGAAACCCATCCGGTGGACGAGGTGCGCTGCTCCAGTGCGCACGAGTGCAGCATCCGCCCGGTCTGGATGATGCTGCAGCGGCGGATCGACGAGGTGCTCGACGGCGTCTTCCTCGCCGACTTGTTGCAGACCGAGCCGGCCGTCCGGCAGCGGGTCGGGCTTCCCGTGCTGCAGGCCTGACGGGGCCAGCGGGCGGTGACGGCGTGATTCCGTTCACTCCCGAATGGCGGGCCGTCCGGGCCCGCGAACAGCAGGCGAGAAAATACGTGGCCGCCGCGCTCATCGAGCCGGCCGACGACGACGTGCAATGGCTTGCCACCGCCGCGGCCGCTGGCGATTCCGATCACGCGCGCTGGGAGCTGCGGTACGCCCGCCTCGCGATCGCCGTCTGCGTCGCAGAGCGTGACGCCCTCGACGACCGAACGGGCTCGGAAGTCGTCGCGGCGCTGAATGCTGCATTCGCCGTGGATGGTCGCGTGGCGGCCGACATGCGACCCCTCGCCGAGCGGCAGCTCGCCGACCGCCGTCAAGGCTACCGCGAGGCGTTCCTGGCCACCGGTGGCGTCAGCGGAACGGCGGAGAAGCTGGGGCGCGTGCTGCTGTCGTTTGCGTCCGATGGCGCCCGCAGTGCCGGGTCACCACTCGCCCGCGCCACCGCATTGCTCGGCGGCTACGTCATCGAGGCAAACACTGCGCTGCGCGACGCATATGGCGCCGCGGCGCTGCCGGAACACCTGCCGCCGTCCGAGGCAGCCGGAAAGGCCTGAGGCGCGGTTGGAGTGCCGAAGGGGGGACTCGAACCCCCACGGGCTTGCGCCCACTGGCTCCTGAAGCCAGCGCGTCTACCAGTTCCACCACTTCGGCGAGGAGCCGGAAAGTAACGGTGGTGCGGCTGATACCCAAGGGCACCCGGAATCGTCTGTTGTCGAGGGGTGTTATCGCCCGTAGTTTCGACAGCGTACGGGCTTTCCGCCGGGAGTCAGCATGCGATTGGAGACCCGTCTCGAGTTACAGGATGCCGAAGCCGTCCACGCCACCAGCCGAACGCGACACCCATCGGGTGATCGCCCGCAACAAGCGGGCACGGTTCGACTATGACATCATCGACCAGTGGGAAGCCGGCGTGATGCTCACGGGGACCGAGGTCAAGTCGCTGCGTGCGGGCCGCGCCACGATCAACGACGCATTCGGCATCGTCAAGGACGGCGAGGTCTGGCTGCTGAACATGCACATTCCACCGTATGACATGGGCAACCAGTTCAACCACGAGCCGGCGCGCACGCGGAAGCTGCTGCTCCACCAGCGCGAAATCCGTCGGATGATCGGCGCGGTGGAGCGTCAGGGGCTCACGCTCGTCGCCCTCGAGCTGTACTTCAAGGGTTCGCACGCGAAAGTCCGGCTCGGCCTCGGCAAGGGCAAGAAGGTCCACGACAAACGGGCGACGATCAAGAAGCGCGAGGGCGAGCGCGAGATCGCCCGGGCGTTGAAGGTGCGATGACGGAACGCTGGCGAGTGATTGCGCGCTGTGGGCGCCACGCCGCCCTGGTCACGGCGGCCGGGATGCTGGCCGCGACCAGCGTTCACGCGCAGGCGTCCGCTGCACGCCGATCGTCTGCGCCGGCCAAGGCGCCGGCCAAGGCGCCGGCCAAGGCGGCCGAGGCGACGGCCAAGACCGACGCGAACCCGTCGGTTCCGTCGCATCGCCGGCGCACGGTCGTCGTGGATGCCGGGCACGGCGGCGTGGATCGGGGGATGACCGGCACGACGTCGTCGGGGCGCCGCGTCTACGAGAAGGACATTGCGCTGGCCGTCGCCCGGCTCGTTGCGAAGCGGCTCGACGCGGGCGGCGTCAACGTCGTGATGACGCGAACGTCGGACACCCTGATCGCGCTCGACGACCGCGGCCGGATCGCAAACCAGCGCGCCGGCGATCTGTTCATATCGATTCACGTGAATGCCGCCAACCTGCGGTGGAAATCACCCGGCGCGGCACGCGGGTTCGAGACCTATTTCCTCGCCGAGGCCAAGACCGAGGACGAACGCCGGGTGGCTGACATGGAAAACGAGGTCGTCAGGTTCGACACGGAAGACGGCGCGCCGCCGCCAATGGACGGGCCGCTCGGTTTCATGTTCAACGACATGGTGCAGAACGAGCATCTTCGGGAGTCGAGTGAACTCGCCGCAACGATCCAGGCCGCCATGCGAGGCTCGCACCCCGGACCGAGCCGTGGCGTGAAGCAGGCGGGGTTCCGGGTGCTCGTGACGGCGTACATGCCGGCCGTGCTCGTCGAAATCGGCTTCGGCACCAACCGCGCCGAGGCGGACTGGATGTCGACGGCGGCGGGGCAGGCGGATGTCGCGGACGCGATTGCGCGTGCCGCGCTCGACTACCTCCAGCGCTACGAGCGTCGCACGACGCCGGGCCCCGTGGGCGCCGCCAGATGAGCGTGCTGCCGCGACCATCGCTCGCGGTCGCGGCGTCGGGGATTGCGTTCCAGAATCCGCTGCTGCTCGCCGCCGGCACCGCCGCATACGGGCGCGAAGTGGCCGGCGTCATCCAGCTCGATCGGCTCGGCGGGCTCGTCACCAAGGCAGTCAGCGTCGAGCCGCGCGTTGGCGCGCCGGCGCCGAGGGTCGCCGACTTCGGTGAGGGGATGATCAACGCCGTGGGGCTCGCCAACCCCGGCGCCGAGGCCGTGCGGCGCGATGAACTGCCGTGGTTGGCCCGCGAGCTTCGTCACGCACGCGTGATCGTCAACGTCGTCGGGCGCGTGGTCGAGGACTTCGCGGAAGTCGTGCGGACGCTCGACGGCGCCGAGGGCTTTCACGCCTACGAGCTGAACGTGAGCTGTCCCAACACGCGGCAGGGCGGCCTCGAGTTCGGGGCCGACCCGGTGGCGCTCGGCCAGCTCGTGGCGCTGGCCCGCGCGGCGACAAAGCGCCCGCTGTTCGTGAAGCTGTCGCCAACGCTGACGGGAATTGGCGAGGTCGCGAAGCGCGCCGCGGATGCCGGGGCGGATGGGATCACCGTCGTCAACACAATCCCCGGCCTGGTCGTTGACACGGAATCGCGGCGCCCGGCGCTTGGGTTCGGCACGGGTGGCGTGAGCGGCCCGGGCCTGCGTCCGGTCGGCGTGCTCGCGACGTGGAGGGTTCGCTCTGCCGTATCGCTCCCGATTCTCGGCGTCGGGGGCGTGAAGACGGCCGATGACGCGCTGCAGTACCTGATGGCCGGCGCGACGCTGGTCGGGGTCGGCACCGCTGCGCTTGCCGACCCACGGCTGCCGGAACGGATCGTCGCCGACCTCGGCGAGTGGTGCGCGGCGCACGGTGTCGCATCGATCGCCGATGTGGTCGGGACGCTGCAATGGCCGACGTGACAGCCGCTGGCAAAGCCCCGATCCCGATCGTGGCGCTCGACGTAGCCACGCTCGCCGAGGCGCGCGCGCTGGTGGCGCGACTCGGACCGGCGGCCGACTTCTTCAAGGTCGGGCTTCAACTGTTCACCCGCGAGGGGCCTGCGGTCGTGGAGTGGCTCAAGGGCGCTTCCAAGCGCGTGTTCCTCGACCTCAAGTTCTGTGACATTCCAAACACCGTGCGGGG
>CAZLAU010000088.1:0-12065 GCA_964557615.1 uncultured Gemmatimonas sp.
GAGCGTCGCCTCGAGCAGCAGCTTCTCGGTGAACTGGTCGCCCACCTGCACGCGCGGCCGCTTGGCGTCGCTCTCGTGCGACAGGTCCTCGGAAGCGAACGAAGCGCCGTGGATGCCGTCGCGCCCCGTGCGCGCGCCGACGGCGATGATCGGGTTGCCGACGCCCTCGGCCTTGGCGCGGATCAGTTCTTCCTCGCGGAGGATGCCGACGCACATCGCGTTGACAAGGGGATTGCCCTCGTACGCGGCGTCGAACATGATGTCGCCGGCCACGGTCGGAATGCCGACGCAGTTGCCGTAGTCGCCGATGCCCTTGACCACGCCGCCGACCAGGTATCGGACGCGCGGAGAGTCGAGCGAACCGAACCTGAGTGAGTTGAGCATCGCGATCGGTCGCGCGCCCATGGTGAACACGTCACGGAGGATGCCGCCGACGCCGGTCGCCGCACCTTGATAGGGCTCCACGGCGGACGGGTGGTTGTGCGATTCGATCTTGAACGCCACGGCAAGTCCGTCACCGATGGAAATGACACCTGCGTTCTCGCCCGGTCCTTGCAGGACCCAGGGCGCCTTCGTGGGCAGTGTTCGCAGCACCGGGCGCGAATGCTTGTACGAGCAGTGTTCGCTCCACAGCGCGCTGATGATGCCGAGTTCCGTGAATGTGGGTTGCCGACCGAGCATGGCCACAAGCCGGTCGAACTCATCGGGCGTGAGCCCGTGTTCCGCGACGAGCGCGGCGGAGATGACCGGGTCGCCGGCGCGCGGGGTCGCGGTCACTTGCCGGGAAGGCTCCGGAACAGCTCGGCGAACATCGACCCGAACCGGTGCTCCTTGACCTTGCGGAGCAGCTCCAGCTCACCGGCGTCGAGCCACATGCCGCCGCATTCCGTGCACACGTCCACGGCGACCTGCGCGTTGGTCACTTCCTTGAGGTTGGCGCCGCACTTCGGGCACTTCATGAAGTGCGACTTGCGTTCCGCCTCCTCGCGCTCGGCCGCGCGCTTGGCGCGAAGCTGTTGGACAAGCTCCGCGTCCTGCTTCATGAAGTATTCGTCTTCGTTGCCGGTCATCGGAATTCACTCCACGTGGTGTTGAACTGGTAAGATGTCACGCGTTGACGGTGGCGAGCAGCGACTCGAAAATGACGCGGCCGTCCGACGAGCCCATCAGCGGTTCCATGGCTCGCTCCGGATGGGGCATCAGCCCCACCACATTGCGGGCGGCGTTGCACACTCCCGCGATGTTTCGCATGGACCCGTTGGGATTTGCCGCTCGCGTGGGCTTGCCGGCCGCGTCCACATACCGGAAGACCACCTGGCCCGCGTCCTCGAGACGGTCCAGGTCGTCTTCCGACGCCGTGTACCGGCCTTCGCCGTGCGCGATCGGCATCGTGAGGCACTGCCCGGGTGCCGCCGCCGTCGTCAGGGGCGAGTCGGTCCGCTCGACACGGATCGTCACCGGCATCGACCGATAGCCGACGTCGTTCCTGAGCAGCGCCCCGGGGAGCAGATGTGCCTCGCACGCGACCTGAAACCCGTTGCAGATGCCGACGACGATCCCGCCGCGCGCGGCGTGTGTCGCCACCTCCCGCATGATCGGGCTGAACCTCGCGATCGCGCCCGCCCGGAGATAGTCACCGTACGCGAACCCGCCGGGGAGGATAATGACGTCGGCGCCCTGCAGGTCGTGATCCTTGTGCCAGAGCATGACCGCCTGTTCCTGCAGCTGTTCGACGATCGCGAACCACGCATCCTCGTCACAGTTGGAACCCGGGAAGCGCACGATGCCGACTTTCATGCTGCCTCGACGTGCGCGATGACGAAATCCTCTGTCACCGGGTTGGCGAGCAGTCGGTCGCACATCTCGCGCGCCAACTGCCGGGCGGCATCGGCGGAGTCGGCCGACATCTCGACTACCAGGTGGCGTCCGACGTGCACATCGTCAACGCCGGCGAAACCGAGGGTACGGAGCGCGTCCGACACCGCTTTTCCCTGCGGGTCGAGGATGCCACGACGCGGAAGGACTTGAATGGCAATGCGAAACTTCATCCGGTTGGTTCCTGTGGAGTGTGGCGATCCTGTCCTGGGGGCCCTCCGCGGCCACGGCGGCGGCGCCGCCGCCGGTGGGCAGTGACCTCAGGTACGTCGGCGGGGGCGTCGTCCGGGTCGTCGTCGTCCTCGTCCGGTGCATACGGGCTGTCGTCAATCGCCGCTCCAGGCGCCTCGCCAACCGGCTCCGCTGCATCGCGCGGGGCGCGCTCGAGCAGCCCACTGACCGCACCGGCAACGATCCCGTAGGTCACGTACAACATGCCCACTGGGAAGAAGAACTCCCGAGGCAGGAAAATGAGCCCCATCAGCAGTGCAATGAACAGCAGCAGGCCGAGCACCCCACGCAGGTTGCGGAGGCTGAATGTCGGCCACGCCGGATACGGAATGTCGCTGATCATGAGGAGCGCCAGTGCCGCCATCAGGTACCGCAGCAGCACGTGCCAGGGCAGGTCCCCGATCAGGGTCTCGTTGTACAGCGGGGTCTGGCTGAACCAGTAGTACGAGGCCAGCACGCCACCGGCCGCAGGGCTCGGCAGCCCGCGGAAGTGCGTCTTGGGCCTCCCGGCCTGCTCGATGTTGAACCGCGCCAGCCGGATGACCGCGCACGCCGCGAATCCGAACACGAACAGCCAGTCCCACCCGTCCTTGTGGAGAACCGCGAAATACATGATCAGTGCCGGCGCGAGGCCGAACGTGATCGCGTCCACGAGGGAGTCGAGTTCCGATCCGAACTGGGTGTTGGTTCGGGTCGCGCGGGCCACCCGACCGTCGAGTGCATCGCACGCGCCGCCGATCATGATGTACAGCACGGCACGCCCGAAGTCGCCGCGGGCCGCGGCAACGATGGCAAACACGCCGAAGAACAGGCTCAGCAGCGTGACGCCGCTTGGCAGCATCACCATCGAGGGACGCGGGAGCTGCGGGCGGCGCATCAGCCTTCCGCCAGCACGGTGAGTCCGGCGCTGGCTTGCTGACCGACCGCCACGCGAACGGTGCAGGTTGTCGGAACGAACACGTCCACGCGCGAGCCGAACCTGATCAGTCCGAATCGCGCCCCCTGTTCCGCTCGATCACCGTCTCGGCTGTATGTGACGATGCGGCGGGCGATCAAGCCGGCGATCTGGCGCACCACGACGCGTCCGAGCGGCGACTCGATGCCCACCGACATCTGCTCGTTTTCGAGACTCGACTTCTCGACGGCAGCGTTGAGAAACTTGCCCGGGTTGTATTGCACGTACCTCACCGTGCCGGACACCGGGTACCGGTTCACGTGAACGCTGAAGATGTTCATGAACACGGAGATCCGCGTGGCACGACCGCGCACGAACGCCGGTTCGTCCACCTCGGTGATCAACACCACCTTGCCGTCGGCCGGCGAGATCACGAGTCGGTCGCCCCGCTCGCCCTCACGTTCCGGGTCACGGAAGAAGTAGACGACCCATCCGGCCACGAGCAGAAGGACTCCCGCGGGCAGCCACAGCCACATCGTCGCGCCTCGTGCCGCCGCGACGGTCGCGATGCCGGCGAGGACTGCGGCGCCGGCCACGAACGGAATGCCCTCCTTGGCGATCCGCATCAGGCGCCGGGCACTGGCAGTGTTGTCCCCGTGAGGAGCCGGTAGGCGTTGCGGTATCGCACGCTCGTCGCGTCGATGACCTCTGGCGGGAGCGGCGGTGGCGGCGCATTGCCGTTCCACCGACCGGCTCGCTTTTCGCCTTCGAGGTAGTCGCGCAATGGCTGCTTGTCGAAGCTTGGCTGGGACCCGCCGGGTGCGTAGCGATCAGCCGGCCAGAACCGCGAGCTGTCGGGCGTCAGCACCTCGTCAATCAGGATGATCTCGTCGCCGGCGGTCCCAAACTCGAACTTGGTATCGGCAATGATGATTCCACGCCCGGCCGCCACTTCGCGGCCCCGGCTGTAGATCAGGCGCGACAGGCGCTCGAGTTCCGCAGCCTTGTGGTCGCCGAGCAGGCCACGCATCTGCGTGATCGTGATGTTCTCATCGTGCCCGACGTCGGCCTTGGTCGCGGGGCTGAACACCGGGGGATCGAACCGGTCGCTTTCCACCAGTCCGGCGGCCAGCGGCTCGCCGGCCAGCGTCCCGGTCGCACGGTACTCCTTCCACGCCGATCCGGCGAGGTAGCCGCGCACGACGCACTCAACCGGGATCACCTCGGCCCGGCGGCAGAGCATTGCTCGCCCCACCAAGTCGTCGCGAAACGGCGCGACCTTGGGCACCGCCTTCACGATCTCGTCCACGTCGGCCGAGAGCATGTGGTGAGAGACGGTTCCCTCGAAGTGGCGAAGCCACCACGCGGTGATTTGGGTGAGCACGGCGCCCTTGAATGGCACCAGTTCGTTCATCACGACGTCGAAGGCGCTCACGCGGTCGCTCGCCACGAGGAGCAGGCGTTCGGCGTCCACGGCGTACACGTCGCGGACTTTCCCGCGCCGAATGCGTTCCAGGGGCAGATCCGTGTTACCCACGACCTTCGTCATACGCGCACGTCCTCGGAGTGAATGGGCGCCGCGTGGGCGGCGAGGAGCGGGTCGACGACTTCCGACAGGAACTCGTCCACCTGCATTGGGGCGCGCCCGACAAAACGCGCGGGCGCGGCGGCGTCGGCAATGTCCTGCAGCGGGATGCCGAATTCCGCGTCGGCGGCCAGGCGGGCGAACAGGTCATTCGCCTTGCCCTCGTCCTTCATGGCGCGTGCGGCCTCCACGCTGTGACGCCTTATCACCTCGTGCGCCACTTGGCGGTCGCGGCCGAGTTGGACGGCCCGGACAAGGATTGCCTCGGTTGCCATGAACGGCAGCTCGTCGGCTATCCGGGCGCGAATCCGGGCGGGGTGGACCTCGAGACCCGCCACGACATTCTCCCACAGAATGAGGATGGCATCCGTCGCGAGGAACGCCTCCGGAATCGACAGTCGGCGATTGGCGCTGTCATCGAGCGTGCGCTCGAAATACTGCACACTGTGCGTCTGGTTGGCGTTGGGGCCAAGCGACAGCACGAACCGCGCAAGCGAGTTGATGCGCTCACACCGCATGGGATTGCGCTTGTATGCCATCGCACTCGAGCCGATCTGACTCTTGCCGAACGGCTCTTCGATTTCGCCGAAGGCCTGCAGCATCCGGATATCGCCCGCGAACTTTGCCGCACTCGCCGCGATGCCGCACACCACGTCGAGCACCTGCGCGTCCAGTTTGCGGGTGTAGGTCTGCCCGGAAACGGGGATCGACGTGCTGAATCCCATCGCCGCGGTGACGGCGCGGTCGAGCGCCCGCACCTTGTCGTGGTCGCCCTGGAACAGCTCGAGAAAGCTCGCCTGCGTGCCGGTCGTCCCTTTCACTCCGCGCATCGGAAGCCGCTCGATGCGCGCGTCGAGGTCGGCGAGGTCGAGCACGAGGTCCTGCATCCACAGCGTGGCGCGCTTCCCGACCGTGACGAGCTGCGCGGACTGCAGGTGCGTATACCCCAGCGCCGGTTCGTCCCGCCACGTGCGCGCGAACGCGGCGAGGCGGGTCAGCACGCCAAGCACGCGCCGTCGCAGCAGTTCGAGGGCGCGACGCATCTGAATCAGGTCGGCGTTGTCCGTGACGAAGGCGCTCGTGGCGCCCAGGTGGATGACGCCGCGGGCCGCCGGAGCAGCGTCGCCGAAGGCGTGCACGTGCGCCATCACGTCGTGCCGGAACCGCTGCTCGTACACGGCCACGGCGGCGAAGTCGATGTCGTCGAGGTGCGCGCGCATGTCCGTGATCGCGGCAGCGGGAATGTCCACGCCAAGCGCCTGTTCCGCCTCGGCCAGGGCAAGCCAGAGCCGCCGCCAGAGCCCGTGTCGCGTCTGGGCGGACCACAGTTCGAGCATCTCCGGCGACGCATAGCGTTCGGAGAGCGGCGACGAGTAGCGCGACGTGGTCACGGCTGGATGGCGAAGTCGGTGGGGAAGATGCGTCCGCCGCGCTCGAGGAACATGCGAATGCGTCCCCGTCCGCTGTAGGACTCGAGAACCTGCTTTGCGTGCCGCGCATCCCGGATCGGCGTGTTCATGACCTGCACAATCACGTCGCCGTTGCGGATGCCGAGGTCATCGGACACGCGCTGCGCAACGGAAACTATCAGGGCGCCGCCACCGGTGCTGCGGACTCCGCGCTCCGCACGAATGGCTGGCGTCACGTCAACGAGTTCGAGGTCGCGCAGCACGGCGACCCGCTGTGCAGTGACTTCCGGTCGGTCCGCCACCGTGACCTGCAGATTGATTTCCCGGCTGCCGCGGCGAACGGTGATCTCCACCTGGTCGCCGACGCGCAGGTCGAGCTGCTCCGCTTCCCAGTCGTAGGCGTTCCGGATCGTGCGCTCGCGTGACCGCACCAGCACGTCTCCGCGGCGAATCCCGGCGGTTGACGCCGGTGAGTCCGGCGTCACCTGGCTGACGACCGCCCCGCGAGACAACGCGCCGCGGTCGTTGGCGTCGGCCGCCGGTTCGTCCAGACGAACCCCGATCCACGGCTGACGCACGCGTCCGTGGGCAATGAGATCGTCGGCAACGCGCCGCGCCCGATCGATGGGGATGGCGAAGCCCAGGCCGATGGAGCCGCCACTCGGCGAGTAGATCGAGCTGTTGACGCCGATCACCTCTCCCATCGCATTGACGAGCGGGCCGCCGGAGTTGCCGGGATTGATCGACGCATCTGTCTGGATCATGTCCACGTACACGCCGCCGCCTTCGGTGCGTGCCGTGAGGTTTCGTCCGGTCGCGCTGATGACGCCCGCCGTGACGCTTGGCTCGGTATTGCCGAGTACGAATCCATAGGGGTTGCCGATCGCGATGGCCCATTCGCCGATCAGGAGGCCGCGTGACGTTCCCGTCGGTGCCACCGGCAGGCCCTTGGCGCTGATCTGCAGCACCGCGAGGTCGTTGAGTTCGTCGCTACCGACCAGCTTGGCCGTGAACGTCTGGCCGTCTCGCATGGCCACGCTGATGCGCGTCGCGCCGCGGACGACGTGCTCGTTGGTGAGGATCACGCCATCGGCGCGGATGATGAATCCGGAGCCGATCCCCGACGACGTCTGCTCACGGCTCTGCGGTCCGAAGAAGAAGTCGTATGTCGTGACCCGCTGCACCGCCTCGGTCTGCACGGTGACTACCGCCGGCGACACGCGGGCCACGGCTTCGGTGATCGCGGTGCGACGCTGGGCGGCGATCGCCGCCGGCCGGGGATCGGTGCGCTGCGTGGCCTGTGCCTCGGACGGGACGGGGCTCGCGCCCCCACATCCGAGGACCGCGACTGCCCCGGCCCAGCGCGCGTGCCGGAGGACGCGCTTCAGCGCGTGTCCGGTCGCGGGCAAATGGAGGGGCAGGCGGGTCACTTGCCGCGCCGGCCCTTGGGCCGGCGGCTGATGGCGCCGAGGAAACGGTCGAGGCCGCGATCTGTGAGCGGGTGCTGCATCAGCGAGCGGAGCACCTCCGGGGTCACGATGGCCAGGTCGGCGCCCGCGGTCGCGGCGTCCGCAAAGCCGGCGGCAGTCGCCGGTCCTGCGGCGGCGACGTCGCATTCGGCCGCGCTGTGCGCAAACGCGGTCCTGAGGTCGGCCAGCACGCCGTTTCCGTCACCGCCGACCGAGTCGAGGGCATCCACCGACACGGTGACCATCGAGGCGCCTGCATGCGCCGCCAGGATCCCTTGGGCCGCCGAGTAAATCAGGGTTGCCGCCACGGAGGCGCCGTCCGCAGCGAGCTTCCGAATGGCCGGAATCGCGTCGTCAATGAAGGGCACGGCGATGACCATGCGTTCGGAAATCTTGCGCAGGTCGCGCGCTCCCTTCACGATGTCGGCCGCACCAACCGCGGGCACGCTGGCGCAGATCGGGAGACGCGTCGCCCGGGCAATCTCGACGAGTACCTCGCGGGCGTCACTCTGGGGCGTCTCGTTGGCGATGATTGTCGGCGTTGCGACCACGCCATCGATCAACCCGGCCTCGGTGGCCCATCGGATGTCGTCGAGCGAGGTCGTCGCAAGGTAGATGCGCATCGGTCAGGTGGGTGCGTAAAGGTGGACGGGATACGAAACGCGTTCGAGCGTGAGTCCGGACGCCGGTGCGGGCGGAGACACCGCGTCGTTGGCCTCGGCCTCGAGCAAGGCCAGGAAGTCGCGGTGCGGCCGCCGGCCCGCGGCCACATCGAGCATCGTGCCGACCAGAAAGCGCACCATGTGATGCAGAAACCGGTTGGCCTCGATGGTCAGCACGAGGGCGTCACCATCCCCGGACCACGCGCATCCGAGCACGCGGCACCGGTGGTCGTCATCCTCCGGGGCAGTGCCACGGACGGCGAACCCGTGAAACGCGTGCTCGCCGAGCACCGCCGACGCGCACGCCGCCAGCGCATCGGTGTCGAGCCGCGCGCCGCCCCACGGCATGAGGAATCTGCGTTTGAAAGGCGACCAACTCTCATCGGTAAGGCCAATCACGTAGCTGTACCGCCTCGACACGGCATCGAAGCGGGCGTGGAACGACGGGACCATCTCGTGTGCGCTCGCAATCCAGACGTCAGCCGGCAGTTGCTGGTTGAGGGCGCGCCGGATCCGTTCCGGCGTCCAATGCGCCGCCACCATCACGCCTGCAGCCTGCCCGCGGGCGTGCACTCCGCTGTCCGTACGGCCCGCTCCCGTCACCCGCACGGGACCCCCGCACAAGCGCGACAGCGTTTCCTCGATTGTGCCTTGTACCGTGCGGGAGTCGGGCTGCACCTGCCATCCGGAAAAATCCGTTCCGTCGTACTGCACGACGAGCTGGATGGCGCGCTCCGGCATTGCGGGGAAATTATTCGGTGGACCTGTGGGGTTCAAGCAAAAACGACGCGTGGTTCGATTGACATTGCCGTGGGCGACCCGCAAGCTTCGCCTGCACGCGGCCCGCCCCTCTGGTGGGCAGGTGCCGCGATTCCCATGACTCCTCGATCCCTCGAATCGCTGGCACATGCCCTGAGTGCCGCGACCACGCTCGACGCCGCCCTGGTCGCCCTCGGGGAATGCGTGGCGGACGTGGATCGCGGCGCCTCAGTCGCGCTGCTCCGCGTGGCGGCCCGAAGGGGCCTGATCGTGGAGCGCCGCGAACCGTCGGCCGGCGGCGTCGTGACCACCGCGGTCGACGTGGCCGTCGAGCAGCTGCCGCAGGCGGTCGTGCAGGGAGTTGGGGCTGGCGGCCGCTTCGTGGATGTCGGCGACGAGGCGCCGACGTTCGCCCGGATGCTCGGGCTCCCGCTCGACGGCGCTGGCGCCAAGTTGGCCTTGCGGGGGGTTCGCGTCGACGGCGAACTCGTCGGGATCGTGGCGCTGAGGGAACCGATGCGGGTTTTCGGTGTGACGGTCATCGAGCGCGCGGGGCCGCTGGCTGCACTGTTCGACCTTGCCGTGCAGCGCTTCATCGAGCGCGACGCCCGCGCCGAAGCGATCCGCTCGCTCGAGGACATCACCCAGCGGTTGCACGCCGAGTATCTCGCCAGGCTGTCCGATCTGGAGAACCAGTTGCGGGAGGTCCGCGCGGCGACGCCAGCGCATGCGGGAGATGCTGACGCTGCCGTCGAAATGGAGCGCCGCGCTGCCAAAGCGGCCGAAGAGCAGCGACGGTCCGCCCGCCGTCTGGCGGCGCTCGAACACCAGCTCACCGCGTCGATCGGGCAGCTCGAACAGGCGCACGTGGAACTGCATCGCCGGAGTGAGTCGCTCCGCCAGCGCACGCGCACGCTCTACCTCATCGACCGGCTCCTGACCCTTGCCGCGACCACCGCATCGCCCGAACAACTTGCCGACGGCCTGCTCGCGCTCGTGGGCGACGACATGCAGGCGCTACGGTGCTCGCTCTTCCTCGCCGTACCGGGCGACGCCCAGTCGCTCTACCTCGCGGCGTTTCGCGGCCTCGCACCGCACATCACGCGCGGCTCACGCATTCGTTTCGGTGAGGGCGTCGCCGGTCGGGTAGCCGCCGCCAGGGAACCGCTGCTGGTGGTGGACGCGGGGGACGCGGCCGCCGCTCCTCTGCTTGGCGATGAATACCTCACCACGGGGTCGTTCATCAGCTTCCCGCTGGTGATGCACGACACCCTCATCGGCGTCGTCAACCTGACCAATCGGGCGCAACGGGGGCTGTTCGTCGAGGAAGACGTCGAGCGTGTGCGCATGCTCAGCCTCGTGATGGCGCTCGTCGCGCACCAGGCATTGCTGTCGGAGCGGTTGATCGGGGCAATCGGTGGCGAGTAGCGCGCTTCGGGATGCGGTCCACCTGCTGGCTCGCGGTGAATCGCTGAGCGCGGACGCCTCCGCGGCCGCGTTTCGCGAGATCATGGCAGGCGAGGGGAGCGCCGCACTCGTCGGCGCGCTGCTGGCAGCGCTTCGCGTGAAAGGCGAAACGCCCTCCGAACTCGCGGGCGCGGCGCTCGCGCTGCGCGAGGCAATGACGCCGCTTATATCCGCGGCGCCGGGCGCGCTGGTTGACACGTGCGGCACCGGTGGCGGCGCGATCGCGACGTTCAACATCTCGACCGCGGCAGCACTCGTCGCGGCCGGTGCCGGCGTGCGCGTCGCGAAGCACGGCAACCGGTCGTTCACGACGCGCTGCGGGAGCGCCGACGTCCTCGAGTCCCTTGGGGTCCCGATCGACGTTCCCGCCGATCGGATGGCCGGAGTGCTCGATGAGGCCGGCATCGTGTTCATGTTCGCCCCAACCATGCACCCCGCCATGCGTCACGTTGGCCCGGTGCGGCGCGAATTGGGTATCGAGAGCATCATGAACATGGTCGGCCCGCTGGCCAACCCGGCCCGGGCCGGTCGGCAGGTCGTCGGCGTTTCCGATCCTGCCCGCGCCGAGCTGATGGCCGGGGCCCTGGGCGAACTCGGCACGACCCACGCACTGGTGGTTCATGGTGCGCCCGGAATGGATGAGGTATCACCTGTGGGTCGCACGGCGGTGATCGAAGTGCGCAATGGCTCGTTGACCCGCTGGACCATCGATCCGAGCGACCTCGGTTTCGAGGCGTTCGATTTGACCGAGCTCGCTGGCGGCGGACCCGAGGAGAATGCCGCAGTCATCACGGCCATCCTCTCCGGCGGCGGCGCTGCGGTCGCGCGCGCGGCGGTGCTGCTCAATGCCGCTGCGGCGCTCTATGTGTCGGGCCTCGCGTCGGATCTGCCCACTGCACTTGGCATTGCCCGCGAGTCCATCTCCAGCGGCTCGGCCGTTCGAGCGCTCGACCGACTCCGCGCCGCCGCGTCCCGGGCGAAGTCTGCTTGACCAGCCGACGCTGAGTTCGGCCGTGCCGGGCCGCTCAGTATCGTCGAAGGACGCCCACGACGATGCCGCGCACCTGCATCTGATCCTCCCGAACGTAGATCGGCGTCATCTGATCGTTCGACGGCTGCAGGCGGATGCGTCCGTCCCGCTCGCGGAAGTAGCGCTTGACGGTGGCAGACGATCCGTCGAGCATCGCGATCACCATGTCGCCGTTGTCGGCCGTCGTCCGGTCGTGCACCACGACGACGTCCCCGTCGCGGATCTGGTCGTCGATCATCGACTGCCCGCGCACGCGCAAGGCGTAATGGTTGCCAGGCCGACGCACGAAATCCTCAGGCACGCTGACGGTCTCATCGTCCGTGGCCACCTCGATGGGCGAGCCCGCGGCGACGGCCCCAAGCATCGGGACCTCGACGGCGCGCGAAATCACGTCCGAGGGCAGGATCTCGATCGCGCGGCTCTCGTTGTACGTCCGCTTGATGTAGCCCTTCCGCTCAAGGTTGGTGAGGTGCTCGTGCACCGTGGCCAGCGAGTTATAGTTGAAGTGCTCGGCAATCTCCTCGAAACTCGGCGCGTAGCCGTGCTCACCACCGTAGCTGTTCAGGTAGTCGAGGATCTGGCGCTGACGTCTGGTGAGTGGCATGGCGGTTCCGAGAAGTGGGGTTGCGTGAGGGCCCTACCTGCGAGAGCTTGACTCCCGAACAGTACCCGAAGTAACGGTA
>CAZLAU010000089.1:0-11675 GCA_964557615.1 uncultured Gemmatimonas sp.
GTCGTCCATTCGCGAGCCCGTCTCGACGAGCGCGGTGGCGATGATCGTGATGGACCCACCGCCGTTCTCCGGCAGGATTGACCGCGCGGAACCGAAGAACGCTTTCGGACGCGCCATCGCCGAGGAGTCGAGTCCGCCCGACAGCGTGCGGCCTGTGCCGCGCTCGGCGGTGTTGAACGCGCGCGCCATTCGCGTGAGCGAATCGAGCACGATGACGACGTCCTTGCCCAGTTCGACGAGGCGACGCGCCCGCTCGAGCACCATCTCGACCACTTCGACGTGCCGCTTGGCCGGCTGGTCGAAGCTCGAGGCGACCACCTCGCCGACTTCCCACGAGATTGCTTCGCTCACCTCTTCCGGCCGCTCGTCCACGAGGAGGATCAGCAGCACCGCCTCGGGATGGTTCAGCGCGATGCCCTCGGTGATCGCGTGCAGCAACATCGTCTTGCCGGCCCGCGCCGGCGCCACGATCAGCGCCCGCTGCCCGTAGCCGATCGGGGCGATCAGGTCAATGCAGCGCCGCGTCAGTTCGGGGCCACCCTTTGCCGGACGCCCAGTCTCGAGGCGCAGGTGGCGTTCGGGATAGCTCGCGGTGAGCGCCTGAAACTCCGTGCGTCGAGCGCCTTCCTGCGGCGGACTGTCGTTGAGCAGGGTGATTTCGGCGACGGTGGAACGGCCCCGATGATCGTGTCCGGTCGTCGCCGCGATCCGGTCGCCACGGCGCAGGCCGAACTGCCGAACGAGGTGCGGACCGACGTACGCGTCGGCCGGATCCGCCAGGTAACTGTTGCTGCTGCGGCGTATGAATCCCGCCTCGCGCGACGGGTCGAACCAGCCCTCGGTTTCGCCATCCGGGACGATGACCGGCGGCGGACCGGACGGCTGTGGCGCGTGCCCACCGCCTCCGCCACCGCCGCCGCCACTATGCTGGTCGCTCCCGCCGCGGTGCCGCCCCCGCCTGTTGCGTCGGCCGCGCCGGCCGCCGCGATGCCCGCCGCCCTGGCCTTGCTGCTGACCGTTTCCGCCGCCCTGATGATCGCGACGCTGCTGGCCGCCGTTTGTCACGTCACCACCGTCCGCTGACTCCTGACGGGATTGGCTCCCGTTTTCCGAGCCGGCCGAGGGTGCCTCGGGCGACTCGGTGCGCTCCGCCACGGGGGCGGCCGGCGCAGGCGGAGTCGCATCCGCGGAGTCGAGATAGGGATCGTTTTCTGCGCTCACGGGCGCCTCTGCATCGGATTGCGGGCGCTTGGCGCGGCCGCGTCTGGGCGGACGACGACGTTCATTCATGACGCTTGTGGAAGAGGAGTAGTGCGGTGCGCTCTCTGAAGCAGCCGGTTGGCTGCGGACCGGGGCGCAATACGGCTCGTTGATGGATTACGGCTGTGCTGCCACGTACGGAACAGGCCCGGTAACAGGTGGGACGCGTCGGGGGACACTTGTCGCTCGATCATCCCGGGCTCTGCGGAGCGCGGTGAATTGCACGCGGTCCGACTTTCCCTGCCCGGCTCCCCGCTGATGGCGGGGCTCACTGACGCCTCCAGTATGGGTTGAATCCGTTCGGGGCGCAACCCTCAGGCTACGTGTGGGGGTGCTGTCCAGCGACCCGGCGCGGCCCCTGCCGGGCGTCATCCGCCCCCAAGTCATCGTCAGAGAAGGCACACACCAGCGATAGATTCCAGCCTCGAATGCACGCCCCGTCCGCACAAACCGAGCTCGACCGAACGGTCGCCGACTACCGGCGGACCGGCGACGTTGGCGTGCTCCTGGGCCGCCTCGAGGCCATTGCTCGCGGGCACGAAACCGCCGCGCTCGTGGCAGCCGTGGCACCGTATCTCGAACTGCACGAAGTGGCCGGGCCGATCTACGAGGTCATCGTCGATCGGGAGCCGGCGAACGCGCGCGCGCTGGTCGCGCTCGCGAACGCCTATTGGCTCACCGGTCGCGGTCCCGAGGTGGTGTCTGCGCTCGCCAATCGTGCGCGGGAGGCCGACCCGTCAAACCGGGCCGCGTGGCACCTCTGGTCACTCGCCGAGTCGTCACCACGCGAACGGACCGCTCGCTGGCGTCAGGTGGTGGACCGATTTCCGGATGACGACCTCGCCCTCGCCAACCTCGCCGACAACTCGGCGGCACTCGCCGGCGCCGAGAACGATCCCGTGGCGTTGAAGCAGGCCGTGGCGAGCTACGAGCGGCTGCTCAGCCGGGCGCGGGTTCCCGCACAGCGGGCCGCACTCGAACGAGCGCTGACCACGCTGAGGAACTGGACGCCGTAGCGGCGGCGTCCCCGCCAGTGACCGTTATCGGCGCTCGGGCGAGCCCGACGTTGGCGGCTCGACCAGGGACCGCAGCAAGCCGATCAGGGACGCGTTGACGAACGGCTTGTGCCGAAGCGCGCATCCCGTGTGTGCGACCATCTGTTCCACTTCAACGCTCGTGTCACCGGTCAGGAACACGGTGCGCCGCCGCAGCAGAGGGAATCGCGACGACGCGTAATAGAAGAAGAGGTCGCCGCGACTTCCGGGGATCCGGAAGTCGAGCACCATCGCCGCGATCGAGTCCGACAGCAGGTGCTCGGCCTCCTGCGCGCCCCGCGCCAGGACCGGCTCGAAGCCGGCGCTTCCAAGGGTGCGGCCCAGGACGGCGCGCACGGCGTCGTCGTCCTCGATCACCAGGACTCGCGGTGGCGGACCCGGCGGCGTGGCGACTCGGGCGCCCTCGTTCGTCAGTGGGGCTGCTCGGGGCGTGTCAGCGATCATCGAGCGGCCCCGTGGAGGCACCCAAGTGCTCGTCAACTGCGCCCGGAGCGAGGCGGCCGGCGAGTGCGCGGACGAACTCGTCCGGCGCCATCCGCGAGCGTGCACGACCCGGCGTCATCCCGACCGTTGCCTTCATCGACTCGGTCATTGCGTCCACGTCGGAGTACCGCAGCTGGCTCGCGGCAAGGTCCAGGGTATAGCCCGGCAGCCGGAGCAATGCATACGCCCGGAGCACGCGGCCACCCGCGACCACATCGCGCGGCGACGACAGGCCTGCGCGCTCGAAGTGCCGGTACAGCGAACGGCGGGGCACCCCCGACGCCGCCGTGAGGTCGGCGACCGTCCGGAACACGGCCGGATTTCGGACCGCACGTTCGACCGCCGCCGCCACCGGCGCCGGTGTGCGCTGCAACGGGCGCCGAATGAACGTCAGCAGTTGCTCGGCGAGCAGGATTCCCGGCTGGAGTTCGAGAACCTGGCGAAAGTGGTGGGGATCGTCGTCCAGGCCGTAGAGCACGATCTGGCCCAGCCCCTCGGTACCGAGTTCGACGAGCGAGCGCATCGTGGTCGGCGACAGGTTCGAGTAGACCACCATAGGCAGGGCGCGGTAGCGGCGCCGCGCCGCGCGGATCCCGTCGGTGCGGGGCACCGATGCCCCCTCGAACTGCGGATCGACGACCAGCACATCCACCGGCTGGCGCTGGATGATGGAGTCGGCATGCGCCCAGTCGAGCGCTGCGTGCACGGCATGCGCCTTCCCGGCGGCGCCGCGGAGGCGCGCCAGTTTCTGAGGTTGAACGCATGCGGCAACGTGCATCAGCTCGGCCACCTCACCGGATTGCAACAAAACGATACGGTATCTGGCCCAAAGGGGCTGTTTTTTGGCACAAAACGGCGGTATTCACGCGGAAAAGAGATTGTAGCTTTCAAACCGTTAGAGCACAACCACCACCCGAGGTCCTACCAAATGTCGCTCCGCCAAAAGGTTACGCTCGTCATCGGTGCCGTCCTGCTCGCCGCCTGCTCCTCGCCGACCGCCCCGCAGGGCTGCGACGTCGTGACGATCGGCTCGGGCTTCTGCGCCGCCAAGTAGTACCTGGTTCGCGGCTCAGGCGGCGATTGCAGCCGCCATCTGCCGAAGTTCACTGACGACAAAGCGCGCGGGACCGTCCGGAACAGTGGTCCCGCTGGCTGGCGCGTACGGTCTCGCTGGGGCCGTTCTTGCCTTGGCGATATCGTCGACCGCGCCCGTAAGTCCGTGCGCGTTGGCCAACGCGCTGGCCCGGTCGAGCAGATCGGACGCCGAATCAGGCTCGCCAAACGCCTGCAGTCCGCGCGCGCTCTCAATCCACAGGTTGAGTTGCGCTTCAATGGGTAGCCGGACCGACTCGAGCTCGGCGCGCGCAGCGTCGAACAGCGCCCTGTTTCCAAGCCTCGCGGCGACGACGACGATGTTCACCTTCGCGGCCGCCCGCGGTTCATCGGAGGCTGCGGTCACTTCCAGTACCCGCAGCGCATCCAGCGCCGCGTCATATGCGTCGGCTTGAATCAGGAACGCCGCGAGGTCGTTCAGTACGCGGTCGCGCTCCACGGCGTCCATCGTGTTCTTCAACGCCTCGTGTGCCAGAATCACAGCGTCGGTGGCGTTCCCGGCGCGTGAGGCGACGACGGCGCGGTTGTGGGTCGCCGCCGCAAACTCGCGCGTCAGCTCATGGCGCTGCGCTTCGGTCGTCACGGCCACGAACTGCGTGTCCGCCTCGGCCAGGTCGCCACGCATCATCGAGACCAGCCCCAAGCCGATTTTCGCCCGCAGCGAGCGCGCGCGGTCCTTGCGCTTGCCCGCGATGCGTGCCAGTCGCGTGGACGACTCGGCCGCGTCGTCGAGGGCGCCGAGCTTCCGCTGGCAGAACGACAGACGCACATAGCCATCCATCACCAGTTCCGCGTCGTACTCGACGTCGGCGAGCCGGATCACGCTCTCATAGCAGTCGGCTGCCAGCGCCAGCGCGCCGTAATGCCGCTCCAGCAGCTGTGCATACGCGAACACGCGCGGCAGCACCGGCGTCAGGTCCACCTGCCGGATCATCTGCATCGTGTTGACAATCGTCAGCAGCGCGTCACGCACGGGCTCCTTCGCGGGCACGTCCATGATGGCTTGACGCACCGACCGCACGCTCACCGACTCGGGCTCGACGATCGCCGGCCCGGCAAGCACCCAATGGTCGATCATCCGCATCGTCAGGAGGCCCGCCGTCGCAAGGCGCGCGTCGGGCGAACCTTCCGGCGCGGATGCGAGCACCTCGAAAAACGGCAGGTGCTTGAGCTTCTGGGGGTGCGTGGAAGCGCGCTTCATTCGCTTGAGATCTCCATCTCAGGACGCCGCAAGTTCACGATCCGGGTTGCGTTGCGCAACCGAGTTGGCTCGATCTGGATCACTGTGATGTATCTCACCGACGGCTGCCGGCGTCCGGAGGCCGGGCCGAAATCGCGTGCCGCGCCCCGCTCGACACGAAACGTCCCCCGTCGCGGTCGAGCCGATCAAGCGTCTCCTCGAGTGCCCGGCCAAACACCTGGATTCGCCCCAGCGACAGCGGGTCGAAACGGCCGGACGACGGACTCGGCACCGGCGGCCCCGAGACCTTCAGGATTGCATCGAACGCGTAGCTAACCTCGCGTCCGGTTTTCGGGTCGCGCCACGATCCAGCCCGGGCCAGCGACCGGTTTCGCGGCCACATCCCGAGCGGCAAGGCAAACGTCCGGACGCGGTAGCCACTGACGGCCGAATCGATCGCCAGTACTCCACGCGCAATCTGCTCCTGCACGCCGCGATCGTCGTACTTCGCGAGGTTGGCGTGCCACATCGTGTGCGCGCACAGCTCGAAGCCCTGCTCGACCAGGAATCGCAGCTTTGGGAACCGCCACGCCGACTTCTGACCGGCCACGCCGGTGTCTCCGAAGAACGCGTGGCCTTCGGACGCCGCCGACAGCACGCAGAATGTGGCCCGGTTCTTCCAGTCGGGATGCTCGCGGCCGAAGGCGAGCCAGATGCCGACGGCGCTCGCGGGATCCACTTCGAGCTTGCCGCCGCGTTCGATGTACCTGAACTGGCCGGGGGACGCGTCGTCGAAGGTGATCACCACCGGAGAGAGGCCGGCCGCGACATCGATGTCGCCATCAATCAGCTGCGCGACCGTGATCGGCCGGTAGCCTCGGGCGTACAACACCTCGAGGTCGCGCCGGAACTGCGCGGCGCTGCGGCTCCACCGCGATTCACGCGTGCCGATCAGGTGGTATTGCAGGATCGGGATTCGCCCCGAGTCGTTTGGCGCGCGCGCCCCGCGGCCGGCACCGGCCGGCGCCTGCGCGAATGCGGGAGCGATCCACGCAGCGAACCCGAGCACCACGGCGGCGAACACGCGCATACACCAAGATATCGCGGCACGCCGCCGCCCAGCGGGTCAGCCGAGCAGGCCGAGCGCCGGCTCGGGCGCAAAGCCGGGGAACAAGCGCTCCAGGTTCGACGCGCCCAGGTGGCCACGCGACACTTCGCCAAAGACCGTGCGGAAGTCCGTGGTGAGGGCGAGGTCCCGGCCTTCGAACAGCTGCTCCGGAGCAAGCCCCGGCCACTTGCCGTACACTTTCCCGCCGCGCACGCCGCCGCCAATCACGAACATCGACCCGGCGTGGCCGTGGTCGGTGCCGCCATTGCCGTTTTGCCGGGCCATGCGCCCGAACTCCGACATCGTCAAGACCACGACGTGCTCCATCCGGTCGCCGAGGTCGGTGGTCAGGGCCGCGATCGACCTGGCGAAGTCGTCCAGCCGGTTGGCGAGCTGTCCCTGTGCGCCGCCCTGGTTCACGTGCGTATCCCAGCCGCCGACATCGGCGAACGCGATCTCGAGCCCGACGTCGCTCTTGATGAGCTGGGCGATCTGCCGGAGCCGCTGGCCGAACTGCGACCGGGGATAATCGGCGTCGTGTTCGGGCAGGTACCGCTGCGGGTTCGCGGCCTTCAGCATCTTCACGGCCTCGAACATTTCGTTCCCGGCGCCGTGCACGAGGTCTGACGAGCCGGTGCGATACAGCGCCTCAAGGCGCGCCGCGGCATCGCCGCCGGTTCGCACGGCGAACTGGTCAACCGAGTCCATCGCGACCGTCTGCGCATTCCCCTGGAGTATTCGCGGCGTTTGCGGCGCCATCGCCACTGCGCGGAATGGACTGACCCGGCACGACTCGCACGTGCCCGACGCGGCCAGATACCGGTTGAGCCAGCCGTCGGTCGTCCCCTTCACGTTGGGCGTGCCGCTTTCCAGGTAATCCTGCGCATCGAAATGCGACCGCGTGCTGCTGGGACTGCCGACGGCGTGGATCGGCGCGAGCAGCCCGCGGTCCCAGAGCGGCTTGAGTGGGGCGAGTGACGGATGGAGGCCGAAGAACCCGTCGAGGTCAATCGCCGACGGCGTGCCGGCGCGCGGCGCCGGGATCGCGATGGTCGGGCGCATCTGGTAGTAGCTGCGCTCGCCGAACGGGACGACGACGTTGAGCGCGTCTGCCGCGCCGCGCTGGAACAGGCAGATGAGCACCTTGCCCTTCTGCGCGCCCGGTAGCTCCATCCCGAAAGCCATGCGCTGCAGGAACGACGGGCTGAGGCCCATCGTCGCGAGTGCGACGGCACCGGACTTCACGAAGTATCGGCGTTGCATGGTGCGCTCCTTATCTCCGCTGGAACTCGGGTGAGCCGAGCGCGAGCCCGACGATGAGCGGAAGTCCGCGAAGCTGTGGCACCGGTCCGAGCCCTGGCGCGCCTCCGCGTCCGCCCGGCGGGGGAGTCATCGGGTCGGCGGCCGCGCCGCGCCCGCCGCGTCCGCCCCTGCCGCCAACCCCGGCCGGCGGATCCATACCGGCCGACCCACCGGGCTCCATCCGTTCGCCTGTGGCCGTTCGCGCAAACGGGTTCTCGCCGCTCACGAGCACGGCTCGCGTTTCCGGAGACGCGTCGCCGCCGAGCAGCGCGCTGATCACGCCGTCCACCTGCTGTTCCAGCGGCGCGGTGCGCAGCGCGTCGGCGTTGCGGAAGCCGAACGGTGACACGCCCGGTTGGCGCCCCGACGCCATGGCGATGCCGAAGTTGATGCGGTTCAGGATGGCGCCCGTGTTCATCCACTGGTCGCCGGTCTCGGGCCAGCCGTTCGGCGCCTGATGACCGTAGATCGGCTGGCCGAGAAACGCCACCAGCCCGGCGGTGCGCGCGGTGGGGTCGGGCTGCGCGCCGAGCGTGCGCGCGGCGCTCGTGACCACCTCGAACGGCGACTTGACCTTGGAGCGCCACGCCGATCGCGAGAAGAACTCGGGACTGGTCACGATCGTGCGCACCGTCTCGCGGATGTCGCCATCCGTGCGTGTGAACGTGGCCGCCGCGCGCTCGACGAGTTGTGTGGACGGCGAATCGCTCACGAAACGGCGCGCGAGCTTGAACGCGATGTGCCTCGCCGTCGCCGGATGCCGGGCGACGATGTCGAGCAGGTCCTCGCCGTCCTGGATGCCGCGGCCGGCCGCGAGCTTGTGCCCGAGCACGACCTTTTCACCCGCGTCGTGCATCAGCGGCTGGAACTGGAACCCGCCCCCCTGCTGCGGCGCGCGGAACGTCCACCCGGTCAGCGCCCGGGCCGCGTTGATCACGTCGTCCTGCGTGTAGCCGCCGTCCACGCCGAGCGTGTGGAGCTCCAGCAGCTCGCGGCCGTAGTTCTCGTTGAGGCCGGCGCGCAGCCGCTGCGCCACCTGCTGCATCTGTTCCGGCGGCACCTGGCCGCGACCCGCGGCGCCCGCGCGCCCAGCGACGCCCCCGCGTCCCACGGCACCGCGACCGCGGCCGCCGCGTTGTGGCAGCTGCGCGAGGCGCGGCCGCGAACTGTCGGCCTGGCTCTGCCAGTTGTCGAGATAGAAGAGCATCGCCTCACTGCGGGCGACTTCGCCGAGCAGCGTGCGGAACTTTCCGAAGGCGTGGGGCCGGATGACGCGGTTCTCGTAGTCGGCGAGGAAGTAGCGTTGCCGCTGGCCCTTGCCGTCGAAGACGCTGAAGTGATTCAGCCAGAAGTCGGTCATCACCTCGAGCAGCTGACGCTCGGTCATCACGGCCCGTGCGACGCGCGCGCTCTGGATTTCCGTGGTCATCAGGCGGATGCCCTGCTGCGAGGCGCGGAGCCGCGCGCTGTCCGCAGCGCTCATCCCACCGCGCCCGGCGCCTCCGCGGCCGGCGAGCTGATTCAGCAACTGGCCGGGCGGGGGATACTGCTGCTCGAGTTCGGCGGGACGCTTGTTCAGGGTCTGGTAGTTCGCCGCGAGGAAGTGCTCGAGCGGCGAATCGTCGACGCCCGCAGGATCCAGCTGCCGCGCAATCCACGCGTCCACGCCGACGGCCCGGACGCGCTCGACGTCTCCGGGTCGGGCGCCGAAGGCGAGGCGGTTGAGGACGTGGATGACCTGCTGGTCGGCCGTCTGCTCGCGGTCCGCGGTCGCGCCGGCGCGTGGCCTGGCGGACCCCGCCGCGCCAGGCTCGGCCACGCTGCCGGTGCCGGCGCGATGCGGCGCCGCGCAGGCGGTGATGATGACGGATACGATCAACAGGCGTCGCATGGATGCTCCCGGGTGATTCATCCCGTCAGACGGACGAACCACTGCTCCTGTTAACTGCAGGGGCGTGACGCGATATGCCAGCAAGTCCTACAACGTCGTCGGCCAGATCACTCTTGACGCGGCCGGATTCGGGAAGCAAGGTCAGGGCCCAACGTGGAGGAGGGTGCCCGATGCGGGAATATGCGAGTGATGCCATCCGGAACGTCGCCGTCGTTGGACACGGGGCGAGCGGGAAGACCAGCCTGGTCGACGCGCTCGCTTTTGTGTCTGGGTCGTCCAAACGGCACGGATCAATAAAGGATGGCACCACGCTGACTGACACGAGCCCCGAAGAGGTGGAACGCAAGTACTCGATTTCGCTCGGCTGCGCGTACGCGGAGTGGAACGACACCAAGGTGAACCTCATCGACACGCCAGGGTTCCTCGACTTCCAGGGCGACGCGATTGCCGGCCTGACGGCCGCCGACGGCGCACTGATCGCGGTTGCGGCCGCCACCGGCGTCGAGGCCGGCACCGAACGGATGTTCCGCGAGGCGATTGCCCGTCAGGACCCGGTGTTGTTCGTGGTCTCGATGATGGACAAGGAGCACGCCGACTTCGATCGCGCGTACCGGATGATCAAGGACCGGCTCACGCCCAAGGTCGTTCCCGTCGAGATACCGATGGGTGCGGGGTCAGGGTTCACGGGTGTGATCAACCTGATCAGCAAGAAGGCGCGGGTCCCGAAGAAGGGCGGGAAGCCGGGCGAGGTGGACGAGATCGACGTCCCGGCGTCCGAGCAGGAGCGATTCCAGCAGTACCATCAGGAGATGGTCGAGGCCGTCGCCGCCACGGACGATGCGCTGCTCGAGAAGTTCTTCGGTGGCGAGGAGATTCCCGGCGACGAGGAGCTGAGTGCGCTCAAGGAAGCACTCAAGCGCGCCGAGCTCTTTCCCGTCCTGTGCTGCTCGGCGCAACTGCTCGTGGGCGTGCGCACGGTGCTCGACTTCCTCGTGACGCTCATGCCGAGCGCGTACGAAATGGAGGAGCTGCACGCATTCAAGGGCGCCGAGGGGAACAAGACGGTCGAGATTCATCCCGACGACAGCGCCCCGTTCACCGCGCTCGTGTTCAAGACGACCGCCGAGCCGCACGTTGGAGACGTCACGTTCTTTCGCACGTTCAGTGGCACCGTCGCGAATGGCCAGGAGGTGTACAACGCCACGCGTGACGGGCACGAGAAGCTCAACCACCTCAGCATCGCGCAGGGGCGGGAGCGGATCGAGGTTCCGAAGCTCCACCCGGGCGACATCGGGTGCGTGGCCAAGCTGCACAACACGCACACCAATGACACGCTCTCGACCAAGGCGCATCCCGTTCGGATGCCGCAGATCGCGTTTCCCGAGCCGCTGGTCACGTTCGCGGTGAAGGCCACGTCGCGAAACGACGAGGAAAAGCTGCAGCAGGGGATGCACCGGTTGCACGACGAGGATCCGACGTTCCAGACCCACTACAATGGCGAGACGCACGAGACGATCGTCGGCGGGCTGGGCGAGCGGCACATCGAAGTGGCGATGGCGCGCCTCAATCGCCAGTTCGGCGTGAAGGCCGAACTGTCGGCGCCGCGCATTCCGTACCGCGAAACGCTGACGGGAGCGGCCGAAGGGCAGGGGCGCCACAAGAAGCAGAGTGGCGGCCGCGGCCAGTTCGGCGACTGCTGGGTCAAGATCCGGCCGGCCAAGCGCGGGGCGGGATATTCCTTCGTTGACTCGATCGTCGGCGGCGCGATTCCGCGGCAGTACATCCCGGCGGTGGACAAGGGCATCCAGGAGGCGTCGGGGCGCGGCATCATCGCCGGGTACCCGGTCGTCGACTTCATCGCCGAATGCTACGACGGCAGCTACCACTCGGTGGACTCGAACGAAGCGTCATTCCGAATGGCGGGCATCCAGGGATTCAAGGCGGTGGCGCCGAAGTGCCGGCCCGTGCTGCTCGAGCCCCTCGACATGGTCGAGGTCACGACGCCCGACGACTACCTCGGCGACGTGATGGGCGACCTGAGCAGCAGGCGCGGCAAGCTGCTCGGCACCGAGCAGGCGAAGAACGGTGCAGGGTCAGTCGTGAAGGCGATTGTGCCGCAGGCCGACCTGCACTTGTACGGCACTCGCCTGGCGGGCCTCACCCACGGGCGCGGATTCTTCACGCACCATTTCCACGGCTACGAGCAGATGCCGCACGAGCATGCGGCGAAGGTGATCGCGGCGTACGAGAAGACGAAGGCGGAGGACGACGACGAGTAGGCGG
>CAZLAU010000090.1:0-8714 GCA_964557615.1 uncultured Gemmatimonas sp.
ATCGCAAGAACAAGAAGCGCGAGTTCCGGAAGCTCTGGATCATCCGCATCAACGCGGCCGCGCACCAGAACGCCCTGAACTACAACAAGCTCATGAACGGGCTCAGGCTGGCGGGCATCGAGGTGGACCGGAAGATCCTCTCCGATCTCGCGGTCAAGGACCCGGCAGCGTTCACGGTGCTGGCCGACAAGGCGAAGAAGGCCCTCGCGGCCGCAGCGTAACAGCAGCCGCACGCTTACCGTTCACGGTTAACGGTTCACGGGGTCGGACAACCGCGTGCCGTTAACCGTGACCCGTTAACCGTCAACCGAAATCTCCGCTGTGTCCGATGCCAAGGTGACGATCCAGGAGTTCACATCGCTGCTCGCGTCATTCGAGCAGGAGGCGGCACCGGCAATTGCCGCCGCCGACTCGGCAGATGGACTCGAAGCGGTGCGCGCGAAGTATCTCGGCCGCGCACACGGGTGGCTCAAGGATCTGTCGGCCCGTCTGGGCCAGCTCGACAAGGGGGATCGCGCCGCCGCCGGCAAGGCGTTCAACGAGGTACGCCTGCGCGTCGAGGCGGCGCTCGATGCGCGCAAGGGCGAGTTCTCGGCCGGCGCCGCCGGCGCCGTCATCGCCGATCCGTCGATGCCCGCGCGGCATCCGTGGGTCGGCGCGGTCCATCCCGTGTCGCAGGTCATCGACGAGGTGATCGAGATCTTTCGCGAGCTCGGGTTCTCGGTCGCGCTGGGACCGGAGGCCGAGTCGCCGTGGTACAACTTCGGCTCGCTCAACTTTCCGGCCGAGCATCCGGCCATGGACCTTCACGACACGCTGTACCTCGGCGACGAGCTGCTGCTGCGGACGCACACGTCGCCGGTCCAGGTCCGGACGCTGCAGGCGTATCCCCCGCCGATCCGCGTGCTGATCCCGGGGAACGTGCATCGTCGCGATCCGTTCGACGCGTCGCACGCACCGACCTTCGCGCAGATCGAGGGGCTCGTCGTGGACGAAGGCATCACCTTCGCCGACTTGAAGGCGACGCTGACGCACTTTGCAAACAAGTTCTTCGGCGCCACCCGAACGCGCTTCCGCCCGTCGTACTTCCCGTTCACGGAGCCCAGCGCCGAGATGGACGTGCTGTGCGGCGTGTGCGCGGGATCCGGCTGCGGCGTCTGCAAGCAGTCCGGGTGGATCGAGATCCTCGGCAGTGGCCTCGTGCACCCGGCCGTGCTCGAATCGGCCGGAGTTGACGGGGAGAAGTACACCGGATGGGCATTTGGAATGGGCCCGGCCCGGACCGCGATGGCTCGCCACGGCATTCCGGACATCCGGCTGCTGTACGACTCGGACATGCGATTCCTCAGCCAGTTCGGGCGATGAACATCTCGCACGAGTGGCTCAAGGCGTTCGTCCCGCACGGCCTCGCGGCCGAGGCGGTGCGGGACCTTCTGACGGCGCACGTCGCCACGGTCGAAGGGTTCGAGCGGATGGGCGCGGAACTCGAGCCGTTCGTCGTTGCCCGCGTGGTGGAGAGCACGAAGATTCCCGACACGCGCCTGTCGTTCAACAAGGTGGACGACGGCAGCGGCGAACTGCTCGACGTCGTGTGCGGCGCGCCGAACGTGACGGTCGGCGCGAAGTACCCGTTCGCCCGGTCCGGCACGACGATGCCGGGCGGGCTGGTGATCGAAAAGCGCAAGATCCGCGGCCACGTGTCGAACGGCATGCTGTGCTCGCCGCGCGAACTTGGCCTCGGCGACGACCACGATGGTATCCTCGAACTCACGACCGACGCGGCGACGGGAACCCCGTTGCTCGACGTGCTCGCGCTGTCCGACACGCGGCTGGTGGTCGACGTGATGCCCAACCGGCCCGACTTGCTGTCGCATCGGGGCGTCGCCCGCGAAGTGGCCGCCCTGACCGGTGGCGCGGTCGTGATGCCGGCCGAACTCTCGGCCATCCCGGCGCCGCCGTCCGCGGTGCGCGGCGCGGCCACCGCCAGCGTCGACGGCGTTGCCGTTTCAATCGACGATCCGGCCGACTGTGCCCGTTATGTCGGCATCGTGATCCGCGGGCTTCGCGTTGGCCCGAGCCCGGAGTGGCTCCGCCGCCGGATCGAGTCGGTCGGCGCGCGCTCCATCAATAACGTCGTGGACGCGACGAACTACGTGCTCCACGGATTCGGGCAACCCGTGCATGCGTTCGACCTCGCGAACGTGGCCGGAGGCGCCGTGTCCGTGCGCCGCGCGCGTGCCGGAGAGTCGCTGGTCACGCTCGATGGCGTGGCCAGGAAGCTGACACCGGACGTCCTGGTCATTGCCGATCGCGCCGGGCCCACGGCGCTCGCCGGCATCATGGGCGGGCAGGCAAGTGAAGTCACCGATCGAACCACCGATGTGCTGCTCGAAGTCGCGACGTTTTCCGCGCGCCAGGTGCGGATTGGCAGGCGCGCGCTCGGCCTCTCCACCGACGCGAGCTACCGCTTTGAGCGCGGCATCGACGATGCCGCAGTTCCTCACGTGGCGGCGACCGCGGCTGGATTGATCGCCTTGGTGGCGGGCGGGACGATTGCGGCAGTCCTCGATGCGGGCGTCGACGCGCCCGCTCGCGCGACGGTGTCGTTGCGCCCGGAACGGGTGTCCCGTCTGCTCGGTGACGAGGTGCCGGCCAGCGAGTCGGCGCGCCTGCTCGAAACCGTGGGCTTCGGCGTCACGACTGCCGGAGGGACGCTGTCCGTCGTTCCGCCGTCGTGGCGCCACGACGTGTCGCGCGACGTTGATCTCGTCGAGGAAGTGGCGCGGCTGCGCGGGTACGATCGCCTCCCGGACACACTGACCGCTGGGCGGCCGGGGACGGTTCCTGACCACCCGATGCACGTGACGTCGCGACGTGTCCGCGACGCGCTCGTGGCGGCGGGGCTGCTCGAGGCGCGGCCACTCCCATATACCGGCGGTCCACCGTCGAGTGGAGGCGCGGGCGACACGGCACTCGTGCGCGTGCGCAACCCGATCGGCGACGACGAGCCGTTCCTGCGCGACGACCTGCTGGAGACGCTGGGCCGGCGGGCGGAGTACAACCTGTCGCGCATGCAGGGTGACGTGCGGCTGTTCGAGATCGGGACGGCCTTTGTTGCGCAGCCGGGCGGAGCGGTTCGTGAGGAGATGCGTGTCGGTGTGCTCGTGATGGGCGCGCGGCGCCCCCGCCATTTCACCGAGCCTGAGCCGCCCGCGTTTGATGCGTGGGACGCGAAGGCGATCGCGGAACTTGTGGCGCGCGCCGCGCGTCCTGGCTCCGTGGTGGCACTCCGCGCCGGGCAAGGAGGTTCTCTCTGGGAAATCACCGTGGACGGCGCCGCGTCCGGTCGGGTTGTCGAGCTGACGCTCGACCGACCTGTCTGGGCCGCGCCGGCGTTCGGCGTGGAGTTCACCCTCGGGGGGATGCCGTCGGCTCCCGTGGCCCCGCGCGGCGCGCACGACTATTCCGTGGGCGCGGCATCCACGGCGTCGCGCGCGGCGCACGTGCGCTTTGCCGCGTTGCCGACCACTCCGGCGGCCGTCTTCGACCTCGCGCTGATCGTGCCGGACAGTGTGCCGGCCGCCGAGGTGGAACGCACGATGTTCACCGCCGCGGGGGACCTGCTCGAGTCCGTGACACTGTTTGACGAGTTCCGCGGCGACGCCGTTCCCGCCGGCGCACGCTCGCTCGCGTGGAGATTGACGTTCCGCCATCCCGAACGCACTCTACGCGACAAGGAGATCGAGGGTCGCCGTTCGCAACTGCTGAAGACGCTCGAGAAGGAGATCGGAGTCCGTGCCAGAACCACGTGATGTGCAGGCGTTTCGGGCGCTCGAAGTGCTCGTCCGGAATCTGGGGGAGGAACTGGCCGGCTTCCGCAAGCGGGCGCAGGCAGCCGAGGCGCGCCTGCAGGCGATCGCCACGCGCGGCGGTGGCGGCGACACGGCTGCCGAAGAGCGGGTGGCCCAGCTCGAGGCCGAGAACGCGCAGCTCCGCGCGCGGCTCGCCGACGCGTCGGAGCGAACGGGCAAGGTGCTCGACCGTGTGCGGTTCCTGCGGCAGCAACACGAGGAAGGTGTGAAGTGAGCGCTCCCAAGCACTCCACCCGCGTGACCATTTGCGGCGACGAGTACACGATCCGCACTGACGCGTCGCCCGACCACACGCGCGCGGTGGCGGCGCACGTGGACCAGGCCATCCGCGCCGTGATGGGCAATGCATCGGTCGTCGAGTCGCACAAGGCGGCGATCCTCGCGGCCCTCTCGATCACGGACGACCTGTTCCGGGAGCGGGCCGAACGCGACGCACTCGCCGATTCCATTGGCGGCCTCTCGAGCGAGCTGCGACGGTGGCTGCCGCCCGGCAAGCGAGGCGAGCAGGGCTGACGCGCCACGCCCCGGCGGCAGGAGCCGCGGATGGATGCGGGCGCGAGGTGGACCGGATTGAGCCAATCGGGCGCGCGCGCTTCACACGACCACAGGCCGCGCGTACAATGCCCCTATGCAACGGCCCAGCAGGGATCCTCCGGGCGCCGCTGGCGACTCCCGTCGCGCATCGCGCTACGTGGCGCGGGCGGCCGCCGCGATCATCGGCGTCACCGTCGCCGCGGCGGTGACGGTCGCGGCGCACGGCTGGGCGTTCGGGCATGTCATCGAGAGCCGGGCCGTGCGCAACGCAGCGCGCCAGGTGCAGGTGCGTGCGCTCGAGCTGCAGACGCTGCCGCGTGATCCATCCGGCCGCGACGGGCGTGAAACGAGCGGTCCGGGTGGCCCGTCGACGCGAGCGCTGGCCGAATCGTTCGACTCGCTGAAGATCCGCATCGGAGAGCGCGGTGCCGTCAGCTCGCCGTTTGTGACGATCGTCGCGGCCATGGATGAGCTCAACCGCTTGGCCGCTGCGCGGAACGCGCCAGGCACGGCACTCCCGGCTGGAGCGCGCGAGGCCGCGACGCTCGGGTCCATTCGCCTGGCGGCGGCGGACATCTTCGTTCGTGAAACGGAGCGGCAGGAGCTGTGGCTTGGGCGGTTGTCCTGGATCGACACCGCAGGCTCGACCCTCGTGCTTTCGGGCCTCGTGATCCTCGCGGTCATGCTTGTGAGCGTGGCGCGGCGACTCGACGCACAGTCGCGCATCGTTCGCGAGCAGATCCAGCTGATGGACAGCCAGCGCGCCGAGCTGGGCGGTGCGGCGGCGGACGCCGACCGGGCGCGTCTCGTCGCCGCGGAGGAGGCTCGCGAGCGGATGGCGCTCGAGGAGCAACTGCGCCAGTCACAAAAGCTCGAGGCGGTGGGACGTCTCGCCGGCGGCGTCGCGCACGACTTCAACAACCTGCTCACGGTGGCCCGGACGTACTGCGACCTCCTGATCGAGGAGATCCCGGAAGGCGACTCCAAGCGCGCCGACTTGCTCGAGATTCGCGCGGCCACCGAGCGCGCGGGCGCGCTCTCGCGCAGGCTCCTCGCGTTCGGCCGGAAGCAGGTGTTCGCGCCGCGTGTCGTGAGCCTCAGCGACGTGGTCGAATCCCTGCAGTCGATGTTTGTCAGGACGCTTCCACCGTCCGTGTCTCTCCGCGTTCAGCTGGGCCGCGAGTTGCGCCCGATCTTCGGCGACGTCGGACAGCTGGAGCAGGTGATCATGAACCTCGTCCTCAACGCGGTGGACGCGATGCCCGACGGCGGCACGGTCACGATCGCGACCGCACCGGGGGCGCCCCGCAGCACGGAACCAGCCGTCGCCCACGAACGGCCGGCGTACGTGCGGCTCACGGTGCAGGACACCGGAACAGGGATGGCTCCGGAAACCCGGCAGCACGCATTCGAGCCATTCTTCACGACCAAGGGGCCGGGCAAGGGAACGGGGCTCGGCCTTGCGACGGTCTATGGCATCGTCGAGCAGCACGGCGGCTCGATCAGGATCGACAGCGATCTGGGCATCGGTACGACGTTCACGATCATGCTGCCGTGCGCGCCGGACGGCGCCGAACCGACGCCACCGGCCCCGCCCCCCGGGAGGCCTGGCAGCCGACGGCCGCTCACGGCCACGGTGCTCGTCGTGGACGCGGATCCCCAGCTCGTCGCGTCGCTGAATCGGCTGTTGGCTACGCGCGGGTACCACGTGGTCGGGGCCCACACGGCTGACGACGCGCTGGCCATCGCCAGGGGGCACCCCGGCCCGATTCACGCGCTGGCGGTCAACATCCCGATGGCCGGCAACGCCGCTGGCGTGTTCCTCGAGTCATTCGCAGGGTTGCGCCCGACCACCGGCATCCTTGCGATGTGCGGCGAGCCGACGGACGAGGTGCGCCGCCTGATCGAGCAGCGCAGCCTCGCCCACGTGCAGAAGCCCTTCTCGGCCGACGAACTCGCCGAATCGCTGGAGTCGCTGCTGGCACGGCGTCGTTCGTCGCCCGCTGTGGCCGTCGGCGACTAGGCGGAGCGGCCGGCCGACCTCACGCCTCCAGCACCGTCCGCACCGTGAGCATCAGTTCGGTCGGCGTGAACGGCTTGAGCAGGATCGACACCGTATCCTGCGTCGCATGCTCGTCGGTCGTTGCCTCGGAGCCCCCGGTGACCACGATCACCCGAAGGTCGGCGCGGCGTTGCAGGAGGGCCGCCAGCACCTCGGAACCGGACGACCCCGGCAGGTGCCAGTCGAGCAGGACGAGTGCGACATCCGGCGCATTCGCGTCGAACAGACGCAGCGCGTCGAGCCCATTGGCAGCGAGCAAGGTCTCATAGCCAAACTGCCGGAGCAGTCGGTCCATGATCTTTCGGATGCCGGCTTCATCGTCGATCACGAGGATCAGGCGCCGGTCGTGCCCCCGGGCCGTCATGGCGCGTCCCCCACGGGCGCCACCATCCGCACCGTCAACGCCCCAGCCCCGGCGTGCTGGAGTGAAGGTTCCACTGCGCGGCCCACGCCGACAGTCCCTCTTCGCTCATCGGCCGCGCGGTGAAGAACCCCTGCATCTCCTCGCAGCCGAGCGACTGCAGCAGGTCCCACTCGCTTCGCCGCTGGATTCCCTCCGCGACGGACGTCATCTGCAGGTTGCGCGCGAGCGCGACGCTCGCCTCGACAACCGAGCGCTTGGACGTCGAGTCGGTCGATCCGTGAACAAACTGCCGGTCGATCTTCAGCTGGTTGAACGGGAGCCGCCGGAGTTGCGAAAGTCCCGAATGCCCCGTGCCGAAGTCGTCGATCGCCAGGTTGAAGCCCTTCAGCCGCAGCCTCGTGGCGACATCGAGCATGCGAATCGCATCCTGGGCGACCGACCGTTCCGTGATCTCCAGCGTGAGCCGCGACGGCGCGATGCCGGACTCGCGCGCCAGCGCCTCGACTCGATCCGGGAAGCCGACGTCGTCGAACGCGCGTGCGTGCACGTTGACGGCGATCCCGAGTTCCGTGCCGCCTTCGTCGGAGCGCAGCGCGAACGCGAACGCCTCGCGCAACGTGAAGTCGAGGAGCCACTCGCCGAGATCGGGCGAATTCTCGCAGAGCGCGACGAACACGTCCGGCATCACCAGGCCGTGGACGGGATGCTTCCACCGCGCGAGCGCCTCGACGCCGGCGAGGCGACCGGTGGCCATCGTGATCTTGGGCTGGTACAGCAAGTGCAGGGCGCCGGAGCGGAGCGCCTCGCGCAGGTCGTCGGGCGGAATGGCTCGTGGCGACTCCGCCGTGACGGAGGACGGGACCACGCCCGAGAGCAGCAGCGGTTGCAGCTTTTCCACCGTCAGCGGCTTCGCGATGGCGCCGAGCACGCGCAGGCCCTGCTCCTCGGCAAGCATCGCCGACGTCTCGAGCACGCGCTCGGGCTCCATGCTCAGCAGGATCACCGCCGTCTCCAGGCGGAGCGCCGAGAAGGCGCGGATCAGCTCGACGCCGTCGGCGTTGGGCATCTTGAGGTCGCAGAGGATCAGGTCGAACGTCGTGCCCGGCGCCGTGACGCGCGCCATCGCGGACAGCCCGTCGTCGGCCTCGGACACGTTGGTGATTCCCAGCGTCTTGAGGACGCGTCGCACCCACTTGCGGACATGCTCCTGGTCGTCGATGACGAGGACGCGGAGCGCGGCAAACTCTTCGTGGGGTGCGGGAGCAGTCATGCGAGGCGGGCTGATGCGGTGTGCGGGCGACTGCCCAAGGCAGGCCCATCGCTCAGCATAGGCGGCACACCTGCCGCCACGCAAGCGCGGAGTGTCCCGAATCGAGCCAGTCGGCGCTCCGGCTGGCGCTCGCTGCGCGCAAAAGGTAGGGTTTGAGTCTGCCATCATGGACTCCACGGGCGAACTCTCCGACGGCTTTATCAACGCGGCACCACACGCGCTCGTGGTGTCGGATGAACGGGGGCGCATCCTGCAGGTGAATCGGTGTGCCGAACGGTTGCTCGGATACGGACCCGGTGAGATGACGGGCCTGTCGATCGAGGATCTTGTTCCGCGCGACCACCGGGCGAAGCACACCGAAATGCGCGAGGCGTTCGGGCGCGGTCGTGAGGGGACGATCCACGACTCGCTCCGGCAGCTCCACGCGGTTCGCAAGGATGGAAGCCACGTAGCGGTTGTGATCGGGATTGCGCCCTGGCGGAGTGCCGCGGGCCTGCGGCACGTGGCCTTCATCGTCGACGACGAGGCGCGTCGCGCGTCGGAGAAGGCCGCGCGCGACGAGCATCAGGCCGCCGTCGAGGCGGGTGAGCTGAGCCAGGCGATCATCCGCGG
>CAZLAU010000090.1:8814-11623 GCA_964557615.1 uncultured Gemmatimonas sp.
CTCGCGCTCCGGTGCGAGTGCATCGCCATCGTGCTGCGAGAGCGGCCGCACCTGGTGCTGCTCATGGACGACCGCACGCCCCAGCGCGACCTCGAGGAGCAACTCAAGGTGGCGCAGAAGATGGAGGCGATCGGCCAGCTGGCGGGCGGCGTTGCGCACGACTTCAACAACCTGCTGACGGTCATCGGGACCTACTCCAGCCTGATGCTGGAGGAATGCCAGCCGGACGATCCCCGCAAGGACGATCTCGAGGAGATCCACAGCGCCGCAAAGCGCGCTGCCGGCCTCACCCGGCAGCTGCTCGCGTTTGGTCGGCGGCAGTTGTTCGACGCGCGTCCGTTGAACCTCAACGACGTGGTCCGCGAGATGGAGAAGATGTTGCGCCGCGTGCTTTCGGCCGAGATCACGCTCACGATCGTGCCCGATGAGGCGCTGGGCGCCATCCACGCCGATTCCGGGCAGATTGACCAGGCCTTGATGAACATGGTGGTCAACGCGCGCGACGCGATGCCCAACGGCGGCATGCTCACGATCGAAACCGCCAACGTCGACGTCCCGGCCGACTCCGCCGGCGTCGACGCGGATTGTGCCGGAACGCCCGGCACGATTCCCATGGTGATGCTCCGCGTGAGTGACACGGGGATCGGGATGGACGAGGCGACGGCGGCGAAGGCCTTTGATCCGTTCTTCACGACAAAGGAGCCGGGGCGGGGGACGGGCCTGGGGTTGTCCACCACCTATGGAATCGTCAAGCAGAGCGGCGGCTTCATCCGGACGCGCAGCACGCCGGGCAAGGGGACCGTCTTCGATCTCTACTTTCCGAGGCTCGTCGTGGCCGAATCCGAGCCGATGTCGGCGAAGGCGGAGGCCGGCGACGATGCCCGCGGATCGGGCGAGATCGTCGTGGTGGAGGACGACGAGCACGTGCGCCGCATCGTGGTCACTGCGCTGCGATCGCGGGGCTACGATGTGACCGAAGCGTCGAATGGCGAAGAAGCGCTCTCACTGGTGATCGGGCGCGACCGTCCGCCGGACCTGCTTGTCACCGACGTGATCATGCCGCGCATCAACGGCCGTGACCTGGTGCGCAAGTTGCGTGTGCGGTGGCCGGAGTTGCGGGTGCTGTTCACCACCGCGTACGCGGTGGACGAGATGACGGATCAGGCGGCCGCCGACCTGCCGGGCGCGTTGCTCCGAAAGCCGTTCGTGCCGGTGGAGCTCGCCCGTGCTGTGCGAGAGGCATTACTGCACGGATCGGGCTGACGCGAGCGCCGTTGCTGGCGGTTGCGCCGCGTCGTATCTTCACGATGCGTTGACTTGCGAGCCGTAGGTCCAAGCATCAGCGGTAGTTAGCCCATCCCGCCGCGCGCCCATCTGAGTTCACTCAACGGTGCCTGACCGGTTGGTACAGCGTTCCGCCGAGCTTCGACCGCCCCCCGCACGCGGCGCGCCGTTTTCCTGAATTGGCGGTCCGCCGGCTGGCTCCTCGCACCCGGTATCCCGCTGCGAGGCATAGAAATGGATCTGGAGATTCTGGCGATCGTGCTCGCCGCGTTCGGCGTGGGTGGCTCAACGATCGCGTTCGTGATGGGCCGCAAGACTGGCCGGGACGCCGAACTTCGCGCCCGCCGCGCCGCCCACGACACCGCAGAGGACCTGGCCAAGCGCATCCTCGGTGACGCCGAGAGGGAAGCCGACAGCCTCCGCAAGCAGGCGGTCCTCACGGGCAAGGAAGAGGCGATGCGGGCCCGCGAGGAATGGGAAGCGGAGGCGCGCCGCCGTCGCGAGGAAATCGAGCGCGAGGAAAAGCGCCTCCAGGAGCGCGAAAACGTCCTCGACCGCAAGTTCGACGTGATCGAATCCCGCGACAAGGACCTCGGCCGCCGGGCCAGCGACATCGGCCGCAAGGAGAAGGCGGTCGAGGAGCGCCAGCTTGAGCTCGACCGGATTGTCTCGGACGAACGCCGCCGCCTCGAGCAGCTCGCCGGGCTGTCCGCGCAGGAGGCGAAGACCGAGTTGATGCGCCGCATCGAGGAGGAGGCGCATGCCGATGCGGCGAGCCGGCTGCGTGAAATCCGCGAGACGGCCAAGCGCACCGCCGACCGCGAGGCAAAGAAGGTCGTGGCGCTCGCCGTCCAGCGGATTGCCGCCGAGCACACGGCCGAGATCACGGCAAGCGCCGTGTCGCTGCCCAAGGACGAGATGAAGGGGCGGATCATCGGGCGCGAGGGGCGGAACATCCGCGCGTTCGAACTCGCCACCGGCGTCGACGTGATCATCGACGACACTCCGGATACCGTCGTCGTATCGTGCTTCGATCCCGTGCGCCGCGAAGTCGCGCGCGTTGCGCTGGAGAAACTGGTCGCCGACGGGAGGATCCATCCCGGTCGCATCGAGGAAGTGGTGGAGAAGGCGCGCCGGGAAGTCGAGGCGGGGATTGTCGAGACCGGCGAACGCGCTGCGTACGACGCCAACGTCCACGGCCTGCATCCCGAGCTGATCAAGCTGATTGGCCGGATGAAGTGGCGCACCAGCTATGGGCAGAACATCCTGCAGCACTCGAAGGAAGTCGCGTGGCTCGCCAGCATCATGGCCGAAGAACTGAAGCTCGATTCGGCGATGGCCGAGCGCGGCGCGCTGCTGCACGACGTGGGCAAGGTCCTGACCCACGAGCACGAGGGCACCCACGTCCAGCTGGGCGTCGAGGTCGCGACCAAGTACGGGGAGAATCCGCTCGTCGTCAACTGCATCGCCGCGCACCACGACGACGTGCCGCACGAAAGCGAGGTGAGCGTGCTCGTGCAGGCCG
>CAZLAU010000091.1:0-2176 GCA_964557615.1 uncultured Gemmatimonas sp.
AAAGCGAGGTGAGCGTGCTCGTGCAGGCCGCGGACGCGATTTCGGGCTCGCGTCCGGGCGCGCGCCGCGAGGCGTTCGAGACCTACGTGAAGCGGCTCGAGGGTCTCGAGAAGATCGCATCCAGCTACAAGGGCGTGGACCGCGTGTTCGCGATCCAGGCCGGCCGCGAGATCCGCGTCCTCGTGAACCCCGAGGACATCGACGATGCGCGAATGCAGTCCCTGACCGAGGAGATCGCGCGCCGTGTCGAGTCCGAGCTGCAGTATCCCGGACAGATCAAGGTCGTCGCCATCCGTGAAAAGAGGGCCATGGACATTGCCCGCTGACATCATCGACGGCGTGGCCGTCGCAACGAAGATCCGCGCCCGCGTCGCCTCGCGGTGTCAGGCGCTCGCCAGCCGTGGCATTGTGCCCGGACTCACGGTGGTGCTCGTTGGGGACGACCCGGCCAGCGCCGTGTACGTACGCAACAAGGAAAAGCAGAGCCTCGAGGCGGGGATGCGCGGCGCGACCATCCGCCTCCCGGCGACGACCACGCAGGACGAGCTGCTCGCGGTCGTTGATCGGCTGAATGGCGACGCCGGCGTGCACGGCATCCTCGTCCAGATGCCCCTGCCCAGGCAAATCGATCCACAGGCCGTGATTCGCCGCATCGCGCCCTCGAAGGACGTCGATGGATTCCACCCGGTGAACGTCGGAAAGGTGCTGATCGGCGAGAAGGACGGCTTCGCCCCGTGCACGCCCGCCGGCGTGCAGGTGCTCCTGCAGGAAGCCGGCGTCGACACCGCAGGAAAACACGCGGTGATCGTCGGCCGGAGCAACATCGTTGGCAAGCCGATGGCGTCGCTGCTGATCCAGCCGGGCCCCGGTGGCGACGCCACGGTCACGGTATGCCACTCGCGCACGCCGGACCTCGCCTGGCACCTGAAGCGTGCCGATATCGTGATCGCCGCGGTCGGCAAGCCGCAGATCATCACCGGCGAGATGATTCGCCCGGGCGCCGTCGTCATCGACGTGGGCGTGAATCGCATCGACGACCCAACCACGAAGTCGGGATCGCGGCTCGTTGGCGACGTGCACTTCGAGTCCGCCAGCCAGGTGGCTTCGAAGATCACGCCGGTCCCCGGCGGCGTCGGGCCGATGACCATTGCGATGCTGCTGCAGAACACCGTCCGTGCTGCGGAGCAGATGGGCTGATGCCGTCGGCGCCGGCACGCGGCTCGGACCGCGGGGGTCCCGATCGCGGCGTTCCCGGCAGCACGCCCGAACGTGCGCTCACGGTATCGGCGCTGACGGCGCAGGCACGCGACGTGATCGAGGGCACCTTCCCGCCGATCTGGATTTCCGGGGAAGTCGGCGCCTTCACCAAGCACCGGAACGGCCACTGGTACTTCGCGCTCAAGGACCGCGACGCGGCGATTGACTGCGTGGTGTGGACGCGCGATCAGGTGCGCCTGCCCGCCGCGCCCGACGAGGGCATGCAGGTCGTGGCGTACGGCCAGCTCACCATGTGGGCGGCCCGGGCCAAGGTGCAGTTCGCCGTGCGCGCGCTCGAGGCGGAGGGTGAGGGCTTGTGGCGCAAGGCGTTCGAGAAGGCGCGCGCCGCGCTGGAACGGGACGGATTGCTCGACGCGACGCGAAAGCGGCCGATCCCCCGGTTTCCGCGGACCGTCGGGGTGGTCACGAGTCCGGATGGTGCGGCGCTGCACGACATCACCTCGGTCATCGCCCGCCGGAACCCGACCATTGACGTCGTGGTCATTCCGGCCGCGGTGCAAGGTGACACGGCCCCGCAGTCGTTGGTGCGCGCCCTCAAGCGCGCGGCCCGCTGGGGTGGCGCCGACGTGCTCATCGTCGGGCGGGGAGGCGGGTCTCGCGAGGACCTGTGGTGCTTCAACGACGAGCGAGTGGCACGCGCCATCGCGGCATCGCCGACTCCGGTGGTGAGTGCGGTGGGGCACGAGGTGGACGTGACCCTTGCCGACCTGGTCGCGGACGCGCGCGCCGCGACTCCGAGCGCTGCTGGTGAACTGGTGGCTCCCGTGCTCGACGACATCCGCCGCGACCTGTCGGAACTCGCCGCGTTCATGGTCGCCGCGCTCCGGCGACGCGCGCTGGATGGACGCCGCGACCTCGCGCGGGTGTCGCGCGAACTCCGGGCTCGGGCGTCACGCAC
>CAZLAU010000091.1:2276-11505 GCA_964557615.1 uncultured Gemmatimonas sp.
GCCGCCCTGGACCGTGCGGACGTGCCGCTCGATACGGCCCTGGCGCTGTTCGAGGAAGGCATTGCCCGGCTCCGCGCGGCCTCCGACACGCTCGAGGTCGCGGAGGGCCGCGTGCGCGAGCTGGTGGACCGCGCAGACGGAACGCTCGCCCCGTCGGACGGCACTCCGCTGCGGCCCGATGACGAAGACTGAGACGCCGCCGCGCTTCGACGCAGAGCGCGCCGCGGTCGCGTCGGCGCTCGCGACACTCGCCGCCCGCGCGTCGTCCACCCTCGATCCGCGGGTCGCCGACGCCGTCAGCTACGCCCTCCTCGGCAGCGGGAAGCGGCTGCGGGCCGTGCTCCTCATCTCGGCGTACCGCGCGTGCGGCGGCCGGCGCGATGCCAGCGCGCTCGCAGCGGCCGTCGAGGTCGTGCACGCGTACTCGCTCGTGCACGACGACCTCCCGTGCATGGATGACGACGACGTGCGCCGAGGCAGGCCCACGGTGCATCGCGTCCACGGTGTCGTCGCGGCCGCGGCGGCCGGCGTAGCCATGGTGCCCCTCGCCGCCCGCGCTGCTGCCGACGCCGCCCGCGAGCTCGGCCTCGACGTCGCGGCACAGGGTGAGGTCGTCCGGACGCTCATGCGCGCCTCAGGTGCGGGGGGCATGATCGGCGGGCAGCTCCTGGACCTCCTGGCCGAGGGCCGCGCGCTCGACGCTGCAGCCCTGGAGCGGGTCCATCGGCTGAAGACCGGTGCGCTGATTTGCGCGTCCGTGGTGATCGGCGGACTCGCCGCCGGCGCCGACACATCCACCATGTCGGCGCTGCGCGCGTACGGCGAGGCCGTCGGGCTCGCGTTTCAGATCGCCGACGACGTGCTCGACGTCACCGCGACGTCGTCGCAACTCGGCAAGACGGCCGGCAAGGACGCCGCCCACGGCAAGAGCACCTATCCGGCGGTGCTCGGACTCGAAGCGGCGCGCGCCCGTGCCGCGGTGCTCGCCGACGAGGCCTGCCGCGCGCTGCACGACGCAGGGATCCGATCCGCCGAACTCGAATACCTGGCCCGGTTCGCCGTCGCCCGCCCGTCGTAGCCGTTTCCGGCCGGACTCCCCAAGATTACCCTACAGTTCAGCATGGTTTCCACGCCGCTCCTTTCCTCGCTCACCGGGCCCGCCGACATCCGCGGGTTCTCCGTCGAGCAACTCGTCGCCCTGTCGGCCGAGGTGCGCGAGTTCCTGATCGATTCGTGCTCCCGTACCGGCGGTCACATCGGCGCGGGGCTCGGCGTGGTCGAGCTGACCGTTGCCCTTCACCACGTCTTCGACACGCCGCGCGACCAGCTCGTGTGGGACGTCGGCCACCAGGGCTACCCGCACAAGGTGCTCACCGGGCGCGCCGCACGCATGGGCACGCTGCGGCAGGAGAACGGCCTCTCCGGATTCCTCAAGCGGACCGAAAGTCCCTACGACACGTTCGGGGCAGGGCACGCGGCCACATCGATCTCGGCTGCCTACGGCATGGCCGTGGGCCGCGACCTGAACGGCGAGGACTTCAAGGTCGTCGCCATCATTGGTGACGGATCGCTCGGCAGCGGACTCGCCTATGAGGGACTGAACAACGCGGGCGCGTCGCATCGCGACATGATCGTCGTGCTCAACGACAACGAGATGTCCATCGCGCCGAACGTCGGCGCGATGCACAAGTACCTCGTCTCGGTCCAGCGCAACTCGCTGTACAATCGCATTCGCTCGAAGATCGGCGAGTTCGCGCGTCAGGCGCCGGGCCCGTTCAAGGACGCCGAGAAGCTGCTGCACAAGTGGGAGGAGAGCCTCAAGGCGTTCCTCACGCCCGGCGTGCTCTTCGAGGAACTCGGCTTCCGCTACTTCGGACCGATTGACGGCCACGACATCGGCCAGATGGCCGACACGTTTCGCGCGGTGCGCGAGATGAAGGGCACGATCCTCGTCCACGTCATCACCCAGAAGGGGAAGGGGTTTCCCGCCGGCGAGCACGGGGAGAAGTGGCACGCGCTGCCGCCCGGGCACGACCCGGCCACGGGCAAGCAGCGCTCGGCGTCGGCCGGCAACGCCAACTGGACTTCAGTGTTCGGCAAGGGTCTGACCGAGCTGATGGACGAGGACCCGCGGATCGCCGTCATCACGGCGGCGATGCCGAGTGGCACGGGCACGGTGCCGGCGGCGAAGGCGCACGCCGCCCGTTTCTTCGACGTCGGCATCGCGGAGGCCCACGGCATCACGATGGCCGCCGGCATGGCGACACGCGGCGTTCGGCCCGTTGCGGCGATCTACTCGACGTTCCTGCAGCGGGCCTACGACAGCATCATCCACGACGTTGCGATCCAGAACCTGCCGGTCGTGCTGTGCCTCGATCGCGCGGGGCTCGTGGGTGAAGACGGCGAGACGCACGCAGGACTCTACGACATCGCCTACATGCTCGCGGTGCCGAACGCCACCGTCACGGCGCCGAAGGATGGGCGCGAAATGCTCGGGCTGCTGCGCACCGCCGTCGCGCACGGCGCGGGGCCGTTTTCCATTCGCTATCCGCGCGACGCCGCGCCTGACGTCGTGCCGCACGCGCGTGAAATCCCGGCCGTCCCGTATGGCTCGTGGGAAGTGCTGCGGAAGGGAACCGGCGTCGCCATTCTCGCGGCCGGCACGATGGTCGTTCCGGCGGCCCGCGCGGCAACTGCGCTCGCCGCCGAGGGACTGGACGTGACCGTCGTGAACTGCCGATTCCTCAAGCCGTATGACGAGGCCGTGCTGGCGACGATCATCGCCGACCACCGCCAGATTCTCGTCGTCGAGGAGGGAACGGTGGTCAACGGCTTCGGCGCGTCGATGGCGCGGGTCATCGGAGAGATGGATGCCAACGTGCGCGTGTCCACGTTGGGTGTGCCCGACCGCATCGTGTACGCGGCGTCCAGGGCCCGCCAGCTCGAGCTGTGCGGACTCACCGACGCAGGGATCGCCGATCGTGTGCGGGCGCTGCACGGAACTGAAGCGGTGGCCGGCTGATGCGCCTCGGCGTCTTCGGGCACAAGGCATATCCGGGAATCGAGGAGGCGGTCGCGATGATCATTCGCGAAGCCCCACGGCTCGGGCTCGAGGTGTTCGTCGAGCGCGACCTGCTGGACCTGGCGCCAGGGGCGCGCGAAGTCGGCGCGCCCGGCGACCTCGACGCCCTGGTATCGCTCGGGGGCGATGGGACGCTCCTCCGTTCCGCGCGCTACCTCGACGGCGCCGACGTGCCGCTGCTCGGCGTCAACCTCGGCAAGCTCGGATACCTCGCCAGCTCGTCCGCCAAGGAGTTCTCGCGCGTGTTGCCACGCCTCGCGAAGGGGAACTACACGTCCGACGTGCGGATGGTGCTCGAAGCGACCACCGGGCCGATCGGAGGGCCCCAAAGCAAGCGCATGCGGGCCGTCAACGACGTCGTGGTCCACAAGGGTGGGTTCGCGCGCGTGTTGCGGCTGCGCCTGTCGGTGAACAACGAGGCGCTCGGCGTGCTCGCCGCCGACGGCATCGTCATCTCGACGCCCACGGGGACAACGGCCTATTCGATGTCGGCTGGCGGGCCGATCGTCGAACCGGGCGTGCAGTCGCTCACGATCACGCCGATCGCCGCGCATACCCTGGCCATCCGCCCTCTCGTGATCAACCCGGCATCCGTCATCACGCTGCAACCGGAAGATGCGCCCGACGAGGTTTTGGTGACGGTGGACGGGCAGGTGGGCGCTACGTTGTCGGGTGGCCACGCGCTCACGGTTCGCCGCGCGGAACAGTCGGTGAAGATCGTGCGGTTCCACGGCACGACGTTCATCGGGCGGCTGCGCCGCAAACTTGGCTGGGGTGGACTGGCGGACCGCGACTCGTAGCAATCCGGGAGCCGGCTGTGCTCGCCCAACTCCGCATCAGGAACCTCGCCATCATCGAGTCCGTCGCGCTGCCACTCGCGCCCGGACTCAATGTGCTGAGCGGAGAGACCGGGGCCGGGAAGTCGATCATTGTCGGCGCACTCGGCTTGCTGATCGGCGAACGCGCCTCGTCCGACGACGTGCGCACCGGCGCCGACAAGGCGACCGTGGAGGGGGAGTTCAGCGACGTCACCTCGCCCGACGCGCTGCAGGCCCTCGACGGGCACGGCATTGACGTCGACGGCGGGGTCGTGGTCCTCAAGCGTGAGGTCGCAACCACCGGTCGGACCCGGGCCTGGGTCAACGGAACGCCGGTCAGCGCCGGCGTCCTCGCAACGGTCGGCCGCCTGCTGGTGAACATCCACGGGCAGCACGATGCGCAGGCCCTGCTGGACGAGCCGTCGCAACGTGCCATGCTGGATCGGTACGCGGGCGCCGCCGCGGCCGCGGATCAGGTCGCCGCGCTGCACGCCGCCGCTGCGAAAGCCCGCGCCGCGCTGGCCGAGCGGATCGCACGCCGGGACGACGTCCTGCGCCGCGCGGACTTTCTCCGGCACGTCGCCGATGAGGTCGAGGCTGCCAAGCTGACTGAGGGCGAGGAGGACGCGCTCGCGAGCGAGTCGGCGCGCCTCACGCATGCGGAAGAGCTGACGGCCCTCACTGCGGAGATCGGCGCGGCGCTGGACGAAACCGACGATTCGATCAGTCCACGGCTCGGCCACCTGCAGCGCGCCCTCTCGGCACTGCAGCGCATCGATCCGGCGACGGAGCGCTTGCAGGCCCTGTTCGACGCGGCATTCTACGCCGTCGACGAGCTGGCGCGTGAAATCGCCGCCTATGCGGGGACGGTCGAGCACGACCCGGCGCGGCTGGCCGACGTCGAGCGGCGCCGGGACGTCATCTACCGCCTCGTTGCAAAGCACGGCGGCAGCGTCGCGAAAGCGATCGCCGCCGGCGCGTCAGCCCGGGCCGAGCTCGACGCGATTGACACGGCGGCGCATGATGTGGCGGCGCTCGAGGCGGCCGTGGGCGCGGCAGACTCCGCATTGAAGCGGGCGGCCGTGGCGCTGACAGCGCTTCGCAAGGCCGGTGCGACACGTTTCGCGGCGGCCGTGGAAAAAGCCCTGCCGGCCCTTGGAATGGAGGGTGGACGTTTTTCGGTTGCGTTGCTGCCGCGATCCGAAATCGCACCGTCCGGGGCCGAGGATGTGGAATACCGGGTGGCGCTGAACGTAGGGCACGACGACCGGCCGCTGGCCCGCGTGGCGTCAGGTGGTGAACTCTCCCGCGTGATGCTTGCGATGAAGACGATCCTCGCCGGCGTCGATCAGGTGCCGACGCTGATATTCGACGAAGTGGACTCGGGCATCGGTGGCGCCGTCGGCCTGATGGTCGGCGACGCGATGCGCAGCGTGAGCGACCGCCACCAGGTGTTTGCCATCACCCACCTCGCGCAGATTGCGTCGCGAGCCGATCACCACGTGGTGGTGCGAAAGGGCGCGCGCGGCGGCGTCACCTCGGCCGACATCGCCATTGCGTCGGGCGACGGGCGCATCGAGGAGCTGGCGCGAATGTTGGGAGGTGACCCGTCGAGCGACGCGAGCCGCGCGCACGCCCGGGAACTGCTCAGCGCCGCTGCGCCTCGCTCCGCCCGAACGGCCGCCAATACCACCGGACGGTCACGTCGTCGTGCGTGAGTTTCGGGACCGCCGCGCCGGATCCGGCGGTCGTCTGGAAATGCGAAAGCGACACCTCAATCGGCCAGCGCGCTGCGCCACGCTCCCAGGCAGCGACGGTGGAGTACGCGACCGATGCACCGAACCGGTGCTCACCCGCGGCGCCGGCGTCGCCGAGTGCGTCGAGCGCCGCTCGCACGGGCGATCCATCCGTCGCGCCGGAAGCGCTCGTGTAGGAATCGCGTGAGCGCCGGCGGTACCCGTAGTAGCCGGCAACTGCCATCGCCTCGCTGAGCGTCCATCGCGGATGGAAATCGGCGGCGATCTCGTCACCGGGGTCGAACGATACGGCCGCCGCCTGCGCCGCCGACGGCAGCACGTCGGCAGGACTGGCCGGCACGCGAACGGTGCTGGTCGTCGCGGCCTGGAGCGTGTATCGCAGGTGCGTCGTAAGCGAGATGCGCCGGCCCGCGCCGACGTCAGTGATCGATCGCACTTCGTAGTCGGCCTGACCGTCGCCTCGCGGCACCGGAATCAGGTCGGCCGACTCGGCCGGCGCCCCGCTGGGCGCGCGGTACACAGCCGTCACGGCACTCCGCCACCACGTGCGCTCGCGCCACCCGCCGGACGCGCTGGCGCGGGAGTGCGAGTCGTGCCACACGACGGTGGCGCTCAGGTCGATGTCGCCGATGCCGCGGCGCACGACCGGGACGAGGCGATTCGCAAGGATGCCGTGGGCCGAGTCCGAAAGCACCCGCTGGAACTCGGCGCCGGTCATCGGTGCGGGTGCTCCGACAGGCGCGCCAGCGGCAATGGCAGTTGCACCGAACGCGGCAAACTGGGCCTTCAGCCCGGCGAGTCGCGCGGCGACCGCCGCCTGGGCCGGACTCCCGGCCAGCGGAATGAACGGCGCACCGGTGGATCCGTTTCGCCCGCCGTACAGCGCCGCGAGCGCGTTGGCGAAGGCGTTGGACTCGGCGACGAGCGCGAGCGCAGCCCCCGGCGCGTTCGCGTAGGGTGCGCAGCCGCTACCGCCCGGTGCCGCGCCGCAGGCGACGATCCGTTGTGCGACGAACGCGGACGCAGCGCCCATTTGGGAGAGAAGCAGCGCATTGGCCTGGACGATCGCCTCGGACCCGCTCGCCGGATTGCTGCCCAGCGTCGCGACCCCCGGAGTGGCGTTCACGACGGCTTCGACGCGGGAAATGGACGTCACGAACGGAACGGCGACGCCAAGCGCGAACCGGGAGGTGACACCATACTCGAGGAACAGCGGCGTGCTCTCGAAGCGTGTGCGGGCCCGGGTGTCGACGGTGCCGAGCGATCCGCGAAATTCGGGAACGCCGGTCGCCACACGCGCCGCCGCCTCGATCGGCCCAAGCGACGGCAGCAGCTCGCTGCCAAGGGTCGCGAATGTGAAGCGGTCTCCGATCTCGCGCAACACACCGTTCTCGTACCGCTCGGCGCTGCGCGTCCAGGTGGCCCCGGCGCCGACGCGAACGGTGCGCGCCGCTGGAATCCTCGCGTCAGGACCCGCACCCCGCGGACCCTGTGCGAGGGCCGCGGGCGGCGCGCTCGCCAAGGCAGCGAGGGCGACGAATGTCCCTGCAATCCGCACGGCGGCGCGTTCGGCGCGGCGCAGCCACGCGTGCGCGAGTTGTGGCGAAGAAATCAAGGCGGTCCGGGTGGTTCACGACTAGGTTTCCTACCCGCGCCAAGATAACGGGGATCCTCAGCGTTGACACAGAACGACATCGGCACCGTACCGTGGCAGGTCACGGGAAATCACTGGCTCGCACTGCCGTGCGTCCACCCGGTGGACGGAGCGATCCACGCCGCCGGCTTGCTTCATCGCGGCGCGCGTGCGGCAGTGGAGTTCGCGGGCGACATCGGGTTTCTCGGCGGTAACGGACCCCCGCTTGCCCGGCCCGTCCTGCACGTCAACGGCGCTCCACTCGAGCTGGCGCGGCAGGGGATTGCCTGGGAACGCGCCCATCACTGGATCCCCACCTTCACCGTCACCACTGGCGACCTCGTGGTGCGTGGGACGGTGTTCGCGCCGTTTGGCCGCGACATCGACGTCGCCGGCGCGGTATATGCCCTGTCGGTCGAGAACCGTGGGGCGGCGCCGGTGGAGGTGATATTCGGGCTCGAGGGGACGCTTGGCCACCGCCAACTGCGGGTGTGCACGCCTCGGACGATCGATGCCGAGCACCTCGTCACGGAAACGCCGGCGGGCGAGGTGATCCTTGATGGTGCCGACGCCCCTGGCTTCGCGGCGCTGGCGGTGGCCGCCGATGCCGACTCCACGGTGGGTGTCACGGGCGCGGCGTACGCGATCCACCGGGCCGTCACGATTCCGCACGGCAAGCGGGCCGAGACCGCGTTCTTCATCGGCGCCGGGCCGGAGCGCGACGGGGCGTTGGCCACCGTTGCGGTGCTGCGCCAGCGCGGGTGGAAGGCGCTGCTGAGCGGCACACGCGACGCATTGCGCATGCTCGAGCAGACGTCAGGCGTCGAGTCGATCGACGGTGTGATCAACCGGCACCTGATGTTCGCCTATTTCTACTCGGTCGGACGGGCGCTCGACGACGCGCACTTCTATGTCGTGCGAAGCCGCGCGCCGTGGTCGGCACGCGGGGTGACCGTCCGGGACTGGGAGGCGCTGATGTGGACGGTTCCGGCGATCCAGTTGGCCGATCCACCGCTCGCTCGCGAGCTGATCCTGCGCATCTGCGAGGTCCACGGGTACGCACCGGGCCGCGGGACCAACTACTTCGACGGCACATTGTTCTCGCCCGGGTTCACGCTCGAAGGAGCGGCGGCGTATGCAATCGCGGCCGATCGCTACATCCGCGACACGGCGGACGATCAGATCGTGGAGGAGCCGGTGCTGGCGGACACGCTCTACCTGTCCTCGGAGGACCTCGCGGACCGCCGCGACGAACACCATCCGCTCTACCGCGCCAGCGTGACTCTGGGCGGCGAACCCGCGCCGCTCTTCTCGATCCACGCGAATGCGGCAGTCGCGTACGCACTCGACTGCCTCAAGCGCACGCTCGATGAGGCCGAGGCGCGCGCGCTGCAGGACCCCGAGGCCGTGCGGGCGGCGATCCGTCGCCACTTCACGGTCGGGGAGTCGAGCAAGGCGACGTTCGCCTCCGCCGTCGAACCGGGCGGGCGCGTCGAACAGCCCGACGACCCGGCAGCGTCAACGTTGTGGCTGCCGCTGCTCGAAGCGGTCGAACGGACCGACTCCGTGTATCGCCGGTCGGCAAAGATGGTCGGCGCATCGGGCCGATTGGAGCAGCAACTCGCGCGGCTGATGGGGCCGGACGCGGGGTTGGTGCTCGAATGGCTCCGACGCGCGGCTCTCGACCGCGGCTTCGCCGCCGAATACGTCGATGCTGATGGGACTGCCACCGGCGGCGGAGGCGACGCGGCGCTCTCAGGATTGGTCGCCTACGTGGCGTGGTTCGCCGTCCACGCCCACGGAGTGCGACCGTAGTCAGGGAGGACGTACCGGATAGCAGCGCATTGCTTGTTCGGCGTTCCCGCGCCGGGTAACTTGCGGCAGTCGCGGGAATAGCTCAGTTGGTAGAGCACAACCTTGCCAAGGTTGGGGTCGCGGG
>CAZLAU010000092.1:0-11397 GCA_964557615.1 uncultured Gemmatimonas sp.
CGCCGCACGGGCCGCCCACCCACGCGGTGTCGCGCACGACTTCGATCGTCCTGAGCGTGCCGCTGGCGCCGTCCACCACGGAATACTGCCTGGTCTTCCAGTCGCGCGCCGTCGCCGACACGATGGCGGCGGAGCCGGCGTCGTTCCACGCGAGCACGGACTGGTTCGCGGGAGGCGTTGTGCTACCGGTGATGGGCTGCAGCCACGTGACGTCGCCGCGCGGCAGCGTCATGAACCCGATGCGGCCGCTTCCCGGTGTGTCGCCCACGTTCGTGCGGCTCGGAATGTCTTCCGTGTAACCGCTCGACGTGACGTAGTTGGGGACGATCGTCGAGCGCGCGTCGCTCGCGGGCGAAACCGTCGTGAAGATCACCGACGTTCCCGACGGGCTCACGGAGATCTGCTGCACGCGCTCGTTGGCGCCGAGGTTCACGGTGCGTGGCAGGTCTGGGTCCTCACGCTCACCGGCGCGGCGAATGGAATCGGCGCGCGCCTGGTCGCGCAGCGCGGCGAACAGTTGCTGCTGTTCCTGTTCCATGATGGTCCGCTGTGCGTTGCCGCCGCGGCCGCGACCGCCACCCTGTGCGGCCGCGCCACCTGCTGCGCCTCCACCACGCCCGCCGCGTCCGCCCGCACCTGCGGCGCCGCCTGCAGGCGCAGCCGCGCCGGCCGCGCCCGGGCGGATGTCGGTGAGCTGCCTTGTCGCACCAGTCGCCAGCTCGACCGAATACGCATTGGCGTCGCGCACATAGATCACGCGGGCGCCATCGCTCGAGAATTGCGGGTTCGACTCGGTGCCGACCGTTTCCGTGAGCCGGCGCACCGTGGACGTCCGCATATCCACGAGCCAGAGGTCGCCACGCGCCTGCGTGAGCTTGCGTGTGCCGTCGCGCGACATAACGCCGTCGCTGATCACCGGCGCAAGCCGGTCCATCTCGGCATCGCTCACCCGCTCCGGGGCCGCGTTCGCCTGCGCGCGCACGCGGTACGGCTTCGGTGTTTCGCGCCAGTCCGTGCCGGGCGGCAGCCAGTTGAAGTAGATCCACTGGCCGTCGGGCGACCAGCGCACCTGACCGGGTTCGCGGCCGTAGTGCTCGGGGCCGCGCATGATGTTCTGGATCGTGAGGTCGAACTTTGGCCGGGCGGCCGATTGGGCGGAACCCGCGGCCGGAACCGAGAGGAGCAGCGCTGCTGCGCCGGTGGCGCGCAACAGGATTGGCAGGGCAGGGCGTGTCGTGGCGAATGGCACGGTGCGGCGAGTCCGGTGAAGGTGACGCGTCAATTGTACGCGCGCACGGAACGCCCGGCCAATCGCCTGCGCAGCGGCTGGCACTGTAGGCCGCGGGGTGCGCTACCATTCTGAATGCTTCTGATCTACGGCTCCACGGGCTACACCGGCCGGCTGATCGTTGCGGCCACGCTCGCGCGTGGACTGCGGCCGGTGCTGGCGGCCCGTTCGCGCGAGGCCGTGCGCGAGCAGGCCGAGGCCAGCGGACTCGAGTGGCGGGTCACGTCGCTGGACGATCCGCCGGCACTCGACGCGGCGCTCGCCGGCGCCACGGCGGTCGTGCACTGCGCGGGCCCATTCGCGCGCACGTGGCGGGCGATGTCGGACGCGTGCATCCGCAATCGGGTGCATTACCTCGACATCACCGGCGAGATGGGAGTCTTCGAGGCACTCGCTGCGCGCGACGCCGAGGCGCGCGCGGCGGGCGTGATGCTCCTCCCGGGCGTCGGGTTCGACGTCGTGCCGTCGGACTGTCTGGCCGCCCACCTCGCGGCGCGGCTCCCCGAGGCCACGCACCTGGCCCTCGGCTTCCACTCGACAGGCGGCGCGTCGCGTGGCACGCTGACGACGATGGTCGAGAACCTCGGCACCCCCGGCGCCGTGCGGCGCGACGGTCGCATCGTGCCCGTACCGCCCGCGTGGCGCACCCGTCGCGTTGACTTCGGCGACGGCATCCTGCGCGACGCGACGACGATTCCGTGGGGTGACGTGTCCACGGCGTTCCACAGCACCGGCATTCCGAACGTCGAGGTCTACATGAGCATGCGCCCGGCGATGCGGCGTGCGTCCATTGCGTCGCGGTGGCTCGCGCCGTTGTTGCGCACCGGACTGGTCCGTCGCGCCCTGCTGGCCCGCGTGCGCTCGGGCGCCGCCGGCCCAAGTGACGCGGCCCGAGCGCGCGGCGTGAGCCTCCTCTGGGGGGAGGCCGTGGCGGCGGATGGACGTCGCGTCGCGGCTACGCTCCGCTGCCCGAGCGGCTACACGCTCACGGCCGAGACCGCCGCGCACATCGCGCAGAAGGTGCTCGCCGGGAACGCGCCGACGGGGTTCCAGACCCCGTCGCGCGCTTACGGTGCCGGCCTGATCCTCGAGATTCCGGGCGTCTCGCGCGCCGACGTGTCGTCCACGGAGACGTCGTAGCACGGGCTGGGGGCGCGGAGTACCCTGAAATGCAAAAGGCCCCGGCAACGCGCCGGGGCCTTTGCGTTGTGTGAGCGGAACTCAGCGGTTCAGCGTGTTGTCGAGGAATGGCCGGTTGGTGGCCGTCGTTGACGTCACCGTGATGTCGCCGCGCGCCCCGATCGTGTAGATGCGGCCCGCCGAGAACGACACCGCCGTGCGGGCAATGGCGTTGGTCGCAACGCCGGCGTACCGCGCGGCGAGATCGTACACGCCGTTGTCCAGCGCCACGAACGCACCGCCCGCCTTGTACGCGACCGACCCGCCCACCGGCACTTCGGTGCCGGTCGTCGTGTTCTTCGCGTAGAGGGTCATCGGATTGCCGTTCGAGATGGCGTGCACGAACCGTACGTAGGCCTTCGTGTAATCGAACGCCGGATCATACGGATCCTCGATGGCGAACCCTTCGACCGTCTTGGCGGTCGTGTTGTAGAACCCGCTCAGGTACACCGAGTACGACTTGCCGTCGGCCACGGTGACCGGCACGGTGCCGATCGCGAGGTCCTTGTCCACGGTGGCGGCGATGCGGCCGGTCACGGTGTACTGGCCCGGCGCGATGCCCGAGTAGAACCCGCCCGATCCCACGGCACCGTAGGCGACGCCGTTGGTGGATTCGACGCCGGTGGCCGACGTGATCGCCGTGATCTTGGCGTCGTTCGCGTAGAAGTTCACGGCCGGCGCGTTCACGCCGAAGTTGAAGAACTTGATGCGCGCCGACGGGAGCGGACCGGTGATGTCCTGGGCGCCAGTGTCGCCGCACGACGCGAGGACGACGGCGCCAACCAGCGTGACTGCGGTTCGGAGTCTGGTCATTGTCATTTACGGTTGGGTGATCCAGAGCGGCTTCGTGTGGAAGTCGAGCGCGAGCCCGCCAATGGCGTCGAGCGCGGCGCGGTTCCACACGTACTCGGAGTTGAAGCGCGCCCGGATGCGCTGCACGACCTTGCCCCCGTTGTCGGGGTAGAGGTTTACCGGCGGAGCGAAGCCGGGGAACACCTGCCGGCCGCTGGCCGGGTCGATGTCGGTGTAGTTGTAGCGGCGGAGGTCCATCCAGATCTCGTTGTGACCCCAGCCCCACTGGGCGATGTACTTCTGCGACAGGATGTGCGTGAGCGTGAGCGCGCCGGCCGTGGCCGGCACGATCGCCGGCGCGGCGAGGAACGCGTTCTTCTCGGCCGCGGTGATCTGCGTGGCCGTGCTCCCGATCTCGCTGTTGCGGGCGTTCACGAAATCAATGTGCGCCGAGATGCCGTTGCGGTACGCCGTCAGCGCGGTCGCCTTGTCGCCGGAGCGATACGCCGCCTCGGCCTTGATGAACTGCAGCTGCGCGTACGTCATCACCGGGAGCTTCGACTTGTCGTCGAAGATGTACCGCGACGGCGAGCCCGCCGACGGCAGCGCGGTGTAGCCCCAGAAGTTGTTCGGTCGCGCGTTGACGGCCAGCGCGCCGAAGCCGATGACGTTCGGGTCGAGTCCGCGGAACGCGCCGTCCGGCGCCGGAGCGAGCATCCGCGACATCCGCGGGTCCACCACACCACCGAACTGCGTGCCGTCCATCAGTGCGACGACGAACTGCGTCTGCCGGTAGGCCGTCATGTTGTTACGCGTGGGTCCCAGGAAGTTGCGGTCGTCGTTCTGCGTGGCCTGGTAGGCCATCAGCGCGTCGTCCGCGTTGCCGGTGAACGCCTTGTCCACGTTGGCAATCACCTCGGCCGGCTTGTACGAGGACTTGTTGCTGTAGTGGTTGAGATTCAGCGCCAGCATGGCATGGGCCAGCTTCAGCCATTTGGCGCGATCACCGTTGTAGATCTTGTCGGTGCGGCCGAGGTACGCGGCGTCCACGGCGCCGTCGGCTCGCGACAGGTTCTCGATCGCGAGGCCCAGGAGCCGCTGCACTTCGGTGTAGGCGAACTCCTGCGTGTCGTAGTTGAAGAAGAACTTCGACTGGTCGATGGCCTCCTTCACGATGATCTCGCCGTGCAGGTCGGTGAGCACCTGCCAGCCCCACGCCTTGAGCACGTACCCCACACCGAGGAGGTCCCAGCGTTCCTCGGCTTCGGCCTTGGTCATCATGTCCACGAGGTTCTGGCCGAGGCTCCAGTACACGTCACGCCACTGCTGCGCGCCGTTGTCGCTGGAGGGGTCATAGCCCATCCGGTCCCACGTGGTAAGCACGGTGCTCGTGAGGATCCACTGCTGCGTGTACCGGCCGACGAACCGGCCGTCGAACTGCGGCGACGTGACCATCCAATGCAGCATCGGCGAGAGGTACAGGTTCGCCGAGACCGCCTGCGGTCCGTTGGGGTTGGTATTGACGTCGAGGAAGTCGCGGCAGGCCGGCGAGGCCATGAGCAGGCCGGCGGCCGCGAGCGTACGGAGGCGTTTCGGGTATGATCGGGTCATGGTCTAGAATCCCATCTTGAGGCCGAAGCTGAAGCCGCGCGGCACGGGGAAGTTTCCGAAGTCGATCCCGGCGCCGCCCGACCCGCCGACCGCGGCACTGTTGCCGTTGACGATCGGGTCGAGCCCCGAGTAGTTGGTCTTGAGGTAGAGGTCGGTCGCCGTCACGTACACGCTCGCATTGCGCGAGCCCGGGAAGAACCCGTCCGGCAGCTTGTACCGCAGCGTCACGTCGCGGAGCCGCAGCCAGTTGATGTCCTTCTCGATGAACAGCTCTTCGCTCATGCCGGTGTAGTACTGCGTCTGCACGGCCGGCACGACGACGATGGTGTTGTACGTCGGGTTGGCCGTGTTCTCCTTGCCGTCGCGCAGCACGCCCTTGATCACGCGGGGCGTTTCGCGGTCCAGCGTGTGCATCGCGAGTCCGCGCGTGGTGAGGTAGTGCTGCGTGCCGTTGAACACGTCGCCGCCGCGGCGGATGTCCACGAGGAAGTTCAGCGTGAACCGCTTGTAGTTGAGCGTGTTCGTGATGCCCACCGTGAAGTCGGGCTGCCGGTCGTAGCCGCCGTCAATGAACGCGGTGGACCGGATCGGCAGGCCCGTGGTCGGGTCAATGAGGATCTCGCGCCGGCCCGGCACGGTGTCGCGCAGGTAGTAGAGGCCGGTGAGCGACATCGTCGAGAGGCCCGGCTTGGTGCCGTTGCGGACGTTGCCGTAGAGCCACGTATCCGACACATACGATTCGGGGAGCTCGTTGGGCAGGCTGAGCACCTTGCCGCGCGCCCGGGCGAAGTTCACCAGGAAGTCCCACGAGTAGTCGCGCTTCACCACCGGAGCGCCGCTCAGCGAGACTTCCCAGCCTTCGTTGCGGGTGGAGGCGCCGTTGAGGTTGAAGAGGATGTAGCCGGTGGCGTAGCTGCCGCGGATGTCGTTGACGATCTGGTCGGTGGTCTGCTTGCGGTAGTACGTCACGTCGAGGCCAAGCCGGTCGTCGAGGAAGCCGAGTTCGGTGCCGATCTCGTACGACCGGGCGTACTCGGGCTTGAGCGCGAGGTTCGGGCCCGTGAACCCGTAGCCGTAGCCGCCGAAGTTCGTCGTCTTGGCCTCGAGCGACGGACGGTACGCATACGGGCGCGCGTCCTTGCCCACCTGCGCCACGCCGGCCCGCAGCTTGCCCGTCACGTACTGGCGCACGGCCGGGAATGCGTCGGAGAACACGAAGCTGGTGGAGATCGAGGGATAGAAGAACGAGTTGCTGCCGGGCGGGATCGTGGAGGTCCAGTCGTTCCGGCCCGTGAGGTTCACATACAGGTAATCCTTGTAGTTCAGCGACGTCGCCGCGAACGCGCTCACCAGCCGGCGCTGGCTGAGCGTCGTGCGGTTGGTCTTCTGCAGTGTGTTGTTGATGGAGATGAAGTTCGGGTCCAGGAAGTTGATGCCCTGGAGCGCCTCGGTGCTCGAACGGGCGTCCGACAGCGAGTGGCCGACGAAGCCGCTGATCGAGAGGTCCTTGTACACGACCTGCGGCTGGAAATCGAGCACCGTCTGCATGCTGATGTTCCGGACCACGTCGTTGGCCTGATCGAGGATGCCGTTGTTGGCGAACCCGAGCACGCTCTCCGGGCTGCGGAGCAGCAGCGTCTGGAGCGTGTAGCCGTCCACGCCGACCTTCGTCTTGAGCGTGGCCCAGGAGAGCGGCGTGAGGACCATCCCGCCGTTGATCATCAGGCGCGTGTTCCGGTCGTTCCGCTTGTTTCGGTTGACGTTGAAGAACGGGTTGTCCTGCTCGCTCGCCTGCGCGAGGGACGTCAGGCGGCGGCGGTTGCCGGCGGCGGTGAGGTAGTCACGGGCGTTGTCGGTGGCCGGCCACACGAGCAGGCCGATGAGCGGGCCGGTGTCGCCCTTGAACGTCTGGTCGTTGTCCGAGTTGCTGTAGGCGAGGGACAGGTCGGTCATCAGCCAGTCGTTCACCTGCGCCTGCGATGCGCCGGTCAGGTTGATCTTCTGCAGGTTCGAGTTCGGGATCACGCCGGCCTGCTTGTCGGCCGAGACGGCGAACCGGTAGTTGATCTTGCCGTCCGGGGCGGCGCCGCTGAACGACAGGCTGTGCCGCTGCGTGAGTGCGGTGCGGAAGAACCCGTCCACGTTGTCATACATCGGCGTGCCCGCCGCATACGGGGCGCCGAAGTACTGGAAGGAGCCGAGCGTCGAGCCGGCGATCGTGGTCGGCCCGTACACGCGCTGCACTTCGGGCCGGGCGTTCGTGGACTCGATCCGGAAGTTGCTGGTGTACTCGAACGCGCCGGCGCCGGCCTTGCCGCGCTTCGTTGTGATCACGATGGCGCCGTTGGCGGCGTCAATGCCGTACAGGGCGGCCGCTTCGGGGCCCTTCAACACGACCAGCGACTCGATGTCGTCGGGGTTGAGGTCGGCGGCGCGGTTGGTGAAGTCCACGCCGCGATTGTTGAACGCGGTCACCGAGCCGGGCGCGTCGGAGGCGAGCACGCCCGTCGCGAGCGTCTTGTTGTCGAGCGGGAGCCCGTCCACGATCATCAGCGGCTGGTTGCTGCTGCTGATCGAGCTCACGCCGCGGATCACGATGGACGACGAGGCGCCGGGCACGCCCGACGTGCTCACGACGTCCACGCCGGCCACCCGGCCCTGCAGCGCGTTCACGAAGTTCTCCCGCTGCGTCTGCGCGATGTCGGCGCCCGCCACGGTCTGCTGCGCCGTGCCGAGCGCGCGCTGCGTCGTGTTCTGCCCGAGCGCCATCACGACCATCGCGTCGAGGCTGGCGGCGACCGCGCGGAGACTGACGTCGATCGTGCTGGCCGCCCCGACGGTCCGCTCGACCATCGCGTAGCCGATCAGGCGGTACTGCAGCACCTGACCCTCGGACGCCTGGAGGGAATACGTCCCGTCCGCGCGACCGAGCGTGCCGGTCATCGTGCCCTTCACGGCGATCTGGACGTTGGACAGGGCCACGCCCTGCTCGCTCGTCACCCTGCCCGTGATGGTCTTCTGCTGCGCGTACGCCTGCGCCGCGAGCAGGAAGGTTCCGGTGAGAACCGCGAGTACTCGTTTCTTCATGATGGGTTGTACCAGGGTGTTGGTGGACCGTGCGTCTGTGTGCGTCGGCCGTTGGTCCGGTCGTGGCCGGGACGAACCGATCGTGTCGAGTCCCATACCACTGCCGCGAACACACCGTCTCGCGCCGCCACTGGCAGCGGAAGCGCTATCATAGGATGCGGTTTCGGCACTGTCAACTGCATTTCGCCTGTCAGCGATCGGGGTCCCACGCCCGGTCCCAGCGCACGAATCCCTCGATCGCTTCGTACTCCGCGAGGCCGAGCTTGTCGTAGCGTCGCGCCGTCTCGGCGTTCCGCGCCTCGGCGCGCTGCCAGAACTCGCGCACGTCGGGACCGGGAAAGAGCGCGCGGTCCTTCTGCGACTCGTGCTTGAAGATCGCGGCGCGCTTCTGGCGTACCTCGTCGGGACTGATCGGCACCGCCATCTCGATCTGGTCCGGCGACCACTCCTGCCACGCACCGCGGTAGAGCCAGACGTCCGTCGTGGCGAACCAGTCGTCGTCGCGGCACACGCGGCACGCCTCGAAGATCGCCGCCAGGCAGGTGCGGTGCGTGCCGTGGGGGTCGGACAGGTCGCCGGCGGCGTAGATCTGGTGCGGCTTCACCTTGCGCAGCAGTTCCACGACGATCCGGATGTCGTCCGGGCCGAGCGGCTTCTTCTTGACGCGGCCGGTCTCGTAAAAGGGCATCTCCAGAAAGTGCAGCTTGTCCGAGGGCACGCCGCAGCACCGTGCCGCAGCGCGCGCCTCGCCGCGACGGATCAGCCCCTTGATCTGCTGCACCTCGGCGGAATCCACCTGGCCCGGCTTCTTGATACGCACGAACTGCTCGACGTGGGCCTCGAGTTCCACGATGCGGTCCGAGAGCGCGCCGAACTCGGCGCAGAAGTCGAACACGAATTCGGCGAATCGCAGCGTGTCATCGTCGAACACCGCGATGTTGCCCGACGTCTGGTAGGCGATGTGCACATCGTGGCCCTGGTCCGCCAGCCGGATCAGCGTGCCGCCCATCGAGATCACGTCGTCGTCGGGATGCGGCGAGAAAACGAGGATCCGCTTCGGGAACACGTGGTCGAGCGGTTGCGGACGGTCGCCGGGCTGCTTCATGTGCTCGGGCTTGCCCGCCGGCCATCCGACGATCGTGGACTGCAGGTGCCGGAACACCTGCAGGTTGATCTCGTATGCGGATCCGTACTCCGCGAGCAGGTCCTGCAGGCCGTCCTCGTTGTAATCCGAATCGGTGAGCTTGAGCACCGCCTTGTCGAGTCGCTCGGCGAGCCAGATCACCGCGCGCCGGATCGCGTCCGGCGTCCAGGTCACCGGACCGAACAGCCACGGGCATCGCTGGCGCGCCAGGCCAGCGGCCGCGGCGTCGTCGAGCAGCACCACGGCGTTGGAATGCTCCTGCAGGTACGTCGCCGGCACGAGCGGCGACACCTCGCCCTCGACCGTGCGCGCGACGATCGCCGCCTTGTTCTCGCCGAACGCGAGCATGATGATGCGGCGCGCCTCGAGGATCGTGCCCACGCCCATCGTGATCGCGCGCCGCGGCACGTTCTCGGCACCGAAGAAGTCGCTGGCCGCGTCGATTCGCGTGACGCTGTCGAGCGTGATGAGGCGCGTGCGCGACGTGCGGTCGGAGCCCGGCTCGTTGAACCCGATGTGTCCCGTGCGGCCGATGCCGAGGACCTGCAGGTCAATGCCACCCGCGTCCGCGATGCGCTGCTCGTAGCGCCGGCAGTAGTCGGCCACGTCGTCGGCCGCGACGGTGCCGTCGGGCACGTTGGCGTTCGCCGGAGCGATGTCCACGAGGCTGAACAGGTGCTCACGCATGAACCGTGCGTAGCTCTGCAGGTCATCCGGTGGCATCGGGAAGTATTCGTCGAGATTGAACGTCACGACGTTCCGGAACGACAGCCCTTCCTCCCGGTGCAGGCGCACGAGTTCGGCGTAGATGCCCGTCGGCGTCGAGCCGGTGGCCAAGCCGAGCACGGCGTTCCGGCCCTCCGCCGCGCGCGCACGGATGAGCGCGGCGATCTCGGCGGCGACGAATCGCGCCGCCGCGGCCGATCCGGGGAGGATGGTGGTCCGGAGCTGTTCCTTTGGGGTCAGCAGCCTGCTATGCGACATGTGTGACGGTCATCGTTGAAGGGTTCGTGCGAGGAACTCAGGCAAGCCGTGCAGGTGATCCACGTGGTCGGGCGCCGAGTTGCCGGCAAATCCGAGCAGCTCGAATCGCCCGGCCCCCGCCTCGCTCAGCTGCTGCATGCCGCGCGGGCCCCAGCGCAGCACCGGCGTGCGCCGGAGCCCCAGCGACGCGAGCATCCAGTCTGCGGTCTCCGTGGTGCTGGCGAAGGTGCCCGGAAAGATCTCGGAATGCGTCACGACCATCCGCTTCTCGCCGCGCACGGCCGCGCGCGCGAAGTCCGTGAGCGCGACGAGGTTCGTGGTGTCGAGGGCGCCGCCGGTCGCGAGCACGGAGCCCTCGGGCACGTACGACGTGTGGAGTCCGTCGAGGAGCAGGATCGCGTCCACGGCGGCGACGTGCCTCGGGGCGAGCAGGATCGCGCGTACGGCGCCGTGCCCCGCGGAGAACGCGGTGAGCGCGACGTGCCGTGGTCGCGCCGAGGGGACTCCCGGCGAGACGGGCCCGACGTTCGGCGCAACGCGTGCCGCAACCGCGACTTCTCGCGCAATGCCGGCGAGCAGTGAGTCAAACGCCGCGGGGTCGGCATACGCGCGATGGTACGCGCCCGACCCCGCGCCAAGGTTCACCACCGCGGCCACGCGACGGTCGTCCCGGGCTGCCACGGCCTGCTGCGGCAGCCACGCGGCGCCGTGGAAGTGGATCACCACGTCGAACGTCCCGTTCCGGACCGGCCGTTCCGGCAGCCACAGCTCGACCGGCCGACCATCCGGACCGGCAAACGAACGGATGACTCCGCCGTGCGGTCGGGCCGTGAGCCGCTCGTGGGCACGCGATGTTTCGACCATCGGCGACGGGTTCTGCGATGCCGCCGGCGGGGCAGCCTGTGCGCCGGCGACGCCCGGGTGGGCGGCGGCGCAAACGGCGGTGACCCATTTTCGGATCTGCATGCAGGACTGTGGAATCTATAGCCGCTTCCTGAAGAACTGCACGCGCTCCACGGGCTCGAATCCGAGCGCCGCGTGGGCCTTGAGGCTGACGTCGTTGTGCAGTTCCACGTCCGAGCCGAGCTCGGTGTGCCCGTTGGCGCGGCACCAATCCTCGACCGCGGCGATCAACGCGCGCCCCACGCCCTGGCTGCGCAGGTCCGGGGCCACCCACCAGCCCTCGACGTACGGCACCGGCGTGGACTCGCACCCCTCGGCCCACGGGCGGAGCGAATACGACACGAACCCGCCGAGGCTGCCCGAGTCGCGTTCCCAGACGAGCACCTGCTCGTCGCCGAAGTCGTAGTCG
>CAZLAU010000093.1:0-4630 GCA_964557615.1 uncultured Gemmatimonas sp.
CCGGATGCGCTTGCCGTCCTTGTCCTTCGCGGCCGACTCGTCCGGTCCCCAGATGCTCGACGCCCACTCCGGGAAGGCGCCGCGCTCAAAGGCCAGACGCTCGCTCTCCTTCTTCGCCTCGATGTCGACGAACTCCATCACCTTGCGGCCGAACTCCACGCCTTCGGGCGTGTCGTACGCGATGCCGAGCCGGACGAGCGCGTCGGCAAAACCCATCACGCCAAGGCCGATGCGCCGGATGCGCTTGGAGAGCGCGTCAATCTCGGGCAGCGGATACTTGTTGGCGTCAATGACGTTGTCGAGGAACCTCGTGGAAAGATGGATGTCCTTGGCGAACGACGCCCAATCCATCTTGCCGCCGTTCACATAGTAGCCGACGTTGATCGAGCCGAGGTTGCAGACATCATACGGAAGCAGCGGCTGCTCGCCACACGGGTTGGTGGCCTCGTAGCTGCCGAGGTGTGGAACCGGGTTGTAGCGGTTCGCCTCGTCAATGAAGAACACGCCGGGCTCGCCGGTGCGCCAGGCACCGTCAATCATCTTCTCCCAGACATCCTTCGCGTTGAGCTGCCCGGTGACCTTCTTTGTGACCGGATCCACGAGGTCGTAGTCGCTGCCCGCTTCCAGCGCCTTCATGAAGCTCGCCGTGACCGCGACGGAGATGTTGAAGTTCACGACCTGCGTGAGGTCTTCCTTGCAGGAGATGAACTCGAGGATGTCGGGGTGGTCAACGCGGAGGATGCCCATGTTGGCGCCGCGGCGCGTGCCGCCCTGCTTCACGGCATCGGTGGACGCGTCGTACAACTTCATGAAGCTGACGGGCCCCGAGGCGACACCCGTGGTGGAGCGCACCATTGAGCCACGCGAACGGAGGCGTGAGAACGAGAATCCGGTGCCGCCGCCGCTCTGGTGGATGAGCGCCATCGAACGCAGCGTGTCGTAAATGCCCGCCGAACCGTTGCTGAGGGCGTCTTCCACCGGCAGCACGAAGCAGGCGGACAGCTGGCCGAGCGGACGCCCGGCGTTCATCAGCGTGGGCGAGTTCGGCTCGAACCGACGCTGCGTCATCAGCTCGTAGAATTCCGTGGCCGTCTGCTGGACCTCCGCGTTGCTTTTCCCGTACTTGCGATCGGGTTCGGCCACGGTCGTCGCCACGCGCCAGAACATCTCTTCGACGGACTCGGTGGGCTTCCCGCTCTTGTCGCGAACGAGGAAGCGCTTCTAGAGGACGATTCGCGCGTTCGCGGAGAGCGACGCGGGTGTCGTTGGCACGTTGGGGGGCGTGTTCTCTGGCATTTCTCGACTGTGTGGCAAAACTGCGGTGAAGAAGGATAGGGTCGCCGTTGCGCGAACGCGGAGGCCTGGCCTGCGGTGGTGCTGAACTGCTCCGAACGATCACGCGGTACTGCTATTTCAATGAAACCGGCTCTGTGATTCAGTTTTGTGGCGCGCAAAGTGCTCTTGAGAGCGGCGCGGCCGAACATCAGTCGAGGGCGGTGAAGCTACGGGCGGTCGTGTTTCCGCGCCAGCACCTGCTAACTCATTACACTGCAACAGCTTTCTGCGATAAAGTCACAGATACGAATCAGTACTGTTGTGAACAAAACCGTCTTGGCGGTGAATCGGCTGTCGCTACACGCCCCAGTCAAGCGCCAGCATCGGCGCAGACGAATCTCAGTGGCAAGTCATTCATTTTCAACGACTTATTCCAACCGGGGACGACGACCCGCCCGAGGGTGTCCGGATCTGCATCCGGCCCGCGGGCGGGTTCGTCAAAACCTAGTCTTCCCCGCTCCGCTCCGCTAGTTGCCTCGAAACACAAGGCAATTAACCGACGCCACGATGGTGCGGGCGGTAACAGGGGAACCGCGGAGATTCACGGAGAAACGGCACGGAGAACGCGGAAACGGCAACCCGGCGGGAACGGCGCGGAGATCGCGGAAACGGCAAACACCTGGGGGAACTGCGCGGGTGCTCGACCATCGGTGTGGACGGGGTCAAGGCCTGCCGGCCACGCCCAGCTCGCCCCATCCGCGCACTCCGCGCAGTTGTTCCGCGAATCTCAGCGGTTCAAGGCTTGGACAGCCGCGCCACCACCTCGACAGGAATTACGTGACACTCGTCCTTCGTCACGACGACGCCCGTGCGCTCATAGTCCAGGTAGCCGTTCGCGTGCACCGTAACGGTGTACGTGCCGGGCCGTTCGTACGCGAGTGCCATGGACACCGCGCCGGTCTGCTGGTTGGTGAATGACATCGTCGTCGAGTCACGGTAGTTCCCGTCCACGGCACGCGCCCAGAGCCCCACGAACGGGGGTGGCGTGTCGTTCAGCCGGTCTTCGACGCGCACATACACCGCCGCGATCGCGACCTGCGTGCACACCAAGCCAGGGTCGGTCGAGAACTTGCGGCACGACTGCGACGTGACCGCCGCAGCGATCGCCGCCATTGTGATGAACGTTCGGCTCATGCGTGGCTATACCTCAGCTGTGGCGCTCGACGTAACCGGCGCGATGACGAGCGGCGAGCGCAACATACGCCTCGTACCCGTGCGCCACACGTGCGCGCTGCTCATCGGTCAACGGTCCTTTCACCTTCCCTGGTACCCCGAGAACGAGTGAATGGGGCGGAACCACCGTCCCTTCCGCGACGACGGCTCCGGCACCGATCAGCGCGCCGGCGCCGATGCGCGCGCCATTCAAGACGATCGCGCCAATCCCGATCAGCGCCCCGTCCTCCACGACCGCGCCATGCACCACGGCGCCGTGCCCGATCGTCACGCGCTTGCCGACGAGGCACGGCATCCCCTCGTCGCAGTGCAGCACCGCGCCGTCCTGCACGTTGCTGTCGTCGCCGATCTCGATGCGATCAGTGTCGCCACGAAGCACGGCGTTCGGCCAGATGCTCGATCGCTCGCCAAGGCTGACGTTGCCCAGGACGACGGCGGCGGTATGAATGAACGCGGTGGGATGGATGGACACGGGAGGGCTGGATGCGCGGGGGTGAGAGCTTGGGGGCGAGGCGAGGAAATCCGCTGGCGGCTAGAAGGGAAGCCCGACCGTGAAATAGCCGGCGATGTTGGAACTTCCAAAGAAGCTGCGCCCTGCGACGGGCGTGGCAATCCCGAGCCGGACGCGATACGGCGAGTCGTACTGCACTGCCGCGTCGAGGTGCAGCTCGGCGCCGACGCTCGCCATCAATTCACTGCCCCGCGCGCGCTGGCAGATCGGCGATGTGGTGGAACCGGTCGGACACCAGGCGCTCGCGCCGTCGGCAAAGAGCGCGCCAGATACGCGCTGAAAGTAGAGCGGCAGCGCGCCGAGCCCCCGGGCCGGCAGCGCGATCGGCACGCGATACTCGACGTTCGCGCCCATCGCGCGGCTGCCGGTCTGGGCATCCGCCGGAAAGCCGCGCACAAAGAACGTCCGCCGTCCCTCGCCGAAGTTCACGCCTGGCGCAACTTGCACGACGCTCCCGCTCCCGCCGCCCGCCGAGAAATCCGTGGACGAGGTGGCGTTCACATTGGCCGCCGCGACCCGCGCCGTGACGAGGTGATGGATCCGCCCGCCGAAATCGAGCCCACGGTACGCCGTAAGCACCCCGATCACGCTGGTCGCCCGCGTCGCCGCGGCGTTGTCCGTGCGCCACCGCTGCCGGACGGTGCCGCTCACGCTGATGCCGTTCTCGGGACCGAGCGCGAGGTACGGCATGCGCGCGTTCGTGAATCCGGCCGACGCGAACAGCGACGGATACGTGTACCGTTTCGACAACGCGTCACGGTCGGCGGGGGCAAAGCGCGTGAACGGCACGACATCGAGCGCGTGGAAGTCGCGCCATTCGTACCCGGCTCCCACGGTCACCGCGGACGCGCTGCGAAAGCGGCGTCGGTCAAACGTCGCGCCGAGCGAGGCGAACTGGCGGCGGCGCTGCACGGGCAAGAGGCGCGTGCGCGCCGAGTCGGGAATGCCGGGATGATCCCACACCTGCGACGTGCTGAGCGAAAGCACGGGCAATCCGAAGCCCGCGAAGTCGTATGAGGCGTCGAACTCGGGTTCGCCGTGTTTCGTCGCCTGGCTCGCGCTGAGCTGCCACGAGTGGCGACCCACGAGGTCGTAGCCGTTCGTCAGCAGCCCGTATCGGTAGGCGGCGTCATAGGCATCCTCGATCGTCGGCGTCCAGTATCGCGGGAGCACGCTCCGCCACGCACGGTATGCGCCGACGGGCGCATCACTCGTCGCCAACGGCGTGCCGCGCGCCGGAGGGAGTACGCTGGCGGAATCGGCGGGCGTACCAGCCGCGGTCGCGTCCACGAGCGCCAGGCTGTGCCCGTCGGCGCCGAGCACGAAGGTGGCGAGCCGCGTGCCGTCGGGCGACGGCTCATTCTCGAACAGCCCGGTCGGTGAATCGGCGATGAGCGCCAGCGCGCCGGTCGCGACGTTCGCGCGATACAGCGCCGACCGTCCATTGCGATCGCTCGTGAAGAAGATGGTCGAGTCGCCAGCGCCCCACGCAGGCGAGCCGTTCACCGCGCGAGAGCGGCCGAGCGCGCGAACGACCTTGCCCGACCCATCGAGCACGACAATCTCGCTGACGCCGCCGCGCATCCAGTGCGTGGCGGCGATGCGACTGCC
>CAZLAU010000093.1:4730-11215 GCA_964557615.1 uncultured Gemmatimonas sp.
GCCCCGCAGAGCGCCTTCATTGCATGGCCGCGCGTCAGGATGCGTGAGCCGCGCGCCCTTGGTGAGCCGCTGCGCGCGGCCGTCGCGCTCGATCCAGAGGTCGGTGCGCTGCGTGTATGGATCCGTGTGCTCCTGCTGCGCGAAGACGCGCCACCCGCCGGGCAGCGGCGTCGTGGCGTCGTTCGAGTTGCGAACTCCGACGGCCCGCACGCGACCGCCGGTCGCGGCCACCTGCCGCAACGACGGCACCGATTTGGGGTCGGCGCCCGCCCAGAGGATCGTACCGTCGTCAACCCAGCGCGGACGCACGGAGAACCATCCGCCGGACACGAGCGGCGCCCTGGGCGGGAGCTGCTGCGCCGTGCGCTCCGCCGATCGCTTCACCGAATCGGCCCAGGCGGCGAACGCACCCTCGAATGTCACGCCGAACGCCGTCTTGGCGTTGGTGTTGAGAATGAACGGAATGAGCTGCAGGGCGCTCTCGTCGACGAACTTGCGCAGCGACTCCGGGCCGCCGGCCGCGGCGGCAGCGCCAATCAGCGGCGTGCCGAAGGTGTACGCGAGGTTGCCCAGCGGGTAGAGCGGCGTTGCCGCGGAGAGCGCATTCGAGCGCGGCATTGTGCCGCCAAGCGCATGCGCGCGCGCGATGGCTGGAAAGTCGGTGCCCACGGCGCGGCCGGCGCCGGTGAGCTTCGTCTCGTAGTGCACCGCGATGCCTTCCGACACCCAGCTCGGCGAGTAGGCGTTCGGAAAGAGGAACGGGTTGCGGCCGAACACGAACTGCCCGGCGCGCCACAGGCCACGCGTGCGGTCGAGATGGAAGATGTGCGCCAGCTCGTGCGTGATCACCAGATCCACCCAGTCGTCGATGAACTTCAGCGAGTTCGCGTCGACGGTCGGACGCGCGTAGATCACGATCCGGTTCGACGGAAAGAACGACGCGTAGCCGTTCGACGTGTCGTAGTTGTCCCCGACCACGATGTCCACGATGCCGCGCGGTGGATGGAGTTCCTTCGCCAGGGCCTCGTACGCCCGCTCGGCAGAGCCTGCGGCCCGACGCGCCGTGGATTCGAGGCCGTCCGAGTAGGTCACGCGGAAGTGCGCCGTCGTGATGGTTTGCCAGTGCAGGTTGGGGGCGAGCTGCGAATCCGATCGGTTCGGCGTCGCCCCGATGAGCAACGCGGCGGCCAGTGCAAATCTCATGGAGTCCGGTTCGGTGCGAGTCCACGAAAATACCCCTCGAGCCCTTCGAGGATTCCCAGGGCGTACCGCGACTGGAACTCCGCGGTGCGCAACGCCGCTTCCTGCTCGGGAACGATCACGAACGCCCCTTCACACAGGATCGACGGCATCCACGTGGGCCGCGCGAGCGCGAGGTTGTCGTAGTTGATCCCGAGGTCACGCAACCCCATCCAGCGCACCATGCCGCGCTGCACGGCGCGCGCGAGCGGTTCGGCCTGGTCGTGGAAGAAGTACGTGCCGGTACCGTTGTTACGCAGCGGGTTCACCCCGTCGGGGTGCGCGTTCAGGTGGATGCTGACCAGCGCCTCGGCATCGGCCTCGCGCGCGATGATCGGGCGTGCGCCCAGCGCCACGGGGCCCGGCTCGGTGCGCGTCATCACGACCGTCGCGCCGGCGCGTTCGAGCATGGGCTTGAGCGCGCGCGCAATGGCGAGCGTGGCGTCGCCTTCATAAAGACCCGTGGGACCCGTTGACCCGATGGGCGGGTGGCCGGCGTCCACCGCGATCACGCGGCCGGCGAGCGGACGGCCCGGATCCACGTCAGGCGGCGTACGCACCCGAAGCACGAAGGTGCCACGGTCCCACAGCGTGAGGTATCCGTACGGCGCATGCCGCAGGTGAACGGTCACGCGGACACGGTCGGTCGCCACCTGCTCCCACGTGACGTCGCGAATGGTCCGGTCATCCGTCGCAAAGTTGACGATGTCCATCGCGGAGACGGCGTCGTAGAGCGTGAGGATGAGTGCATCGCTCCGCTGCTCGACGAGGAACGCGGTGCGCTCTCCGAGCGGGATTCTCAGGTCCGACCATTTCCCCGTGCTGACGACCCGCGCGTTTGATGCCGTGCGACGGACCCGTGCTGTGCGGTCGGACGGCCCGATGTACTTCGACTCGACCCAGGTCTCCAGCGACTCGTCGAAGCGCACGCGCGTCCATCCCGGCCGGTGACCGGTGGTTTCGAGCACGGTACCGGGATGCAGGAACCACTTGTAAGTGCCGCCCGGCGTCGGCCGCACGATGGCGACAGCGTCGGAGTCGCTCTTGGCATCCTCGTTGGCGTTGAGCAACGTGACGAACCGCGGCGCTTCGTCATCCACGACCTCGACCGCCGCGACCGGAACAGTGACGGCCTCGGCGCCGCGCGCGACGACGATGCGTCCCGGCCGCGCAAGAAGTCGTGCGGGTACGTCCAGACGATGGTTCTGGCTTCCATTGCCTGCGACGAGCGGCCGTGACCGGCCGTCGGCCAGGCGCAGCGTGGCCTTCGCGTTCGACGGGGCGCGAATGGACACGCGCACGAGTTCATCGCCGCGCATGCGATGCCCGGAGTCCGGCCGTGCGCTCACGCGGTCGGCCACGAGCCGTCCCGTCTCGGGGAGCGGTCTTGCCACCGCCGGCCGGGCGACTTCGAGCACCGAGTTCACCGTCGTGCCGTTCTTGCTCGCCGCGATCTCGTACCGCGGCGGATCGCCCGCAGGGAACGGCAGCCACGCGAGGAATGAGCCGTTTGGATTCACGGGAACATCGGCGCCGTTGATCGTGAGGCGCGCCAGCCCGGATCCCACCGACCCGATGAGGAACGTCGAGTCGCGAACATTGATGACCTGACGCGGGCGCGGATACACGACGCGGACCGCGACGTCGCCATCCACGGATGGAAACGTCAGCGGCGTGCCGGGCACGGCCGGCTCGATGAGCCGCCCGTCCGGCCCCGGGCGCGCGACCTCGAACTGCCCGGTGCGCGCCGGGCGTGGCTCTGGCGCGACTGCGTCTGGAGGCGTCAGGCGCGAAGCCCCAGGCCGCCCATCGCGCACGGTCGAGTCACGCGCGCCAAGCCGGACGTCGCCCCTGGGTTGCGGCTCGGCGGTGATCGAGTCGGGCGGGGCCATACGGCCGGTCGGCGCCGGTCCGGCAGCGCGCGGTGGCAACGGCGCGCACGCCACCAGCAGGGCACAGCCCGCGCCTGCACCCCGCACCAATCGCGGAAATCGTTGCAGCAGTGGCATTTCTGGTTACGATAGACGCTGGTTCGGCTAGCCGCCACCCGAGCCCACATCTATATTCGCCCGCTCGGGACCATTTGACCGTTCGGCGACCGGGAGCGCCTTGTGAACCGCTGCGGATTCTGCGGCCGGGACAACGAACCACAGTCGAAATTCTGCATCGATTGTGGCAAGCCCGTCGTTGCGGGAGGCGCGCGCGTCATTTCCGTGGCGGCGATCCTGAATCCAGGGTCGGCCGATCCGGTCGTTCACCCCGCGGCAGGGGGCGCGGCCAAGGCCGTTCCGGATACCCGCGTCTCGAGCTCGGCGAAGCCGAAAGGAGGAGTGTTGCGCACGTGTCCGGGATGCAGCGCGATGATCGATCCGGCGCTTCCCTTCTGCCCGCAGTGCGGCGTGCGCGTGGCGCCGCCGCAGGACACCGGATCGCAGTGCTCGAGCTGCGGCAATGCCGTGAAGCTCGGGGTGGACAAGTTCTGCGCCAAGTGCGGCGCCAGAGTGGCGACGTCCACCGAGGCACCACCGGCCACGAAAGGCACGGCGACCTTCAGCGCCAAGAAGACCGGCGCGAAGAGCCCGATGCTCGCCATCGTCGACGACGGCGGCAACGTGAAGCAGACCTTCCCGCTCGACCACGACGAGATGTCCATCGGGCGCATCGACGGCGACCTGCGGTTTCCGAACGACCCGTACCTTTCGCCGATGCACGCCCAGTTCTCGCTGCGTGACGGCCAGCTCTACATCCGGGACCTTGGCTCGCGGAACGGGACGTGGCTGTACATCGACGCGCCGTACCGCCTGCAGGACGCCGACACGATCCTCATTGGCTCGCAGATCCTCCGGTTCCGCCGGCTCGGCTACCCTGGTCCGCACCCGCCGGAAGCCGACCAGACGCGCCGGCTCGGGTCGCTCACGCCGAACGCCGACGTGGCGTTGCTCGCGCAGTTGCGCGCCGACGGCTCGGCGCGCGACACGTGCCATCTTTCGCCGGGCCGGACGATCAAGATCGGCCGCGAGCAGGGCGACTGGGTGTTTCCGTTCGACCAGACGATGAGCGGCAAGCACGCCGAGATCCGCGGCGAGGACCTCGAGTTCATCGTGATTGACGATGGGAGCCGGAACGGGATCGCCGTGTCCGTGCGCGGCGAAAAGCCGGTGAAGGTCGGGCAGAAGCTCCTGATGGGCGACCAGACGATGCGGGTCGAGAGCGTGTGACGAGCGCAGGGCGCGCGCGATGGTGAGCCGGGGCGACAACTCGCGAGGGAGGAGGGGAAAGCGGAATGAGTGAACAGAAACTCTGTCCGACGTGCGGCACCGAGTACCCGCTGTCCGAGCGGTTCTGTCCCCGCGACGGCACCGCCCTGCGCAGTTCGAATCCGCAGGGCGATCTCGTCGGCTCCGTCGTGCACGAGAAGTTCCACGTCATCAAGAAGCTCGGCGAAGGCGGAATGGGCGCCGTGTACCTCGCCGAGCACGTGAAGATGGGGCGCAAGGTCGCGCTGAAGGTGATGAACCCCGGGATGCACCAGGATCCCGACGCCATTGCGCGGTTCAACCGCGAGGCCAAGAACGCGAGCCAGCTGAACCACCCGAACGTCTGCGCCATCTACGACTTCGGCGAGACGTCCGAGGGGATGATCTACCTCGCGATGGAGTTCATCGAGGGGTCGAGCCTCACGGACCTGATCGAGAAATCGGGCGGGCTCACGCCGGCGCGCGCGGCGAGCATCATCCATCAGGCCGCCGATGCGCTGCAGGTGGCGCACGACTACGGCATCGTGCATCGCGACCTGAAGCCCGACAACATCATGATCGCCAAGGCACGCGACGGCAGCGATCAGGTGAAGGTCGTGGACTTCGGCATCGCCAAGGCGAGTTCGAGCGACGCGCAGAAGGTGACGAAAACCGGGCTCGTGGTGGGCACGCCCGAGTACATGAGTCCGGAACAGCTCGCCGGGGACAAGCTCGACGGCCGGAGCGACATCTACTCCCTGGGGCTCGTTGCCTTCAACTGCCTCACGGGCAAGCTGCCGTTCCCAAGCAACAGCGCGCAGGAAGCGATGATCATGCGGCTCACCGACCAGCCGAAGACGCTGGCCGAGATGGCGCCGGATCGCGACTGGCCGGATCAGCTGCAGGCCGTGATGGACAGGGCGCTCGCGCGCGACGCGGCCGAGCGATATCAGGGCGCCGCAGAGTTCGGGCGCGACATCGCGCGCGCAGTGGAGAACATGCCGGCAACGGTCGCGGCCGAAGGGGCGACGATGGTGATCGGCGCCGACGCGGCGAAGGCGGCCGCGGCGGCAAAGACGGCGGCAGCGCCGGCCATTCCGAAGACGCGCCAGGCCAGCGCGGCCGAACGTGGGCTGGCCACGCCGCCGGAAGCCGCGCCGGTCGTGCCGGCAAAGAAGAGCGGGCTTCCGATGCCGGTGATGGCCGCAGCCGCCGTGATCGTGATTGGCGTCGGTGGCTGGTTTGCTGCCACGCAGCTGAACAAGGGTGACGCCGGCACCGGGGCCGACTCGACCACGCTGGCCGGCACCCCGCCGTCCGGCCAGCCGGCTGGTGCGCCCGCCGGGCCGCAGACCACGCCGACGCAGAACGCTCCGGTGGGCGGCAACGCGAATACCACGCCGATGAAGCAACCGCTCAACACGCCGGGGAATCCTCAGACGGATCCGGGCCGTAGTGGAGCGGGTCAACCGACGGGCGGCGCAGCCGCCGTGAACTTCGACGACAAGATCTCCGCGTGGAAGGACTGGGCTGATCCCGAGCGAGGCTCCGAGACCACGGCGAACCGCGCCATTCGCGACATCAACGAGACCATGCCCCAGCTCACAACCTCGACTCAGCGCGCCCGCGCCTACCTCTATCTTGGGCAGGCGTACCTGCTCGTGGATCGTCAGGAAGCGGCGTGCGAAGCGCTGCGGAAGGGCCGTCAGGAATCGGGCGGCTCGGAACGGTCGATTGAAACGCTCTTTTCCGGTATCGGGTGCAAGTGACCTGCATCACTTTTGCAACGCGATGCAAACAATAGATACTCGCCGCCCCTCTGCCCTACTGTCATATTTCGTGACCGTGCCCACCAACTGGCCAGCCTCCTGACCTTGCCGTGACCGGACCGAACAACGCCAGCGGCGAGATCATCGTCCACGTCTTCGGACGCACGGACGTGGGCCGTACCCGCGAGCACAACGAGGACTGCTTCATCGTCGCCGACCTGACGACGATGAACGCCACGCT
>CAZLAU010000094.1:0-8370 GCA_964557615.1 uncultured Gemmatimonas sp.
CGGGCGCGCGGGATGCGCTATTTTCTTCGTTGACTCGAATCGGGGACCAGAATGATCCGCGCATCCCTCCTCGCCGGCGTACTGCTCGTGAGCGGCCTCCGGGCCGAGGATCCCAAGCCGACGTTCATCGAGCCGTCGTTCTCGCCGGACCGCCGCGAGATCGCGTTCGCCTCCGGCGGCGACATCTGGACGGTGCCGGCGCAGGGCGGTGATGCCCGCCTGCTCGTCTCGCACACGGCAACCGAGGGGCGCCCGCTCTTCTCGCCGGACGGCACGCGGCTCGCGTTCTGGAGCAACCGCACCGGCGGCGGCGACATCTATGTGCTCACCTTCGCGACGGGCGCGCTGCAGCGCCTCACGTTCGACGACGCGAACGACGTGCTCGACGGCTGGTCGCGCGATGGACGCTGGATCTACTTCTCGTCGTCCAGCCGCGACATCGCCGGGATGAACGACGTGTGGCGCGTGGGCGCGGCCGGGGGCACCCCGATGCAGGTGGCGGCCGACCGCTACGCGAGCGAGTACTGGGGCGCGCCGTCGCCCGACGGTTCCACGGTCGCGATCACGGCGCGCGGCACGACGGCCGGCCAGTGGTGGCGGAACGGCCACTCGCACCTGGATGAGAGCGAAGTCTGGCTCGTGACCACCGGCGCGGGCACACCCACGTACCGACGGCTCAGCGACAGCACCGGAAGCGGCAAGGACCTGTGGCCGATGTGGTCGGCTGATGGCCGTACGGTGTACTACATGAGCGACCGCAGCGGCGCCGAGAACATCTGGCGGCGACCGGCGGCCGGCGGCCCGGCAACGCAGGTCACCAGGTTCACCCGCGGTCGGGTGCTCTGGCCGCAGATCTCTCTCGACGGCGCGGCGATCACGTTTGAGCGCGAGTTCGGGGTGTGGACCGTCGACGTGGCGTCTGGCACGGCCCGGCCGGTGGCGATCACTCTTCGCGGCATCGCGGCGGGGCCGGCGGTGGAGCACCTCACGCTCACCAACGCCGGCGGACTCTCGCTCTCCCCCGACGCGCGCAAGATCGCCTTCACGATGCGCGGCGAGGTGTTCGCGGCTTCCGCGCGCGACGGCGGCACGGCCGCGCGGGTCACGACGACGCCCGGCATCGAGTCGCATGTCGCGTGGGCAAGCGACAGCCGACGCATCGCGTACTCCAGCGACCGCGATGGTCCGTGGCACATCTACCTCTACGATTTCGTGACCGGGAATGAACGTCGCCTCACGAACAGTGCCTCGAACGATGTCTCGCCGGTGTGGAGCCGGGACGGGAAGTTCCTCGCGTTCGCCCGCAACGCGCGCGAGCTGCGCCTGCTCGACGTCGCGACCGGAGCCGAGCGCGTGCTCGCGACGGGGCGCTTCGACTACCCGCCGCTCATTTCGAACTCGCCATTCACGTTCTCGCCGGACAACAAATGGGTGGCGTACCTGACCGACGACGATCGCGGGTTCACGAATGCGTTCCTGGTGCCCGTTGCCGGTGGCGCGGCGCGCCAGGTGAGTTTCGGCTCGACGTCGAACGGCGACTGTTTGCAGTGGAGTCCCGACGCGAAGTACCTCATCCTCTGCGCGTCGCAGCGAACCGAGGACGGGCGCGTCGTTCGTGTGGACCTGGTGCCGCGGGCCCCGCGGTTCCGCGAGGACGCATTCCGCGAGCTGTTCCCCGGTGACCAGCGACCGGGCCGGCCGGACAGCGCGGCGATGCCAGCGCGTCCCGCGCAGGCAACGCCGACACCCGACTCGGCGGCAACGGCGGCCGGTGCGCACGACACGTCTGCAAGGCGCAGCATACCGCCGTCCGTCGAACCGGTCTTCGAAGACATCCGGCGCCGCTCGAGCATCATTCCGGTCAGCGTGGACGTCGGCTCGGCAATCATCAGCCCCGACGGCAAGACGCTTGTCGTGTCCGGGGGCGCCGCGGGCCAACAACAGCTCTGGTCGTGGTCGCTGGACGAAACGGCGGCAACTCCGCCATCGCTCCGGCAGCTGACGACGAGCAGCGGCTTCAAGTCAGGCATCCAGTTCTCGCCCGACAGCCGCGAGGTCTGGTTCACGGAAGGCGGCCGTGTGAGCGTGGTGACCGTCGAGTCGCGCCAGACCCGCACGGTGTCGGTCACGGGCGAGATGGACGTGGACTTCGCCACGGAGAAGATGGTCGTGATGCGTCAGGCCCACGCCTACCTCCGGGACAATTTCTTCGACGCGAACATGAACGGCGTGGACTGGAACGCGCTCGGCGCCGAGTACACCGACCGCATCGCGGGCGCGCGCACGCCGGATGAGATGCGCCGCCTGCTGCAGCTGATGATCGGCGAGCTCAACGCGTCGCACACCGGCGCGACCGGTGGTGGAGGCGGGAATCCGGCGCCCACCGGGCGCATCGGCGCGCGGTTCGATCGAACCGAGTACGAATCCAGCGGCCGGCTCCGGGTCACGGAGATCATCCCGCTCAGCCCGCTTGCCCTTGCCGGCGGCGTCGCCGCCGGCGACTACCTCCTCGCCGTGAACGGCACGGCGGTCACGGCGCGCACGAACCTCGATGAGCTGCTGTCGCGCCAGCCGGGGCGGCGGGTGTCCCTGCAGGTGGCCTCGGCACCGACCGCGACACCGCGTGACGTCGCAGTGCAGCCTGTGTCCACCGGCGCCGAGAAATCACTGCTGTACCGGGCGTGGGTGGAAGACCGGCGCGCGTACGTCGCGAAGGCCAGCAACGGCCAGCTGGGCTACGTGCACATGATTGACATGAGCGAAGGTTCGCTGAACCAGCTCTACCTCGACCTCGACGCCGAGAACCACGCGAGGCGCGGCGTCGTCGTGGACGTTCGCAACAACAACGGTGGCTTCGTGAACGTGTATGCGATCGACGTGCTGGCGCGGCGCAGCTACCTCACCATGCAGGGCCGCGGGTTGCCGGAGATCCCGGCACGCAGCCAGCTGGGGCAGCGCGCGCTCGAGCGGCCGACGATCCTCGTCACCAACCAGCATTCGCTGTCGGACGCGGAGGATTTCACCGAGGGATACCGCACACTCAAGCTTGGCAAGGTGGTCGGCGAACCGACCGCGGGATGGATCGTGTTCACGTGGAATGTCGGCCTGATCGACGGCACGACGCTGCGGCTCCCCCGGCAGCGGATTCGTGGCGCTGACGGCAAGGACATGGAAATGGTGCCGCGACCGGTTGACGTGCACGTGGAGCGGCCGATCGGCGAGTGGTACTCGGGACGTGATTCGCAGCTCGACACGGCGGTGCGCGAGCTGCTCGCACAGCTTGCGGTCGAGGGACGCCGGTGATCCACGCGACTTGCGTCCGAGGGCGCGGGTTGCGCTCGAGCCCGTGACGGGACCTGGCACGGCGTCACGGTGATCCTGCTCGTCGGCCCGTGCATGCTGTTCGCGCCGCTCGTGGTGCTGCTGGTTCCGGTCGCGATCATCCTTTGGCTCCCCACGCTCCTCCTCGTCGGCCTCGCGTGGGTGGCCGCGTGGCCGCTCGCCGCCGCGCAGGGCCCGGAGGGACGCGGCGCGGCATTTCGCCGCGCCGTGGGCAAGGCGTTCCGCACGCTGCTGACGCCGTGGACGTACTTCGACGCGGCCGCACACGCGTCCCGGCCTGCGGAGCGTCCCGACCAGCCCTGAGCCTCGACGCGGTCGGTCGCCTGGACCATCAGCGCACCACACGAATGGAAAGGGGCGCTGCCCGCCGCCATACTTCGTCCATGCGCGTGATCATCTTCGGCGCCACGGGCATGGTTGGCGCCGGCGTCCTCATCGAGTGCCTCGACGACCCACGCGTCGCGTCCGTGCTCGCGATCGGCCGCAGCAGCACGGGCATCACCCACGCCAAGCTTCGCGAGATCGTGCGACCGGACCTGTTCGACTACTCGGACGTCCGCGACTCGCTGCGTGGGTTCGATGCGTGCTTCTTCTGCCTTGGCGTCAGCGCGTTCCGGATGGAGGAGGACGCCTACACGCGCATCACGCACGACCTCACGATCGCCGCCGCGACCGTACTCGCCGAGCTGAATCCGGGGATGACGTTCTGCTACGTCTCCGGCGCCGGCACCGACAGCTCGGAACGCGGCCTTCAGATGTGGGCGCGGGTAAAGGGGCGAACGGAGAATCGCCTGTTCGCCATGCCGCTGCGCGCGTTCGCGTTCCGCCCGGGGTTCATCGTGCCGATGAAGGGCGTGCGCTCGAAAACTCCGGCCTACAACGCCGTGTATGTAGCGGCCGCCCCCCTGTTTCCCATCCTGCGCCGCCTCGCCGGGCGGCTGCTGACGACGACGGACGCCATCGGCCGGGCGATGATCGCCGTGGCGGCGGGGGCTGACGCGCCACGCGTGCTGGGTAACCGGGAGATCGACCAGCTGGGCGCCGCGCGGCAATAGACTTCGGCTGGCTCGTTTCCCCGCCCCGCGTCATCCAGACCCGTGAGCACTCCACTCCAGTTGTCGCACGACGAGATGCACGCGCTTGGTGCGCGCGCACTCGACATTGTCATCCGGCACTTCGAGACGCGCGGCGATGCGCCGGTCGCCCGCGCCATGTCGCGTGCCGACGCCGAACGCCTGTTGCGCACGCCGCTGCCCGAGCACGGCACCCCCGTCGCCGAGCTGCTCGACCTGCTGATACGCGACGTGTTCACCACCGGATTCAAGACCGATCACCCGCGCTTCTATTCGTTCGTCCCGAGCCCGAACAATTTCGTGAGCGTGGTGGGCGACCTGCTCACGAGCGGGACGAACCTCTTTGCGGGGCACTGGCTCGCCGCGTCCGGCGCGGCGGAGATCGAGATCATCGTCATCGACTGGTTGAAGGAGATGGTCGGATTCCCGGCCGACGGGGCGGGCATCCTGGTAAGCGGTGGCTCAATGGCGAACCTCTCGGCCGTTGCCGCTGCCCGTGAGGTTCGGCTGGGGGGGCCTGACGAACGAGCCGTCGTCTATTGCTCCGACCAGACGCATTCGTCCGTCGCAAAGGGCCTGCGCATCATCGGGTTCCGGCCAGGGCAGCGGCGCATCGTCCCGACCGACGAGCAGCTGAGGCTCTCGATTCCAGCGCTCGAATCCGCGATTCGCGAGGATCGCGCGGCTGGTCGTGTCCCGTTCTGCGTGGTGGCCAACGCGGGCACCACGAACACGGGGGCGGTGGATCCGCTGGGTCCGCTCGCGGATCTCTGTGCACGGGAGGGACTCTGGCTCCACGTGGACGGCGCCTACGGCGCCGCGGCCGCCATCACGGAGCGCGGGCGCGCAGCCCTCACGGGAATGGAACGGGCGGATTCCGTCACGCTCGATCCGCACAAATGGCTGTTCCAACCGTTCGAACTGGGCTGCCTGCTCGTCCGCGACGCCACCGTGCTGCGCCGGGCATTTCGCGTGGACGAGTCGGACCACGCCGACTACCTCGCCGACGTCACGCGGCACATCCGGCACGACGTGAACTTCTACGAGCACGGCGTGCAGCTCACGCGTTCGTTCAAGGCGCTCAAGCTCTGGCTCTCGCTCCGGGCGTTCGGGCTCGCGGAGTTCAGGCGCGCGGTGGATGTGGGATTTGACGCCGCCGAGTTCGCCGAGCGCGCGCTGCGGGAGGACGGCCGCTGGACGATCGTCACGCCGGCCCAGATGGGAATCGTGACGTTCCGGTGGAGCGACCCGACGCGCACGGACGCCGAGATCGACCGGATCACGAGCCGCACGGTGGACCTGATGCGCGAGGACGGGTACGCGCTGGTGATGTCCACGACGCTGCGCGGGCGCCCGGCCCTGCGGCTGTGCCCAATCCATCCCGCGACGACGCACGGAGAGATTCGCGAGACGATCGCACGCCTCGGCCGGCACGCGACGACGGCCGCCGGCTGATGGCGGCGGCGGAACCGATGACGCCCGGTCCGGGAAACGTCCGCCCCGCCTGGTGGTGGGCGCTGCTGCGGCTGCGCTGCCCGAACTGCCGGAAGGGGGCGGTGTTCTTCGGCGTGATGTCGATGCACCAGCAGTGCCCGCGGTGCCGCTACGTGTTTGAGCGTGAGCCCGGGTATTTCCTCGGCGCCATCGCCATCGGGTATTTCCTCGGCGTCGCGGTCGTGTGTGCAGTGGCCGTGCTGCTGTATCTCGCGTGGCCGTCGGTCGGGTGGGAGTGGGCCTTCTCGCTTGGACTGGTGGGCTACCTGCTGGTGACGCCGGTCGTGTTTCGCTACGCGCGCGTCGCGTGGATGTACGCGGACAACTGGCTCGACCCGCCGGCCGAGTAACCTGCCCCGCGGCGTGCCGGAACGCGCAGCGCTTTCGCCCCGCCACAACATCCGGTGGTAGCTTTATCGTCATGTCGCGCCTCCTGGTGACCGGCTCCTCCGGCCTGATCGGCTCGGAAATCGTGACGCATTTCCACGCCCGGGGCTGGGACGTCCACGGCGTGGACAACAACCAGCGCGCGGTGTTTTTCGGCGACGCGGGCGACACCCGATGGAACCAGAAGCGGCTTGTCGAGAAATGCCCGGGGTTCGTGCACCACGAACTCGACGTGCGCGACCGTGAGGGCGTGCTCAAGCTCGTGGCGCAGCTCACGCCGGATGCCGTCGTTCATGCGGCGGCACAGCCAAGCCACGACCGCGCGGCGGCAATTCCGTTCGACGACTTCGACACGAATGCCGTCGGAACGTTCAACCTGCTCGAGGCCGTGCGCCGCAGCGCGCCCGACGCACCGTTCGTCCATCTCTCGACGAACAAGGTCTATGGCGACGCGCCGAACGAGCTGAAGCTCGTGGAACTCGAGACGCGGTGGGACTACGCCGATCCAGCGTACGCCAACGGCATCCCCGAGGATTTCCGCATTGACCGCTCGACGCACTCGATCTTCGGCGCGTCGAAGGTCGCCGCGGACATCATGGTGCAGGAGTATGGCCGCTACTTCGGGCTGAAGACCTGCGCGCTCCGCGGCGGCTGCCTCACCGGCCCGAGCCACAGCGGCGTCGAGCTGCACGGGTTCCTGAGCTACCTCGTGAAGTGCAACGTCGAGGGCCGGACGTACCGGATCTTCGGGTACAAGGGCAAGCAGGTGCGGGACAACATCCATTCCGGCGACGTTGCGCGATTTGCCGACGCGTTCATTGCCCAGCCCCGATCGGGCGAGGTGTACAACCTCGGCGGTGGCAAGCAGAATGCGTGTTCGATTCTCGAGGCGTTCCGCATGGTCGAGGAGCGCACGGGCCGGCCGATGGTGAGCGAGTACGACCCGAAGAACCGCGTCGGCGACCACATCTGCTACTACAGCGACCTCTCGCGCATGCGCGAGCACTACCCGGGCTGGGACATCACGGTGCCGCTCGGCACGATCTTCGACGAGATCGTGGATGCGTGGAGGGTGCGCGCCGGGTGAGCGACGCTGCGCCGCGACTGCTCGTCGTCACGGACGCGGATCTCGCGCCGACGAGCCGTGGCGCCGGCCGAACGCTCCTCAACCTCCTGTCGGGCTGGCCCGCTGATGCCGTGCGGGTGATCACGACCTCGCCCGGCCAGCCCGCGGCCGATGCCCACGGCCACCGGATTCACGACGCCGGGTGGAGGCTGCCCGGCGGCGTGGCCGGACGGCTGCGACCGCTGGTCGGCGACCTGCACGCCCAGACCATGACGTGGCAACCGCTTCAACGCGCCGTACTCGCGGGCTTCGACCCCGAGGTGCTGCTCGTGGTGCCGACATCTGCGGCGCCGCTCGCACTCGGCGCGCGCTGGGCGGCCGACCTCGGCATTCCGTCCGCAACGTGGATGATGGACGACTGGGTGCAGCAGTATGACGTGCGGTGGATCACGGGGTCGGCGCGCGAGACCGCGCGCCGGTTGCTCAAGGCGAACGCCGGGTGGCTGGTCATTTCCGACTTCCTTGGCGAGGAACTCGGCCGCTGGATCGGTACGACGCGTCCGTTTGCCGTGGTGCACAACGCCGTCGAGATCGGCCCGCCGCCTGCCGCCCTCACAACGCCGCGTTCCGGGACGTTCCGGCTCAGGTATGCCGGCAGCATCTGGCCGATGCACGCGGACGCGCTCGTCGTGCTCGCACGGGCCGTGGCCGCGCGCCGTGCGTCGGGCGACGACATCGAGCTCGTCCTCCATACCGACTCCCGCGGCTGGACGAAGCACGAATCCACGTGGCGTGAAACCGGAACGGTGAACGGCGGCCTGGTTGCCTACGAGCAGTTGCGCAGCGTGCTCGGCGATTCCGACCTGCTCGTGGTCGCGTCGAGTTTCGATGCGGCACACGCGCGCATGACGCGAAGCTCGGTGCAGACCAAGGTCACCGACTACCTCGCGTCGGGGCGCGCGATCCTGAACGTCGGCCCGGCCGACGGGGCGTGCGCGCGGTTCCTGC
>CAZLAU010000094.1:8470-10974 GCA_964557615.1 uncultured Gemmatimonas sp.
CGCTTCGCCGAAAACGTGCCGCTGGCCATGCCGCTGAAATCGATCGACCCGCTCATCGAGTCGGCGCCGTCGTAGGTGCCCGAAAAGCTCATCGTGAACTGCTGTCCTTGCACGTCGGCAGTGAACGAAAACTCGATCTTCCCATCCTTGAGCGTGCCGGTGAAGTCACGCTCACCGAGGGCCTGCGACGAATAGCGGCCCGAGATCGTGTCACCCTGCTGCTTGAACGTGACCGTCGGCGTGCCCGACCCGGCCTCGCTTTGGACGGTCATCGTCCACTTGCCCGTGACCTCCTGCTTCTTTGCGTCCTGCGCCCCGGCGCGATTCGCTGCCGCGGCAAGGGACGTCACGGCAACCAGCAATGCAGCAATCGAGGTGCGTGTGGCGGGCATCACCATCTCCTCCGGAGGGGTTTCCGCTTGTCGAGAACCGTGACGGAACGCGCCCCAAGGTTCGCGGACGCATGCCGCGGCGCCTGACGTTGCGCCGATACCGCAAGCTGCGACCTCCGCGGTGTGCGGGGAAGTCCCTGCGCACCACCGGAGGCGTGCTCGAGCCGCGGTGACGCCGGTCACCGAACGCCGACACTCGTCACGCAGACGTCATCCATTCCTAACCCAGCCGTCAGGCTGCCTCAACGTGGCCGGCGTACGGTCTCTCAGGGACCCAATCGCGGAGGCGGACATGTTCACGCAATTGCTTGCGTCGCGACCGGCAAAGGAGCGATCGGCCGTCGGCCTGGTCACGAGTGTCGTGCTGCACGGATCCATCGTGGTGGCCGCGCTGTACCTCACCGTCGGTACCGAGCGCCTGGTCAGCAGCGCCCAGGCCACCGTGCCCGTTTACGTTCCCGATCCGCCACCGGCCGCCCCCGTTCCACCCGTTCCGCCGGTGCACGCGCCGCCCGTGGGCGGCCCGGTCGTTGCCGTGCCGATCGCGATCCCGGCCACGCTTCCGCCGTTGCCCGCCGACCCGGTCGGCGCGCCAACGCTCCCCGGCCCTGACCCGCGATTCGTGCCCGGAGGCGCGACGACGCCCACAGCGCCTCCGATGGACCCCAACTCGGCGTATCTCGCGGATCAGGTGGAAGTCGAAGTCGCGCTCACGCGGGGCGCGCCGCCACGGTATCCATCGACGCTGCGGGCCGCGGGCGTCGAAGGTGACGTGCGCTTCCGATTTGTCGTGGACACGACCGGCCGCGTGGAAATCGCGAGTGTCGAGCAACTCGGCGCCACTCACGGCGCGTTCGCGATCGCCGTGCGCGAGACCCTCGCGAAGCTCCGGTTCAGCCCGGCCCGGGTCGGCGACCGGCGCGTGCGCCAGCTCGTCGAGTATCCCGTGGTGTTCCGGATCCGGCGCTGACTACGGAGGCGGAAGCTTGCCCTCGATCTCCTCGTACACCTTCCGGACCGCCACCGGGGCCTGTTGCGTGAACAGGAACCAGTCGGCGTACGGGCCCCAGCTGGCCTGCTTGATGGCATCGTCGGACGAGAGGCCGAGGCCGTGCAGGCGCTTCACCTCGGCGATCACGTCCACGAGCGCCTTGCGGAAGTTGACCAGCTCTTCGCGCGACGCCGTGCGCTCCTCGATGAACCCGTGGCCGGGGACATACCGCTCGACGTCCATCGCGAGCGCACGATCCACCGTCGCCACCCACTCGCTCGGGTACGCCGACCGCATCGCGGGAAACACGCGGTTCAGGTACGCCTCGCTCATGAACAGGACCTTCTCGCGCGGGAGGTGAACCATGAGATCGCCACCGGTATGGGCCCGCCCGATGAACAGCGCGCGCACGGTGGTGCCTCCGACGTCTATGGTCTGCTCGTTCCCTGTCATGGCAACTGGCGGCACGACGACGACACGAGGCGCCGGCGGAGCGCCGCCGCGGCCACCTGCTTCGGTCGCGGCCCGCGCGTTCGCCGCGGCGGCGGCCGCCGAGTCGCGCACGAGCTGCGCGCGCGACGTCGGATGCACGATGTACGTGATGTCCTTCGGCAGCACGGAGTTTCCGGCCGTGTGGTCGCCGTGGTCGGAGCCCACCACGTACCAGCGCACGGGAAGCGCCGTCACCGTGCGAATCCGGTCGAGCATCGCCTGCGTGGCCTGCGCATTGCCCTGACCGTCGGCAATCAGCACGCCGTTCCGTCCGACGACGACCAGGCTCACGGTGGTGAATCCGGGCTGCCGGATTTCCTCGTAGCCGTACACGTTGTCCGCGATCTTCACGAGACGCGGAAAGTCCGAGAGCTGGAGCCCGCGTTTGATTGGGTCTGCCGTGCGGGGCTGGGTCGCCGCACGCGGGGCGGCGCCCGCGAGCAGGCCGAGTGCTGCGATGGCGATCGTGGCGATTCGTGTCATGGCAGGGATTCTACCGCGGCCCGCCGCGGTTCGCTTGCCCGCCACCTGCCGCCTTCTTAATCTGCGGCTCAGTCTCGCGCGGCCATCGGTCGCCGCGCCGTCCGCCCTCCCACGCCACGCATGTCCACCGAGTCCTACCGGCACAC
>CAZLAU010000095.1:0-10918 GCA_964557615.1 uncultured Gemmatimonas sp.
TCGACAGGGCTGTCGCAGGTCAGTGCGTCGACGTCGGAGCGAATCATCCACGCCGAAGGCCAGGTGCGTTCAATCGTGGAGGTCACAAGTTCGAGTCTTGTACCGCCCATCAGGCGCCGCGCGGGGTAACAGTGGTGACCCCGTGAAGCGTCGAGGTCCCGGGCCTGGAGGGCCGGTCCGCTCGTTCACCACCCGTACTCTTATTTTGTCGAGGCCAGCCGCCATGTTCCCCGCTAACCGAGTCCTTGCCCTCTCGGGCGCCATCCTCGCCGGGGCGATTGCCGCGGCGCCCGCCGCAGCCCAGCAGGCAGCCGCCGCGGCGGCGCCGGCGGGCCCGACCTGCGACGTCGAGCAGATGTCGCCAACGCCCCTCGCGAAAGCCGCGATCACGCGCAACAAGGTCGTCTCGGCCAAGTCTGCGGAGGAGGCGCTCAAGGGCATCCGCGACGCGATGAAGGATGTGTTCGACAAGGGCACGGCGCAGAACCCGCTTGGCCGTGACTTCGTTGCCGCCCAGTTCCTGATCCTGGCCGTCGAGTTCGGCGGCGAGAACCAGGCTCGCGGCGACCTCAACTTCCCGGGTGACAAGAAGGCGTCCTTGGACTTGCTCGTGGCCGCCGACTCCCTGCTCGACATCATTGAGGCGGCGAAGCCCGACTGCGTCGAGGAAACGACGCAGTGGCGCGAATACAAGCCGTACGCCAAGCGCATCGAAGTCGCCTATGGCGCGCTCCAGGCCAACCAGCTCGACTCGGCTGAACGCTCGGCCAACCGGGCCCTGATCATGTCGGATCGCGCGCCGCAGGCGTACGACGTGCTCTGGCGCATTGCGGCAGCCAAGAACGACGAAGCGACGCAGGTGAAGTACCTGCAGATGACGGTGGACAAGCTGGCGTCGGATACCGCCAACGCGAAGACACGCTCGAACCTGCTCTTCAACCTCGGTCGCATCCAGCAGGGGATGGCCGAGAAGGCCGAGGGTGCGGCGAAAGCGGCGAACTACAAGGCCGCCGACAAGGCGTATCTGGAGGTCACGCGGCTGTACCCTGAGAGCCAGGAAGCCCCGTTCGCCATCAACGCCATTTCGGTTGCCTGGGCGATGACGCAGGACAGCACTGCGGCGATCCAGGCCCTCGAGATCGTCAAGGCCGACCCGACGAAGTACACGGACGTTTCGCTCGGACAGGCCGGATTCATCGCCGTGCGCCTGAACCGCACGGCGGACGCCGCCACGATCTTCAAGGCGGCCAGCGAGTCGAACCCGTACTTCCGGGACTACCTGTACAACTACGCCGCGACGCTGTTCGACCTCAAGCGCACCGCCGAGATGATCCCCGTGGTGGGGAAACTGCTCGCCCTCGACCCGAGCAACTCGGACAACGTCCTCCTCTACGCATATGCGTACAAGGGGATGGCGGACAGCACGAACGACGCGGCACTGAAGAAGGCGTACACCGACTCGGCCGTCGTCTACAGCACGAAGTCCGACGCGATGAAGACGAAGGTCACCTTCACCGGATTCGATCGGGCCCGCGAGAGCACGACGCTGCAGGGTGAGGTCGAGAACCGTGGCACCGCGGCACGCACCTACACGATCGACTTCGATTTCCTCGACAGCACCGGGGCATCGGTCGAGAAGAAGTCGGTGACGGTCGGTCCGGTTGCGGCAAACGCCATGGGGACCTTCAAGGTGGAGATCGCCAAGGGCGGCGTGGCCGGGGTCAAGTACGCGCCGATACCGTAGCGCCCGGCGGTGAGCCGGCGGTGCCCGCCGGTTCGCGGCACGATCGATCGCATTGAGTCCGCCCGGAGGAGTCGTCGGCGTTGACCCACCCTCCGGGCGGGCCTAATTTGCAAGGCTCGCCACGAATGTTCTGAAACGTTGCCGCGCCCATAGCTCAATTGGATAGAGCATCTGACTACGGATCAGAAGGTTGGGAGTTCGAGTCTCTCTGGGCGCACTGGTTACACGAGGAAGGACGAGGGACCCGTTGGAATCGGGGCGTAGCTTAGCCCGGTAGAGCGCCTGCTTCGGGAGCAGGAGGTCGCTGGTTCAAATCCAGTCGCCCCGACTGACACAACGTGTTTTGCAAAAGGCACTTCCGCCGGCGGAAGTGCCTTTTCGCTTGCCGGGTGACCACCGATTTGCCCAGCCTGCGCCTGGCGGCTTATGTACGAGTACGGAATCCGGCGCCGCCGCCGGCCACGTCAACCGAGTGACAGACGATGATCCATCCCAGGCATCCCGCAGCGTACGCACTGCACGCGCCGCGTGCGCCGCGTGCGCTGCTCACGGCGCTCGCGGTCGCACTGGCCCTGTGCGCGATACCGGCACCACGCGTCCGGGCCCAGAGCGCGGCACCGATTGCACTGACCATTGGAAGTGCGGCCCGGCTCGCCGCCGAGCGCGGAGCCGGACCGGAGGCGGCACGCTTGCGCGCCGCGCAGGCCGACGCGCGCGTTCGGCAGCGCCGCGCCGACCTCCTGCCACAGTTGGCGCTGTCAGCCCTCGACAACGAGCGAACATTCAACAGTGCATCGCTCGGCATCTCGATTGCACCGCCCGGCGGGCAGCCCCTGTTCGACCCGGATGGAGAACGACTGGGCCCGGTCCACTCGTGGGATTTCCGCGGCACGCTCCGCCAAAGCGTATATGACCCGGCAACGTACGCACGCCTGAAGGCCGCACGGGCGAGCGCGGTCGCGAGTGCAACCGACGCTGACGGAGTTGCGCAGCAGGCGGCTGCGGCGGCTGCCGCCGCGTACGTGCGCGCCCTGCGCGCCGAGGCCCACGTGGACGCGCGGCTTGCGGACTCGACGCTTGCGGCCGAGCTGGTGGCGATGGCGCGCGACCGGCTCGCCGCGGGAACAGGGAACGCTCTCGATGTCACCCGCGCGCGCGCCCAGCTCTCGACCATGCGCACCCAGCTGATCGCCGCCCGCAGTGAGCGTGACCGGGCCGGCATCGAGCTGCAGAGGACTCTCGGCCTGCCCATCGGCGCGCGCGTCACGCTGGGCGAGACGCTCGCAGGCATCGCCAGCGTGCCCTCCACACCGACCGATTCCCAGGCCATCGCAACGGCCCGCGTTCGCAGAGCGGACCTCCGCGCCGTCGACGAGCAGTCTCGCGCGGTCGATCGGCAGGTCACCGCGATTCGCGCCGAGCGGCTCCCTGCCCTCTCACTGTACGCCGATCAGGGGAGCACCGGGAAGGCAACCGACCACCTGCTGAGCACGTACAGCTGGGGCATCCAGCTGTCGGTCCCGGTCTTCGACGGCTTCCGGCGGGACGCCCGGATCGACGAGCAGCGGTTCGTGGGACGCGAACTCGAGGCCCGCCACCGCGACCTGCTGGACCGGACGATCGCCGAGGTGCGCACCGCGCTGGTGGAGGTCCGCGCTGCGGCCGAATTGTTGGACGCTGCGACAGAGCGGTTCACGCTCGCGGAGCAGGAAGTCGCGCTGGCGCGAGACCGATTCGCCGCCGGCGTCGCCGACAACGGCGATGTCGTGGTCGCGTCCATCGCGCTCAACGCAGCCCGTACCCAACTGATTGATGCACGAGCGGCAGCCGGAGCGGCGCGAGTCTCGCTCGGACGTGCCGAAGGTACCCTGACCGACCTTCCCTGACCCCGGTTGCCCCGCGGCCAGCGCCCGTTCGCGGGCTGGCGCGGACCGCATCGCTGACCGACTGCTGCGAACTCAGCCCGCGCGGCGCGGCACCGGCACGGATTTGTGCGCTTCCTTGACCGTGGAATCGTCGAACCGGTGGACTTCGGCAGGGACCGGCGCGCTGCGCTTGCTGATCTCGGCGAGCGTGCTGTCCGCGAGCTTCATGTTGTTGGTGGCGCGGGCGACCATGTAGATGCCGAACAACGGTGCCGCGTGCTGCGGCGCCAGGTCGGCGGCCTGACGATAAATGGCCATCGCCGGCGCATAGCGCTTCGCGCGGAACAGGGCATTTCCTGAGTCGAGCGCTGCCTTGGCTGCCGGACCAATCAACGCGTGCGCCGCTTCCATGCGGGCCAGGCTGTCCGATGCCGCGGCCTGCGCAAGCGGGACGCCCGGCGGTCCGGACTCGCCGGAGCACGCAGCGATGGCGGCGCCGAGGACTATGGCGATGGAGTGGCGGATGCGAGTGGCTGAGCGGGTCATGACGATCTCCTGAAGCGCCCCGGTTACGGGGTCAGCGGATTCTTGAAGTGACAGGCCAGGCAAATCTGTGAGTTCTTCCCGGCCATCCGTGCCGCGTCGAACCCCGGGCCGTGCGGGTTGATGCGCGACCCGAGTTGTGAGTGACACTGCATGCAGTACGTCTGTTGATGGCAGGTCGCGCAGGTGGCGAGTTCCTGCCGCGCGGCACGCCCGTGCTGCAGCAGCCAGAGCGGCTGCGCGTTGTGGAACACCGGACTGCGATCCGTGTTGCGCCGGACTGCCAGCCCTGCCTGCGCGTGACAGTCGCGGCAGAACGCCGATGTGTTGTGGCAGGAACTGCAGTTGGTCTCGCGCCCGTACGCGGGCGTCGCATGCGACGCCAGGAAGTTGGACGCGTGATATCGCCGCGTGACGCGCTCGCCGGCGTGGCAGTCGGTGCAAAACCGCTGCGCGTGGCAACCTGAGCATTGCAGGCTTCCGGAGGCCGCGGCGCCGCCGTGCGACCGCGCGAAATCACCGGGATGCACTCGCACGCGATGGCGGGTCGTGTCCCGTGCGTGTGGCTGCGGCGACCACGCCGCATTGGCCACCATCGGCAGGGCGGCGTGACCGATCGCCGCCGGCGGGGCCGGCTGGCGCTGCAAGCGCACACCTGGCGCCGACACGTCGCGGCCGGCGGGCAGGCGGCGGAGCACATCACGGGCGCCGTCGCCGACGTGGCACGTTTCGCAGCTGGCGCGGGCGTGGCACGTCGCGCAGGTTGCCGTCGGCAGCCGCGCGGCCGCGCCGTGCGTCACGTCGAACTCGCGACCGGCGTGGTCAGCCGGAGCGGGATACGCCGGCGCCTTCCCGGCGACCGCGCGCGCCACGCGGGAGTCGGCACCGAGCGCCTGGATGGACCGCGACCGCGACGCGTCCACGTGGCAGCGCGCACAGCTCTCCCGCGCGTGGCAGGTGGCGCAATTGGCCCCCGCCGCAGTCGCCGAGCTGCCGTGCGTGCTGACGAAACGCACCGCGTCGTGCGATGGTGGCTTGGGCAGCGCTGCGACGGCAGAGTCCGTCAGCCCGACCGCCGCCGTGAGCGGCCGGTGACACACGCTGCACTTGCTGACGTCGGCAAGGTGGGCGGGTGCCGCGTGCTCGTGGCACGACTGGCAGGTCTCGGGCGCGGCCTTGCTGACGTTCATCCAGGTCGTGCTCCCGTCCGTCGCGTGGCACGAGGCGCACGTCGCGGCTGGGGCCTTGCCCGCGTGCACCGGATGGGAATACGCGAGCAGGCCGACGCCGCGCGGGGCGCGCGGTGTCCACGCCACCTTCGGCTGGATGGTGCCGTCGTGGCACGATGCGCACGACGCCGCGGCCGGGAAGGTGCGCGACGCATCACCGGTCGGCACGCCCGCGTGGCACCCGGCGCAGGTCGGGAACAGTTTCGCGTGCTTCGCGTGCGTGAAGCCTTGAGCGGGCGCCTGCGTCCGCGCCTGCACAGGCGCCTGCGCCGTCGCAGCCGCCGGCACGAGCAGTCCGACGGCCAATGCGACCAGGACGGAGCATCCGAGTCGCAGGAGGCGGCCGAGCGCGTCGTTCGTCACGGTGCGCCTCCTGCGCCGGTGCCCGGGTCGCGACCGACAGTCCATTCGAAGCGGGCCGAAACCCGGCGCTGTGTCCAGTCGGGTCCCGGGGCGCCGTTTGTCAGCGTGTGCTGGAAGAGCCCGGCGTCGAGTGCGAGCCGGAGGTCGCGTTGCAGGGGAACCGAGCCGCTGGCCATGAGGCCGTAGATGCGGCCCGTGCCGACGCGAAACTCGTAGATGTTCTGGGTCACCGTGGCATTCGCCGCCAGCGCGACGCCTTCAGGCTGCATCCAGCGCACGCCGACACGAGCCTCCTCGCTCGACGCCCCGCTGCCGATGTCCACGTCATACGATGCCGATGCACCCAGCGATTCGGCGGCGTTCCAGATCACGTCGGCACCGGCGCGCCAGCCATTGGTGCGCAAGTCGAACCCGGCGCTCGCGTCGGCATAGGTGCGGTACGATCCGCGAAGGGCGAACATCACGGGCACGCGCTTCGGGCGCCAGTCGAGCGTGGCGCGCGACTCGTCGTAGCCGACAGGCGCGAACGCTCCCCAGATGGTCCACAACTCGAAATAGGGTTGCGAGTGCCTCAGCTCGAGCGAGGCGCCAATCTCGCGGGTCGCGCCCGCGCCGATGCGCAGCCGAGCCTCGTTCCAGTCGTCGCCGGCAAAATCATAGGTAAGGTTGAGGTCGAACGTCGCCCCGAATCGCCGGACGCTCGCATCGAGCGCCGCGCGTTCCGAATACAGGCCGCTGCGATCCGCCGCGATCACGCGCTGGTACATCGCCGTTGCGGCGACGAGCGCGTCCGGGCGCCACCGGGCCCGCCCGCCCGCGATCAACCCGCCCTGCGACGGCGCGAGGTTTTCGACGGCGGCGAGCTGCTCGCTCGTGTACGGCTCGTTCAGCCCCGCAATGAGCGCGCGTCCGGCCCATCCCTCGAGGGAGACTGCGTCGCGACGCGCCTCGGCGCTCGCACCATCGAAGTCGTACGCGCCCAGTCCCCCCGTGATCCATTGCCTTCCGAGCCGCCCGCGCCACTGGCCACGGTCAAGCTCGGCGTACGCCGCGAGCACGTCGAAGTTGTCGTCGGCGCGTGGGAACGTGAACGCGGCCCCACCCAGCTGCGTGCGGGCCCGGACGTTGGCGTGGAAGCTGAGGCCTTGGGACCATCCCCATCCGGCGATCGTGACGTCCTGCAGCGCCGGGGTCGCACTCATCCGTCGACCCGACCGTTCGAACCGGCAGTACGCCGAGTTGAGCGGGCACAGGGCCGGCACGCCGTCGGTCGTCGTGCGCCACTCGCCAGTTCCGGCAATCGATGACGCCGGTGCGGAATCGGTGACCAGCGGTCTGAGCTCGACCAGCTGGATGTACGTTGTGCCCGAAACGCGGATGCCCTGCGCGCCTGCGATCGTCGGCGCGGCCGCGAGCAGCGAGGCCGACACGGCCGCGATCAACGGCACCAGACGCATCGTGCGCGGCGCAACGGCTCGCGCGCGGTCCCGTGTCGCCGTCATCGGCCGCTGCCGTTGTGGGGCCGCGGGGGCCCGGGAACGGCGTGGCAGGTCGCGCAGTCACCCGCTACGTAGTGCGCCTTCTGCTCCTGGTGGCACGCGAGACATAGCGTGCGGCTCGGCGGAGGCGCGGCGGCGATGCGCGCCGTATCGTGACACCCCGACCCCGCGCATCCGTTGTGGGCCACGCGGTCGTGCCCCACTTTGGCCGTAGGATGACAACTGGCGCAGTCGAGCGCTGCGTCGTGGTGCTCGGTGTGGCATCCGGCGCAGGTCTTCGCCGTCGGCGTCTGCCGGTCGTTGCGTGCATGACACTGCACGCAATCGAGCCGCGAGTGCCTCGCGTGAGCGAACGGCGTGTTGCGGGTTACGGGCGTGGCCCGGGCGCTGACTGTGAACCGGACCGCCTGCGGCTTTGCGCTGAGCGTACTCACCGCGTGGCATGTGGTGCAGGTGGCCTTCTGCGTTGACCCGTGGTGGCACGCGAGGCAGTCGCGCGGTGCGGTGATCCGGACCCTGCCGTGGGATCCCGCCGTGGCGTGGCACTCCGTGCACGCGAGGTCGCGGTGCCGCGAGTGCGCGAACGACGTGTCGGTCGATACCGGCCGCGCAGCGGGCGCCTGTACGGCCACCGCAGTCGCGCGGGGCGAGCGTTGCGATCGTGCCGCCCTTCGAGGCGATGGCGCGATGCGACGTGCGACTCCGACCCGGCTCACGTTGGCCGCCGGATGGATGATGCCGGGGGCCGGGGGCCTGGTCGGAGGGCCGTGAGTGGCTGGGCCCGGAGTCGGCGGCACCGACGGTACTTGGTGCGCCGGCGCGCGTGGCACGGAACGCGCCGGTGGCGCCTCCGGCGTTTCCGGGCGGCGCAAGCCCGGCCGCGCATCGTAGATGTTCTTGTGGCAGGCGAGGCAGTCGTTGCCCTTCACCTTCCAGCTGTGCGCCTGGTGACACGCGCCACACTGGTCGAGGGCGTGCGCCCCGAGTCCCCGATGGAACGCGGTGAGCGTATCCGCCGACGCGTGGCAGTTCACGCAGCTCGTGAACGCGTCGCGCGGCTGTTCCTGCTTGTGCGGGTCGTGGCAGGAGCCGCACGTGCCTTTATGCGGGTCGGCCGCGATGTCCCATCGCAATACCTGCTCGGACATCTGGTGACACGCCGAACAACCCAGCGCTCCCGGCGTCACCGCCTTCTTGGCATCGGCCTCGGTGGCCGCGTCGGGAACGCGCGTTCGGAAGTTGTGGCAGGTGGTGCAATGGAGGAACCGCGACTGCGACATCGCGCCAAGCTTCACCTGCGTTCCCGTATGGCATCCGGATTGCGCGCAGGTGGCGTTGTTGGGCTGGAAGAGATGGAAATCGCGCCCGTGGCACGACGTGCATTCGACCTTCGCCAGCGCGGACGAGTCGGAGTTGAGGTGCAGCACGTGCCCGGCCGTGCGCATCACGTTCGAGCGCGAGGTGTCGACGGCGGCCTGCACGTGGCATTCCGAGCAGATCGCGGTCGGGACCTTGTCGTGCGCCGGCACCGCCATTCGGCGCTCGAGGACCCACCAGTAGAGTTCCTTCGTGCTCACCCAGATGGGCTGGCGGTGGCAGGTGTGACAGTTCAGCTCCTTGTGGGCGCTGACCTGAAAACGATTCCACGCGTTGTCCATGATGTGGCAGGACGAGCAGAAATCGTTGTTGTGCATGACATAGTTGTAGTTGTACAGCCCGGCGCCGGCGGCCACGAGGCCGGCGGCGCCGATGGCTCCGACAAGGCCCGCCTTCTGGAGTCGCGACCGGGCGGTGAACCACGCCCAGATGCGCAAGCGGTGCTTCCAGACCTGCCAGGCAACGATGATCGCGACCGGACCGCCAATCAGGATGCCGGCGATCTGCACCCACTGCGGCACCGTGGAGAACAGGAACCGGAACAGCTTCGCGGTCGGTTCGACAGCCGGCGCCACGGGCGGCGCACCCTCGCCGGCAAACGGCGACGCCGCACCCTGCTGCAAGGCGAGAAAGAGACGCTCGATCATCGCGACATTCCCGGGTAGCAGTCAGCGCGGGACCGGCGACCCCCGAAGGCGGCCATCCGATCCCGCGCTGCAATCATAGCTCTGCGCGGCCCGGCAGTCAGCCCGGCTACTTGCCGCCTCCGCCGGCGGCGACCTTCGTGAACCCGGGCAGCTTGAACATGGGAGTCAGGTCAAGATCGGCGGACACCGTGAGGTTGTAGTCCTTCTTCAGCTGGTTGATGCTGGCGATGAGCAGCTGCTCGGTGAGGAACGGGTTGTGCGTGGCCGCACCGCCGCTGGTCGCGACGCTGATGTTGAACTGCGTGCCCATGCACGAGCTGTAGGGCTTGCTGGCCGAGTACGTGCACTCGGTGGCCTTCGGGCCGGCCTTGATCTGCGTGATCAGCGCGTTGGCCTGCGTCACGAGGTTGGCGATCCGTGAGTTGGCCGTGTTGAACGCGCTCCGGGCGACGCTTTCGCTGGCGTGGCAGCCAGTCGCGACGCACGACCGGAACGTCATCGCCGACACCGCGCAGTTCTGGTCGGCCGTCGGGAGGCCGTTCGAGCCGACGCACGGCGTGGCCAGGAACCGGTGCCCGGTGCTGAATACCTGCTGATTCGTGGTCGGGTCGGTGCCCTGGAACCGCTGCACGTGGCAGCCGGCGCAAAGCTTCGGGTTCTTCGACGGGACGCCGTGCGAGCCGATGATCGAGTCGCTTGCCGCCATCCCAGGCGGGAACCATCCGGCGAGGCCGAGCAGCGTCGGGCCCTCGGGCGAGTGGGCGCTGTTGCGGGTAGTCACCTCACCGACTGTGGCGCGCCGCTGGTGGCACTTGATGCAGAGGTTTTCATCGACGTTTGCCGCGTTGAGCGAGAACCGCAGCTGCGCCGGGAAATCCGAACCGTGCGGATCGTGGCACGTGGCGCAGGTGACGTCGAGCTTCGTGCCATTCTTCTCGGCGTAGTTGCCGCCCTTCTGCCAAGTGAGGAGTGCCCCCTGTCCCGTGTGGCAGCTCTGGCAGTACGGATCCGTGCTGTTGTGCGACGCTTCGACCGTCTTGGCGTGCCCGGACAGCTTCCACTCTTCGGCGAACGGATTGTGCGTGCCGCTGTGGCACTCGCCGCAGCCGTCGGTCGCGTTCGTGTCGGCCTTGATCGACGCAAGTGGGCGATTCGAGCTGTTCGGCGCACTGGCATGAGTCAGTCCGGCGCCGTGGCAGCTTTCGCACTGCACGTCGTGGTACCGAGCGCTCTTCGTTGAGCGGTACCCCGCTGTCGTGTCAGTCGCGGCGTTCCCCTTGTCATTGACGCTGTGACACGCTTCGCAGTAGCCCTTCGCGGCGCCACTGGCCTGCAGGTCGCTCCAGGCGCTGGCGTGCTTGGTGGTCTGCCACTTCACCTGCTTCTCGATGTGGCACGAACCACACACGGTTTGCTTGTTGTCTTCATCGTAGTAGCCGATGAAGTTGGCCGCGGCCGCCGGCGGCGCCGCGAAGTTCGTTCCGCTCCGGTACACGATCTTCTCGCTCGTGCACCCGAGCGTGAGCGACGCCGCTGCAATCGCAACGAGCGTCATGGATTGACGGCGGGGTGATTTCATGTCGCGCATTCCTCGAACACTTCTCAAAGGAGGGATCGGATGCTGATTGCAGGAGTCGTGCATCGGAAAGAC
>CAZLAU010000096.1:0-10841 GCA_964557615.1 uncultured Gemmatimonas sp.
CTTCCGCGGCTCATCGACGACGAGATCAGAGAGTCGTTCATCAACTATTCGATGAGCGTCATCGTCAGTCGCGCCTTGCCCGACGTGCGCGACGGCCTGAAGCCGGTGCACCGCCGGATTCTGTATGCGATGAACGAGCTCGGCCTCGTACCCGGCCGTGGCTACAAGAAGTCCGCGACCGTGGTCGGCGACGTGCTCGGCAAGTATCACCCGCACGGCGACAGCGCGGTGTACGACGCGATGGTCCGGATGGTGCAGGACTTTTCCTTGCGGTATCCGCTGGTGGACGGACAGGGCAACTTCGGCTCGATGGACGGCGACAGCGCCGCCGCGTACCGGTACACCGAGGCGCGGCTCACGCGCATCGCGACCGAGATGCTCTCGGACATCGAGAAGAACACGGTCGACTACGTCCCGAACTACGACGACCGTCTCGAAGAGCCGACCGTCCTTCCGAGCGGCCTCCCGAACCTGATGGTGAACGGGTCGAGCGGCATTGCGGTGGGAATGGCGACGAACATCCCGCCGCACAACCTGCGCGAGATTTCGGCCGCCGTGATGGCGCTGATCGACGATCCGTCGGCCGACGCGACGGCGCTGCGCAAGCACATCAAGGGTCCCGACTTCCCGACCGGCGCCTATGTGTACGGCACCGCCGGCATCAAGGACTACCTCGAGACCGGCCGCGGGCGCATCGTGATGCGCGCGCGCGCGGTGATCGAGGAGAACGAGAAAGGCAGCAAGGCGCAGATCGTGGTCACCGAGCTGCCGTACCAGGTGAATCGCGCGTCGCTGGTCGAGTCGATCGCGCAGCTCGTGCGGGACAAGAAGCTCGAGGGGATCAGCGACCTCCGCGACGAATCCACGACGGAAACGCGCATCGTGATCGAGCTCAAGCGCGACGCGATCCCGCGGGTGGTGCTGAACCAGCTCTACAAGCACACCGCGATGCAGAGCACGTTCGGCGTGATCATGCTCGCGCTCGTGCCGGACCCGACGACGCGCCGGCTCGTGCCGCGCGTGATGGGGATGCGCGAGGCGCTGCTCCACTTCATCCATCACCGGCACGAGGTGATCGTCCGCCGGTCGCAGTACGACATCGACCGCGCGCGCGAACGCGAGCACATCCTGGAGGGCCTCAAGATCGCCGTCGACAACATCGACGCGGTGATCAAGGTCATCCGTGCCGCGAAGGACACGGAGAGCGCGTCGGCGGAGCTGCGCAAGCGGTTCAAGCTGAGCGACAAGCAGGCGGAAGCGATCCTCAACATGCGGCTCGCCAAGCTCACGGGCCTGGAGCGCGAGAAGCTCGAGGAGGAACTGCGGGAGGTGCACGCGCTGATCGCGGAGCTGGCGGCGCTGCTCGAGTCCAAGCCGAAGCGGATGCAGATGATGAAGGACGAGCTGGCGAAGATCGTGGACTCGTACGGCGACAAGCGGCGCACCGAGATCACGAGCGACGAGGGCGAGCTGTCGGTCGAGGACCTGATCGCGAACGAGGAGATGGTCGTCACGATCACGCACACGGGATACATCAAGCGCACGTCCATCTCGACGTACCGCAAGCAGCGCCGCGGCGGCAAGGGCATCGTCGGCGCCGACTTCAAGGAAGAGGATTTCGTCGAGCACCTTTTCGTGGCGCAGACGCACGACTACATCCTCTGCTTCACCCAGGACGGGCGCTGCTTCTGGCTCAAGGTGCACGAGATCCCGCAGGCGGGCCGCGCGGCCAAGGGCAAGCCGATCATCAACCTCATCAACGTCACGCCGGACACGCTGATCAAGGCCATGGTGCCGGTGAAGGAGTTCACCGACGACGAGTTCCTGATGTTCTGCACGCGGAACGGCATGGTCAAGAAGACGGCGTTGTCCGAGTATTCGAACGTCCGCGTGACCGGCGTGAAGGGCATCAAGATCACCGACGGCGACGAGCTCATCGACGTCAAGGTGACGAGCGGCACGAACGACATCGTGATCGCCACGCGGCACGGCATGAGCGTGCGGTTCCACGAGCAGGACGCGCGGCCGATGGGCCGTGACACCACCGGCGTGAAGGGCGTCGAGCTTGGCGACGGCGACGAGGTGATCGGCATGGTCGTGATCAAGCGCGACGCCACGCTGATGGTCGTCTGCGAGCACGCGATCGGGAAGTGCTCGAACATCGAGGAGTACCGCGTGCAGAAGCGCGGGGGCAAGGGCATCAAGACGGTCAACCGCACGGAGAAGACCGGCGACGTCGTGGCGCTGCTGGAAGTGCTGCCCGAGGATGAGATCATGCTGATCACCAAGACGGGACAGACGATCCGAGCCCCCGTCAGCGGCGTTCGCGTTGCCGGCCGCAACACCCAGGGTGTGAAGCTCATGGACCTGGAAGCGGGCGACCTCGTGACCGCGGTGGCGCGCGTCATTCCGGACGACGGCGACGGCGAGGACGGTGCGGACGATGACGCCGGCGGTCCGGCGGCCGGCGACGTGCTGGAACTGACCTCCGAGGAGTAGCCGGCGGGGCGGACGCACGGCGGCGGAGCCTCTGGCTCCGCCGCCGTCGTGTTTCGGCGAGCCCTAGTGAACGATGATCGTGCCGGTCATGCCGCCGTGCAGCGTGCACTGGTAGCCGAAGGTGCCCGGCGTGTTGAATGTCCGTGCCTCGCTGCCGGTGCCGGTCGCGATGTCGGGCGGCCGGCCCACGTTCGGATCGAACGTGACGTTGTGCGGCACGCCGGACAGCGTCCACGTCACGGTGCCACCGACGGCGATGTCCACGCTTCCGGGCGAGAACGAAAGCCCCGGCGTGGTAACGGTCGCGCTCGCTGGAAACGCTGGCGCGTTCACCGTGATCGTGAGGAACGCCGAGGCCGTCGCACTTCCCAGGGTCGCGAGTGCCGTGATATTTGCGGTTCCCGCCGCGACGCCGGTGACCCGCCCCGTCGCATTCACGGTGGCGATGCCGGTGGCGCCGGAACTCCACGCGACTGTAGCGCCGATCGGATCGCCATTCTGGTCGCGCGGCGACGCGGAGAGCTGCAGCGTTTGACCGACGGTGACGCTCGTGGACGGACCGGTGACCACGACGGACGTCAGGACGAGCGGATCCTCGACGGTGATCGCCAGCGTCCCGGTAACGAGGACGCCGCCGGCAGTTGCGGTTGCGGAGATCGTCACCGGGCCGGCCGACACGCCGGTCACGAGCCCGGAGGCCGAAACGGTCGCGCGCGCCGCGTTCGCCGACGTCCACGCGATTGTTGCCGGCAGCACGGCGCCGAATTGGTCGCGGGCGACGGCGCTCAGTTGGAGCGTGCCGCCCGTGTTCACCACCGTGGACGGGGCGCTGACCGTCACCGCCGTGAGCACCGGAGGCGCCGCCGTGACCGAGACCGTGCGGGTCGCACTCACGGTCACGCCACCGGCCGTGGCCTGCACGGTGATGGTCGCCGACCCGACGGCAACCCCGGTCACGAGACCGCTTGCCGACACTGTGGCGACCCCGGCGGCCGTGCTGCTCCACGCCACCGCGGCGGCGATGGCGGATCCTGCCTGATCAAGCGGCGTGGCCGTGAGCTGCAGCGTGGCGCCGACCTGCACCGAACTTGTTGCGGGCGAGATCGTCACCGACGAGAGGACCGCCGGGGGCGGGGTGACCGAAATGGCGAACGTGGCCGTGACCGTGACGCTGCCCGCCGTTGCCGTCGCCGTGATCACGGCGGAGCCGACGGAAATCGCGTTCACCAGTCCGGTTGGGGATACGCTCGCGACGGTCGCGGCCGAGCTGCTCCACGAGACCGTGGCCGAGACCGCCGTACCGGACTGGTCGCGCGGGGTAGCGGTGAGTTGTACCGACGCACCGGCCGTGAGCGTCGCGCTGCCGCCGGCCTGCGGGGCGATGGACACCGAGGTCAGCACCGACTGTGGCGCGGCCGGCTCGCCGCTCGCGGCGCCAGGCTGGCCGCCCCCGGCGCACGCCAGCGACGCGGCAAGCGACGCCGCAAGCGACGCCGCAAGCACCGTGGCAAGGAAACCCCGGCGGGGGCCGTCGGGGACAAAGAATGTAGTTTCCGGCATCTCACGTCCGGCTAGCGGGTACCGCACCGGCCTCATCCCCCTACATACCATGAATCGAATCGCTTCCGTCACTTTCGCTGTGCTCGCAACGGCGCCAGCGTTCGCGGCTGCGCAGAAACCGCTTGCGCTCGCCAAGCCGGACGTCGAGTACGCCGAGCCGTTCACGTCCATCAGCGGCGTGCGGGAACTCAAGGACGGTCGTGTGCTCGTTGCCGACGCGCGCGACAAGACGCTGCAGCTGATCGACCTCCGCTCGGGCTCGTCGGTGAAGGTCGGGCGTGAGGGTCAGGGGCCAGGCGAGTACGCCCTGCCGTACCGCATCGTGCCGCTTCCGGGCGACACGTCGGCGCTGTTCGACATCGGCAACTCGCGGTACCTGACGATCCTGCCGGACGGCAAGACGGGACGCGATTTCCGCCTGGAGGCAACGGGAGCGCGGGCGGGCGGTGATGCCGAGGGTGGGCGCGGCGGCCGCGGCGAGGTCGTGCGTTCCGGCGAGGGGCGCGGTGAGGCCGGCCGCGGTGAAGCCGGCCGCGGTGGCGGCGGACGCGTGGTGATGGGCGGCGGGCGCGGCGGCATGACGATGCAGCTCTCGCCACCGCGGGCGAGCGATGCGCGCGGCAACATCTATTACGAAGGGTCGGCAATTGCCTTCGGGCCGGACGGGCCGGTGTCGGCCGACTCGGCGCCTGTCATGCGCTTCGATCGTGCGACGTCGCGCAGCGACACTGTGGCGTGGGTGCGGCTCGCCAAGGCCAATACGCAGGTGAGCGGAGGCGGCGGGAACATGCGCGTGATGGTGGGCGGCGCGAACCCGCTCGTGCCGCGCGATGACTGGGCGGTGTTGCCGGACGGGCGCGTGGCCGTGGTCCGTTCGCCCGAGTACCGGCTCGATGTGTACGGCCCCAATCGCACCGTGAAGGCCGGCGCCCCCGTGACGTACGACAAGATCCGCGTCGACAACGCGGTCAAGAAGGAGGTCGAGGAACAGCGGAAGCGCGCCGCGGCGGGCGGAATCCGCATGATGGTGACGGACAACGGCAGCGGCCCCCAGCGCTCGGTCAGCATGGGAGGCGGCGGGAACGTCGACCTGCCGCCCCTCACCGACTGGCCGGAGTTCATGCCGCCGTTCCTGTCCAACGCGGCAACCACCCGCCCGAACGGCGAAGTCTGGGTGCTCCGCACCAACAAGCCGGGCGACACCGTGCCGCTGTACGACGTGTTTGACGCAACCGGCCGAGTCATTGGTCGCGTCGCCCTCCCGGCGAAGGCCCGACTGATCGGGTTCGGCAATGGTTCCGTGTACCTGATCCGGCTCGACAGCGACGACCTGCAGTACCTGCAGCGCTACCGGCTGGCGATGGACGCCAAGCTCACGGGCTGACCTTCGCCTCGCGGGCGGCAATCCGGCATCAGGGGCGAAGACCAAACGGCGGCTAACGGGTGCCAGATCCCGTTAGCCGCCGCCTGCCCCACACATCACCGGCAGGTTCACTGCACGGTGACAACCCCTGTCATTCCCGCGTGCAGCGTGCACACGGTGGTGAACGTTCCCGCGGTGGTGAACGTCCGTGAGACGGACGCGTTGGTCGTGTTCGGGATGTTCGCGGGCGCCCCGGTGCCGCCGCTGAAGCCGACGTTGTGGGCTTCCGCGGTGAACACCCACGTCACCGTGCCCCCGACGCCGATCGTCACTGCATTTGGTACGAACTCCGTGCCCGGCATCGTGATGGTGGCCGCGAGCGGAGGCGCGCCACCGCCACCCGACGCGCTCGTCACCGACATCACCCGCGTGCCGCTGAAGCCGCCGGCCGACGCCGTGATGGTGGCGGTTCCCACGGCGACCCCGGTCACGATGCCGGTAGATGCGCCGACGGTGGCGAATCCGGTGTTGCTCGAACTCCAGGTGAACGTGCCCGGTACGATGGTGCCCGTCGAGTTCTGGGCGACCGCAGTGAGCGTCACGCTGGCACCCACGGCCACTGTGGTGACGTTCCCAGATATCGACACGCTGGCAATGGTCTGATTGGTATTGCCTGGATTGCCGGTATTGCCGGTCGGATTGGTCGGATACGAATCGCCGCCGCCGCCGCTGCACGCGACCGCAATCACGGCCGCGGTGATTGCCGCGATCCGCGAGGGCCGGTGAAGGGGGGGTGTCGCCGGTGTCCCTGTCATTACACCTGCCTTACCCGGCGGCGGGCGTTCCCGTCACGCGCCGTCTCCCATTCGCCGTCGCCGGTGGCTTGAATCGCGTCACTGCCGGCCCGCAGGGGTGAGGGACGTGCGATTCGCTGCGCGATTGCGACCGTCCGGAGCAACACGGTCGCTGGCGCCCGGCGGGCGCAGCGTGCCATTGTACTTCAGAACCCCCGAACCTCCACCCGACGAGGATTGTCATGAAGCGACTGATTCCCCTGGCCGCGAGCGTGCTCCTGATGGGAGCGCACGCGCCGCAGCAGCCCGCCATGAGCTTCTTCATCACGAGCGCCGGCTCCGGCGACGGCGCGAACCTCGGTGGCATCGAGGGCGCCGACAAGCGATGCACGGACCTGGCCGTCGCGGCCAATCCTGCCGCGAGTGGCCTCCAGTGGCGCGCGTACCTGAGCGTGGCGGCCGAGGCCGGAAAGCCGGCCGTGAACGCCCGCGACCGCATCGGTCGCGGACCGTGGTTCAACGCGAAGGGCGTCAAGGTCGCCGACAACGTCGCCGACCTGCACAGCGACAACAACAAGCTCTCGAAAGAGAACTCGCTCACCGAGAAGGGCATGATGGTGAACGGGCGTGGAGATACCCCGAACACGCACGACGTGATGACCGGATCGAACCTCGACGGCACGCTGTTCACGGCCGACGGCTACGACAACTGCAGCAACTGGAAGGGGAACGGAGCGGGGTCGGTTCGCGTGGGGCACCACGATCGGCAAGGTGGTGGCGAGAATCCCACGTCGTGGAACTCGGCGCACAACTCGCGCGGGTGCAGCCAGCAGAATCTCGTGTCGAGCGGTGGCGCCGGCCTCTACTATTGTTTCGGGATGCCGCGCCAGTAGGTGGCTTGGGGCGGCGGCGCGCGGAGCGCGCCGCCGCCCTCGCTTGCTAACGGAACTCCGGCGGACGGTACGTGGCCTTGAGCCGGACCGGCAGCGCCCATTCGCCCCAGTGGATGCGCATCACCGCGTCATCGCGGAGCACGACGGGGAAATAGATCGCCATCGTTTCCATGTGCGCGGTGCGCTCGGGCGTGAGGTCCACGCGGAGGGCGTCCTTGTCCTCGCCGGGATACGGCGTATGGAAGACGTGACCGGCCGAACTCACGATGAGCGTCCACGGCGCGTTGCCGCGGGGAATCAGCCAGAGTGAGTACGTGCCCGCCTTCACGGTGCGTCCTTCGAGCTGGATGTCGCGGCTGAACGTGACGCGCGTCGCGGAATCCGCGCCGGGGTGCCAGATCTTCCCGTAGGGAACGAGCCCCGAATCGGCGAAGAGGGTGCGCCCGCGGGCCACGGGCCGGCCGTACGAGACCGTGATCTCCGTGAACGCCACCATCTGCGAGAGCGTCGAGCGCTGGCTGAACGGGTAGCCTTGCGCCGCTGCGGCGAACGGCGTTGCCGCGACGATTGCTGCGAGCAACCCAGGGAGTTTGCGCATCTACCGTGTCCCGGTTGGGGGAAGGATCGCCTCGACCAGTTGCCGGTTCTCGGGCGCCATCCAGTCGGCCGCGAACTTCGTCGCGACGATCTCGCCGCCCGACGAGATCAGGAACGTCTGTGGAACGCCGCGAACCTGATACGACGTCATGATCGCCGACTCACGATCGTGCAGGATGTCGAACGTCAGCCCGTACTCGGCCACGAAGTCGCGAATCAGCGCTTCCGTGCCGCGGTCGTCAATGCTCACCGCCACCATCCGGAGCCCGCGATCGCGATACGCGTCGTACAGCCGCTGCATGCTCGGCATCTCCTCACGGCACGGGTCGCACCACGTGGCCCACACGTTGAGCAATGTTGGCGAGCCGCGATAATCGTTGAATGTCCGGACGACCGGCGTGGCGTCCAGCGTGAACGCCGAGAACTCCGCGGCGGGCGTACCGGCCGCGGCGCGCGGTGGCGCCGTGGCCAGTCCAACGCGATACAGCCCGTACAGTGCCGCCATCGCAACCGGGACGATCGCGACGGCCAGCAGCCAGCGGCGCCGGCTCGCTAGCCCGGGCCGATTTTCGCCAGGGCGTCGAGGATCATCTGGTTGGTCGGCCGGATCCTGTAATTCACTTCCGTGAACTTCCACTTCACGACTCCTTTCCGGTCGATGACGTACGTCGTCGGGTGCGGTATGCCCCGGGAGTTGTCCATGTTGAGGAGGCCATAGCGGTCAATGACGCGGTGCCCGGGATCGGACAGGAAGGTGAAGTCGGGCCTGGCGCCACCCTTCACGATCTTGTCCGCCATGGTCTGCAGTTGTTCGCGCGTGTCAACCGACAGCGCAATCAGCTCGACGTCCCGTTTGCGATTCTCGTCCAGCAGGGCTTTCAGCTCCACGAGCTGATCTGTGCACCACGGTCACCAGTGTCCCCGGTAGAACACGAGAACGACGTTCTTCCGGTCCCGGAATTGTGAGAGCGTGACGGTGCCGCCGTCTTTGGTCTCGAGGGTGAAGTCGGGCGCCATCGTGCCGATGGCGACGCGTCCCGTGTCGTTCGGTGGAACGAGCGGCCCGTCCTTCGGACCGAGGGCGCCCGGGCGCGCCTGGGCGCCTGCGAGCGCTGATGCGGCGCCGAGCGCCGCCGCAAGCACCAGCGCGTGTCTGACGTGGGGACGGATCAAGCCTGCACCTCCGTGATGGGCTTCGTGCCGCAGGAACCGGGGACAGCTGCGGCGAATATATCCGGAACCGCCCAGCGCAGTTCCCCGGGGCGGGCGACGACGTCACGAGAGGTCCCGATGAATTCCCGTTCCGGACGATGGCAGCACACGACGCCAGCACGAGCCGCCGCGCTCGGTGACGCACGCCGCCAGGCACATCATGCGGCGCAGTTCGCCACGGCGCTTGGCATTTCGTACCTGCGTCCCGAGGCCGATGACAGTCACACCAACCTCGGCTGGAACGACGTGCTTGGAGCGCTGGAGTCGCGCGCCGTGACCGCACGGTCGGGCGCCGTCGCGGTGGGGCTGCGGATTGCCGATCTCACCCTGCTCGTGCTGCGAGACGGTGCCGCGGTCGCGACCATTCCGCTCAACGGGAAGACCATTGTCGGGGCGTCCGATGCGCTGATCACCGCCCTCGCGGCCGAGGGGCTCGAGGCGGGGCGGTTCACGCTCGCGCGGCACTATGAGATTCCTGCGCACGCCGTGGCGTCGGGCGCTTCGTTCACGACCGCCGACGCGGACGCGCTTGCCGAGCTGGCGCGATGGTTCGGCAACGCATCGCTCGAACTCGAGCGCGTCGCGCGCACGGTGGCCGGCGCATCGGAAGTGCGGCTGTGGCCGCACCACTTCGACATCGCGACGCTGGTGACGATCGGGCGGGACGCCTCCACCGGCGCGGGAATGGTCGGCGGCGATCACTACTATGACGAGCCGTACTTCTACGTGAACGCGCATCCCCAGCCGCGGAAGGAGCAGCTCACGGCGTCGCTGGCCGGCGGCGGATCGTGGCACACGCACGAGTGGATCGGCGCGGTGCTGCCGGCGTCGCGGGTGACGGGCGACGCAGAGGCCCAGGCGGCACAGGTGCGGTCGTTCCTCGATTCCGCGCTCGCGGCCGCGCGGCAACTCGTGGCGCCGGGTGCCCGATGACCCGCTGGTTTGGCGGAACGTCGACGCGTCTGGCGCTCGCCTTCCTGCTGTCCGGGTGCGGGGCGGGCGCGGCGCCGTCGGCCCCGCCCGGCAACGACACCGCTGCAATATCCGATGCCGAGGTGAGCGCGCTGGCGCGCGCCCCCGGCGGCTGGACGTACTATCGCAACCGGTCGGACACGCTCCTCCGGTCCGCTGGCTCCGGGCACGCCGAGGCGATGCTACGCACGCGGTACAACGCGTTGGCGGCCACGCAGCTCGATGCCGCCGGCAAGGTACGCGCCGGCGCGAGCTTTCCCGACTCGGCGCTCATCGTGAAGGAACTGATCGTCGGCGGAACGCTCAACCGCTACGCGGTGATGATGAAAGTCCGGGGTTCACCGAATGCGGCCGGCGGGTGGCTGTGGGCGTACTACGCACCCGGCGGGGCGACGCAGATCGGCATCAGCGGCAAGGGGAGTGCGTGCGTCGCGTGCCACGCGAGCGGCATTGATTTCACGCGGATGAACGACAGTCACCCGTGAGTCACGGGCCCGGGTGTCCGGCCGGCGCCCGGTCCTCGCCGAGGTCCTCCAGAACCAGTCGGTGCGCTTTCCGCCCGCCACGCTCCATCGTGTGTGGCGCCTCTTCGTGGTCGAGCAATAGCTGGGCGTGATCGATGGCTCGCGCCGCGAGGGCCTTGGCGCCGTCGCGAAGCTCCGTGCTGTGCTTCACCACGTCGATGTTGTTCTCCATGTCCTCCGCGGTCCAGCCGCGCGAGTGCGCGATGTACGGGAACTGCGGAAAGTGGCAGCCGATCTCGCCGAAGAACCCGAGCATCTGCCCCGCCACGCCCTGCACGTTGTCCTGGCCGCCGGTGATGATGAACGCCGCCACCTTGTTCCGCATCAGCACCCGGTTCGCGATCGTCACCTGGTTCTGAACGCAGTTCATCCGTTCGACCATCCGGAAGTAGAGCGAACTCGCGCTCCCCCAGCGGATCGGCGTCGC
>CAZLAU010000097.1:0-10805 GCA_964557615.1 uncultured Gemmatimonas sp.
GGCGATCGTTGCAGGGGCGCGAACTGCGCACGCTGACCTTTGGTCGTGGCCCCGTGAAGGTGTTCATGTGGTCCCAGATGCACGGCGATGAAGCCACGGCCACCATGGCGCTCGCCGACCTCTTTGCCTTCCTCGCGTCGTCGGAACCCAATGCGCTGCGCGACCGGTTGTCCCGTGACCTCACGGTCACGTTCCTCCCGATGCTGAATCCGGATGGGGCGGAGATCTTCCAGCGCGAGAACGCGGCCGGGATCGACATCAATCGCGACGTGCGACGGCTCTCTTCCCCGGAGGCGCGCACGCTCAAGGCGGTGCGCGACCGCATCGAGCCGCACTTCGGCTTCAACCTGCACGACCAGGGGGCGCGGACGCGCGCGGGCAGCGGTGAGCAGGCGGCGATCGCGCTACTGCCGCCCGCGGCCGACGAGTCCAAGAGCTACGGCCCCGCGCGCACCCGCGCGCGGCACGTGGCCGCGTGGTTGGCGCTCGACTTCGGGAACGCGATCGCCGGGCGCATCGCCAAATACGACGACACGTTCAACCCGCGGGCATTCGGCGACCTGATGCAGGCGTGGGGCACGAGCACGGTGCTCATCGAGAGCGGGGCCCTGCCCGGCGACCCGCAGAAGCAGCGGCTCCGCACCTACAACGCCGCGGCGATCCTCGGTGTGCTGGAGGCGATCGCCACCGGCGCGTACGAGCGGGCCGACCCGCGCGCCTACGAGTCGTTGCCGTTCAACCGCGGCGGGGCGTACGACCTGCTGCTGGTGGGCGCATCGGTCGTGATCCCCGGCGTCGGCGTCTCGCGCAACGACGTCGCGATCAACTTCGATGATTCCGTGGCGCGCACAGGCGGCCACATTCGCGAGATGGGCGACCTCGAGACCGTCATCGCGCTCGACACGCTGAACGTCGCGGGGCGCTTTCTCCACCCGATGCCCGATGTGCTGACGCAGACGGGGGGTACGAAGTGGCTGCCGATCGGCGCGCCGGCGCGGTTCATCATTCGCGAATCGGCCGACCCGGCGTCGCGCGAGGTCGGGCGGATCCCGTAGCTGGTTCAGTACACGCGGCCGACGTTGTACGTGGCGCCGAGGTACACCGACCGAGGCAGGCCACCGGTCACCGGCACGATCACCCCGCCGTCCACCACGATCCAATTCCGGATCGCCAGCGACGGGCCAGCCAGAACGCCGACTGCCGTTCGCGCGCCGTTCATCCCCGGATAGCCGAACAGCTCCGCCGCCCAGCCGAGGTCGCCGCTCAGTGAGCCGCTGAACGCGCCCGACCAGAGGAACGCGTCGCCCGGCGCGGCGGCGGAGCCGCCGCTCCGCGCGGTATACCCGAGGTTCACGTCGAGATGCAGCGACCCGATGTCTCGGCTCGAGTACGCATACAGGGATACGTCGGTCGTCCCGGTGCCGGTTCCGCGCGCGGCCGAACCCGTCGGCGCCTTGAGCACGGGTTGGAGGGCAAAGTCGCCGAGCACCGCGTGGCCGTCGGCGAGGCGCCATTTCACGCCGGCCGCGAAGTCGCCGATGCCGCCGCCGCCACCGCGCGGATCGACCGCGCTGGTGAGGAACGTGAACTGCGTGCGGTCGGTCAGCCCGATCTTGGCCGCCGTGGTGACGATCGTCGCGCGCGCCGGCCCCGGGCCCCGGTCGGCCTGGATGCCGCTCTCGAACTCGAGCCATCCGCGGGCGACCGTTCCGGCGTGGATCGATACGGTCGGCCGCTCAGGCATCGCGGTGTGCGGGTCACGGGCCTGCGCGCCGAGTGTGCCGGTCGCGGCGGCGAAGCCGGCAATGAGGGCGATGGCCGCTTGGCGAGCCGAAGGCCGCAGGGGCGAGTCGATCATGTCGGTGTTCTCCATCGAGGATCAGGGGGAGCGACACAGCGGCCGGAACGGCGGCGCCAATGCGCGCGAAAGTCGGCGTCATCGGCCCGAAAGCTAGCGCCCGCTTGATATTAGTACGGAGGAATGTAATAGTTAGGACGTGCTAACTTTCTTGGGTGACGCAATCCGCGCCCGTCGGGGTGCAGCGCTGGCGATGCTGGCGGCGGCCGGCCTCGTGGCGTGCAGCGACCTGCTCACGAGCGCGCCGTCGGATGCCGACCTGCTCGATGCGCCGCTCGAGGGCCTCACGGCGGCGGAGCGCTCGGCGTTCGTGCGCGGCGACGCCGAGTTCGGGCGTCGGTTCAGTGCCGCGTCGGGCCTTGGCCCGATCTTCAACAACGTGTCGTGCGCGGCCTGCCACAGCGGCGACGGGCGCGGTCGCCCGGAGAACTCGCTCGATCGCATCGGATCCGAAGCCGACGGGTTCCTCTCGCACCTCGGCGGCCCGCAGATCCAGGACAAGGCGACGCCGGGCGTAGAGCCTGAGCGCGTACCGACGGGAGTGGCGGTCTCGCGCCGACTTCCGCCGCCCGTGTTCGGCGTCGGTCTGATCGAGGCGATTCCCGAGGCGACGATCCTGGCGCTTGCGGATCCGAACGACGTCAATGGCGACGGCATCTCGGGGCGTCCGAACTGGGTGTACGCCGCCGACTACGTTCCCGCGGGAGAACCGGGCGCGGGTACAGGACTGGTACTCGGTCGCTTCGGACGGAAGGCCCAGACATCCACGCTGCTGCAGCAGACGGTCGAGGCGTACCATCAGGACATCGGCATCACGTCGGACTTTCGTGCAATCGAGAACCGGAATCCGGCATCGTCGGTTCCGGTCGAGGCGGTCGACGCGGCACCGGACCCGGAGATTCCCGCGTCCACGGTGCAGGCCGTGGTGCACTACATCCGCGCACTCGCGCCGCCGGCGCCGGGCGCCCAGACGGCGGCGCGGATCGAGGGCGCTGCGTTGTTTGCGTCGGTCGGCTGCGCCGCCTGCCACACCCCGACGCTGACGACCGGCGCGCATCCGGTGGCCGCCCTCGCCAACAAGACCGTGACGCTCTACTCCGATCTGCTGTTGCACGACATGGGGGACGCGCTCGCCGACAACCGTCCCGACGGCTCGGCGAACGGGCGTGAATGGCGCACGACGCCACTCTGGGGCCTTCGTCTGATGAAGCAGTTTCTCAACGGACAGGCGTTCCTGATGCACGACGGCCGCGCGCGGTCCGTTGAAGAGGCGATCCTTCTGCACGGCGGCGAGGCGCTTGGCGCGCGAACTCGCTTTGCTGCGCTCTCGCCCGCGCAGCGCGCGTCGCTGCTCGACTTCGTGGAATCGCGATGACCCACGCGTCGGGAGACTCGGCAGACGCACGCGCCGCCGCGCTGAGCACCCGGCTGGACCGGCGCCGGTTTCTCGGCGCGTGCGGTGGCGCGCTCGCGTGTGCGGCCGTGTCGGGCTGCGCGTCGGTGGTTGCGCACCAGGTCACGCCATCCGATGGCCGGGTGGCACTGCGCCTCGCGGATCACCCCGAGCTGTCCGCCGCCGGCGGGTCGCTCACGATCCAGCCGCGCGGCAGGGAGGACCCGCTGCTCGTGCTTCGGCTCGATGATCGCGAGTTCGCGGTGCTGTCGCCGATCTGCACGCACCGCGGGTGCACGGTCGAGGTGGCGGGTGACCGGCTGGAGTGCCCGTGCCACGGTTCGACCTATGACCGAAAGGGTACGGTGCTTGGCGGCCCTGCCGAGCGCGCGCTGGCGCGATACGCGGCGCACGTGGACGGCGAGCGGCTCGTGATTGACCTTGGAGCCGTGCGATGACGGCCAGGCCAGGCATCCGGACGCTGGTTGCGCTGATCGGCGGCGTCGTGCTGCTCGGTGGCCAGCCGATCGCGGCCCAACAGCGCGACACGGTGCGCGCCGACAGCGCCGGGGCCGAGCGGCCGTTCGTTCGAGGCGGCGTGTACGACAAGCCGTTCGAGAACCGGATCGGCTCCCGAACCGCGTTCGGCGGCTACGCCGAGGCGCACGCGCGATACCAGCGTGTTGACGGCGTGTCGGAGGAGTCGGGATTCGTGGCCAAGCGGTTCAACCTCTTCGCGAGCGCCCGGGTGAGCGACGTGGTGCGTTTCGCGTCCGAGCTCGAGTTCGAGGACGGGGGCGAAGAGGTGAAGCTCGAGTTCGCGGCGATCGACCTGCGCATCCATCCGGCGCTCGCGTTTCGCGGCGGCATGGTGCTCTCGCCGCTGGGCCGATTCAACCTGTCACACGACAGTCCGCTCAATGAGTTCACCGACCGGCCGCTGGTCTCGACCGAACTGATCGGCGTGGCGTTGTCGGAGCCGGGGTTCGGCGCCCTTGGCCAGTTCCGCGCGGGCGCGTTTGGCCGCGTGACCTATGAGGCATACGCCACGAACGGCTACCACGACGGCCTGATCACCGACGCCGAGGATGGCACCCGCATTCCGCTGGGGCGCGGGAATCTGGAGGACAACAACGGGTCCCCGGCGTTCGTCGGCCGCGTGACCTGGAGCCCGCGCGCCGCGTTCGAGATTGGCGTGTCGGCGCATCGCGGTGCGTACAACGCGTTCGAGACGGACGGACTCGCGGTTGACGACCGGCGCAACCTGACGATCGCCGTCGTGGATGTGGACGCCCAGGTAGCCGGTGTGCGCCTCCAGGGCGAGGCGGCGACGGCGTCGGTCCAGGTGCCTGCGGGGCTGTCCGGCATCTACGCCTCGCGTCAGCGTGGCGCCTACGTCGAGGTGGTTCGCGACTTCGGTCGTGGCCTGGTGCGCACGCTCCCCGCGTCGCAATTCGCCGCGAAGGTTCGCTGGGATGGTGTTGACTTCAACACCGCGGTCCCCGGCGACAGCCACGTGCAGTTCACCGCCGGCCTGAACTTCCGTCCGACGCGCGAGTCCGTCGTCAAGCTCGACTATGTGCGGGGCCGCGTGCGCGACGAGTTCAACAACGCAGGCGAACGCGCGGCGATCCTCCTCTCGCTGGCGACGTATTTCTGAGATGAGCGGGCCGCTCCCGACCGACCCGACCCCGGAGCCGCCTTCGCCGGTCGGCGGACCCGGACGGTCGGTACCTGCGTCGGCTCCACCACCGGGCGCCGGTTGGCGGAGGGCCCGCAATGCGCCGTCGCTCGCCGAGGCGTACCGGTCGGTGAAGGTCAACCACACCACGTGGTGGCGGAAGGTGCTCGCGTTCGCCGGCCCGGGATACCTCGTGGCCGTCGGCTATATGGACCCCGGCAACTGGGCCACCGACCTCGCCGGTGGCTCGCAGTTCGGCTACGCGCTGCTGTCGGTGATCCTGATCTCGAATCTGATGGCGGTGCTGCTCCAGGGGCTGTCGTCGAAGCTCGGAATCGTGACCGGTCGCGACCTGGCGCAAGCGTGCCGCGACCACTACTCGAAGCCGGTCTCGTTCGCGCTCTGGGTGCTGTGCGAAATCGCCATCGCCGCGTGCGACCTCGCCGAGGTGATCGGATCGGCCATCGCCCTGAACCTGCTGTTCGACATTCCCATCACGTGGGGCATCATCATCACGGCCGCCGACGTGATGGTCATCCTCATGCTGCAGAACCGCGGCTTCCGGATACTGGAAGCCATCGTGATCACCCTCGTCGCGACCGTCGGCGCGTGCTTCATGTTCGAGATCATCATCTCGCGACCCGAGGTCGCCGCCGTGTTCGCGGGGTTTGTGCCGTCGCCCTCGATCATCAGTGATCCGGCCAAGCTGTACATCGCCATCGGCATCCTTGGCGCCACGGTCATGCCGCACAACCTGTACCTGCACTCGTCCATCGTGCAGACCCGCAAGTACGACGAGACCCCCGAGGGGAAGCGCGAGGCCGTGCGATACGCGTTCGTGGACTCGACCATCGCGCTCTCGTTCGCCCTCTTCATCAATGCGGCGATCCTCATCGTGGCCGCCGCGACGTTCCACACGTCGGGCAACACGGAGGTCGCCGAGATCCAGGACGCGTACCACCTGCTCACGCCGCTCCTCGGCGTCACCGGGGCGAGCACCGTGTTCGCACTGGCGCTGCTCGCGAGCGGGCAGAACTCCACGCTCACGGGAACGCTGGCCGGGCAGATCGTGATGGAGGGCTTCCTCGACATCCGGCTCCGGCCGTGGCTGCGTCGGCTCATCACCCGCGCCATCGCGATCGTCCCCGCCGTGATCGTCTCGGTGATGTTCGGGGAGAGCGGCACGGCGAAACTGCTGATCCTCAGCCAGGTGATCCTGTCACTCCAGCTGTCGTTCGCGGTGTTCCCGCTGGTGCAATTCACGTCCGAACGTGCCAAAATGGGGGAGTTCGTCAACCCGCGGTGGCTCAAGGTCCTGGCCTGGACCATCGCGATCGTGATTGCGTCGCTCAACGCCTGGCTGCTGTTCCAGACCTTCACGGAGTGGCTCGCCTGATGTACAAGCGCATCCTCGTTCCGCTCGAGAACACGAAGACGGATCGCGCGATCCTCGAGCACGTCACCGCGCTCGCGCGGCACGACGGGGCGAGCGTCGTGCTGATCCACGTGGCCGACGGGTTCGCCGCGCGCAACATCAAGCAGCTGGATCTCCGCGAGTCCGAGGAGATGCAGAAGGACCGCGCCTACCTGAACGAGACGGCGGCACGGCTGGCCGGTGCAGGCCTGCAGGTGGATGCCGTGCTCGCCACGGGGGACCCGACGTCCGAGATCACCGCCGCCGCGGAGCGCGAACGCTGCGACCTGATCGCGATGGCGACGCACGGGCACCGGTGGGTGAAGGACCTGTTGTTCGGGAGCGTCGCCGATGCGGTGCGGCACCGGACGCTCGTGCCGGTGCTGATGGTGCGGCAGCAGCCGGACAGCGAGACGTGAGCAGGGCCGGAGCCGGCGACCGGAGCGCGGGCGCGCGCCGGCCGCCGCCGGAACTCACGGGGCAGGCCGAGGACTACCTCAAGGCGGTGTACGAACTCGAGCAGGGCGAGTCACCGGCCGGGACGAATGCGCTCGCCGGGCGCCTCGGGATTGCTGCGGCAAGCGTGAGCGGCATGCTGCAACGGCTCGCACGCCTCGGGCTGGTGCACACCGAGCGGTACCGCGGCACGCGGCTCACCGAGGCGGGCCGTGCCGTCGCCCTCCAGCTCATCCGCCGTCACCGCATCATCGAGAGCTACCTCGTGACCCGCCTGGGCTTCGCGTGGGACGACGTGCACGACGAAGCCGAACGTCTCGAACACGCGGCAAGCACGGAACTGATCGAGCGGATGGCGCAGGACCTCGGCCACCCGACGGCAGACCCCCACGGCGCACCGATTCCCACCGTCGAGGGCGTCGTGGACGAGCGACGGTTTGGAAGTCTCGCGTCGCTTGACGTCGGCACCACGGCGCGTGTGTCCCGGATGAGTGATCGCGATGCCACTCTGCTCCGGTATCTCGCCGACCGCGGAATCCGCCCCGGCGCGCGGGTGCGCGTCGAATCACGGGAGGCGTTCGACGGGGCGATTGTGCTGACCGTCGGACGAACACGCCAGACGATCTCGCCGGCGGCCGCCGAAAAAGTGTGGGTTGAGGCGGCGGCCGCTGCAAAGCCGCGCCGGGCGAAGGCGCGGCGGGCCTGACCGCCCTACGGCCGTGCCGGTGCCTTGCCCAGCTTCAGCACCGCCCAGTCTGCGATCACCCCGAGCGCTTCGGGCACGATCCGATTGGACGGGAGCTTGTCGTAGTTCGCGAAGTTCCCGTCAGGGTCGGCGAGGAAGAGATGATTGACGTCCGGCAGCACGCGCACAGTCACGTCGCGGTTGCCGCCCGCGCGGATGAGGTCCGCAAGCTTTCCGGCCTCTGACTCGGGCACCTGCCGGTCGGTCGAGCCCTGCACGATGAGCGTCGCCGCCTTGACCCTGCGCGCGGCCGGCGCAGGGTCGTACGACCACCAGAACTTCACCCAGGGGTTCGTCGGCGCGGCCCCGTCGATCTGCTGCACCGCGACGGCGTACAGCGAGTCCTTTTGTGCCGGTGTCAGCGATGGCGTGTGGTCGATCACGTAGCGGTTCTGGAGCTTGCTGATCTCGGTGCCCTTCGACCCGGGTCCCGCGAGAAGAATCACCGCACGCAGGGTGGGATCGGTGGCGGCAACCATCGGCGCAATCATCCCGCCTTCGCTGTGGCCAAGCAGGGCGATGCGTGTTCCGTCGATGTCCGGGCGGGTGCGGAGGTATGCCACGGCGGCGCGGGTGTCGTCCGCGAAGTCGGCGGTCGTGCTGATCGTCGCGTTGCCTCCCGACGCGCCGATGCCGCGATCGTCGAGTCGCAGCACGGCCACTCCGCGGCGCGACAGCGTGTCGGCGATTTCACGGAACAGCCGCACGCCGCCGGCCAGCGGGATGAACTCGTCGCGATCCTGCTGGCCAGAGCCGGAAATCGTCACGACCGCGGGGAAGGGGCCGGCGCCTCGGGGCTTGGTGAGGGTGCCTCCGAGCCGGATTCCTGCCGGCCCGGCCACAACGACGTCCTCCGCCGTGTACGGCGCGCCGGCCGGCGCGGAGTAGTCGGGCTTCACCGCTTCCACGTTGGGCGGCGGCGTGAGGGTCATTCCGGCAGCCGCGTCGGGGCCCAATCGCACGATGCGGATGCCGGCCGACGGGATCGTTCCGCCCGTGATCCGTCCGATGCGATCGACGGCGAGCCGGTGCGGCTGGTTCGCCACGTCGAGGACTGCCGAGTCGGCACCGAGCGCGGTGACGGTCACGGAAATCGTTGCGCCGCCGGCGACCGCAAACCACGGGAACTCGCCGTTACCCCCGCTGGTACGCGCGCGGCGCGTGAACATCTCGGTGAGTGCGAGCGAGTTGTTGATCACGGGCACGGCGCCGTACCGGGAGGGAATGCGCTGCGCGCCGGCGGGGGTCTGGGCCACGACCGTGTCGCCACGCACCGTCATCGGAATGGTCTGGGCCGGCGGTGCGTTGTCCGGCGCGCCGGGCGCCCACGCCATCAGCGTGAACGCGTGGACCATTTCTCCCGCACCGAAGGTGGCGTAGTACTCGACCCGCGGTGCGCCCTTGATGCGAAGGGCCCCCTGGAGCGCGGTCGGAGTGCGGATGAAGCGCTCGACCACCAGCGTGTCGGCGCCGCGCAGCATCACAAAGGCGCCGCGTTCGTCGGCGGCCTGCGGCTGCTGGCCGCCCGCCGGGCGCGACCAGAGCAGCATCGCCGCAATCACGCCGAAGATCGCAACGATGGCGGTGATGATGATCCGCGCCACCGGGCCGTTGTAGTCGAGTCCAGCCGCCTCCGGCTGCGTCGTGGATGCGCCCTCGGACGCGTCGTGCTCATCCTCGCCGTGGGCGTCGATCGTGTCGGAGTCGTCGGCGGAGTCATCGGTCGGCTTCGGCTTGCCCGCCGACCCCGGCTGTGCGCCGGGAATGATCGGGATGAACATCAGGCATTCTCCTCGTCGCTCGCGTCGGCACCGCGGGCGGCGGCCGGGCTCTTCAGCCGGCCGGCGCGTCGCAGTGCGTCACGCAGGACGAATTCAATATGGGCGTTGAGCGAGCGCAGGTCGTCGTCGGCCCAGCGCTGCAGGGACTTCAGCAGCGCCGGGTCGACGCGGATCAGGAAGCTCTTCCGTTCAGCCACGAATCAGCGGTTGGGCGCCAGGCGTCGCACGGGCATGGTCGGCTCGGCCTTATTGGTGGATCGAGCCGGCATTGATGATCGGGCTCGCGTCCCGCTCCGAGCAGAGCACGACCAGCAGGTTCGACACCATCTGTGCTTTCCGCTCCTCGTCAAAGTGCACGATCTTCTTGTTGCTCAGCATGTCGAGCGCGTTCTCGACCATGCCGACCGCGCCCTCGACGATCTTGTAGCGCGCTGCGATGATCGCCGTGGCCTGCTGGCGGCGCAGCATCGCCTGGGCGATCTCCTGCGCGTAGGCGAGGTGTGAGATTCGTGCCTCGATGATCTCCACCCCGGCGCGCGTGAGGCGGTCCTGGAGCGCGAGCTGCAGCGCCTTGGACACTTCGGCCGTGTGCGTGGACAGCGATTGCTCACCGTCCTCGTGCGAGTCGTACGGGTAGGTCTGTGCCACGGCGCGCACGGCGCTCTCGCTCTGCACCGCGACGTACTTCTGGTAGTCGTCGATCTCAAACAGCGCCTCGGCGGTCTCCACGACCTTCCACACCACGATCGCGGCGATCTCGATCGGGTTCGCGCGTGAGTCGTTCACCTTGAGCTTCGATGTCTCGAAGTTCCGGACACGCAGCGAGATGCGCTTCTTGGTCAGGAACGGGTTGGCGAACCAGAAGCCGGCGTTCTTGACCGTCCCCTTGTAGTCGCCGAACAGCACCAGCGCCTTGGCATCACCCGGGTTCACGATGAACAGCCCGCCCAGCGCGACCGACGCGAGCAGGAGCACGACCACGGAACCCACGATGAGTGTCGCCGACTGGCTGTTGCCGCCCTTGACCAGCGTGGCGACGGCGGCTGCCATGACCACCAGGAGGAACAGGAGCGCGCCGAGCCCGGCGGACGCGCGGTATTCGGATTCACGGAACATGTGTACGGTCTCGCGGTTGAGTGATGGCAATATGATATCATTTTGATAGCCGGTCGTCAAGGGTCGCGTAAGTCGTTCCCACGACAACGGTTGGCGTGATGGCTCGCGGGGGGCGCTGAGGTTCTCCATCTTAGCGCCACAATGCCAAGGCCTCTCGTTGCGCCGACCGCGGAGGAGATTCGAGCGGCGCGCTCGCCGGTGAGCGCCGCGGCGTTCCGTACGCCGTCGGTCCGGTTCGACTCCTGGCGCGGGGCGCCGGGCGGCGCGGAGGGCCGGAGGCGGGAACGTGCGGTGTACCTCAAGCTCGAGAATCTTCAGCCGATTGGCTCGTTCAAGATCCGCGGCGCTGCCAACGCGATTG
>CAZLAU010000098.1:0-10804 GCA_964557615.1 uncultured Gemmatimonas sp.
TTTGCCAACGCGATTGCCTACGTCGAAACGGCGCTCGCCGCGGGGCTTGCCGTGGACGCGTTTGCGCCGCGCCTCTCGTTCTTCTTCGCCTGCCACAGCGACCTCTTCGAGGAGGTGGCCAAGTTCCGCGCCGCTCGCCGGATATGGGCGCGCCTGATGCGGGACCGGTTTGGCGCCGCCGACTCGAGCTGCCGGCTCCGGTTCCACACCCAGACCGGTGGGGTCACGCTCACGGCGCAGCAGCCGCTCAACAACGTTGCGCGCGTTACCATCCAGGCGCTCGCGGCCACCCTCGGCGGCACGCAGTCGCTGCACACGAATGGCTACGACGAGGCGCTCGCCCTGCCGACGGAAGAGGCGGCGACGCTCGCCCTGCGCACCCAGCAGGTGATCGCGCACGAGAGCGGCGTCGCGTCAACGGTCGATCCGCTGGCCGGGTCGTACTACGTCGAGTCACTCACGAGCGAGATCGAACGGCGGGTGGGCGAGCTGCTGGCCGTTGTCGCTGAGCGGGGGGGGGCTGTCGGCGCCATTGATGCCGGATTCTTCCAGGACGAGATCGCGCGGAGTGCCTACGACCATCAACGCGCCGTCGAGGCACGGGAGCGGCTGATCGTCGGCGTCAACGCCTTCGACGACGGTGAACCGGTGCCGGTGATCCCGGCCCCCGATTTCCGCGCGCTCGAGGCGGAACAGGCGGCGCGCGTCCGCGCCGCCCGCGACGCACGCGACGCGGCGGCTGCAAACGGCGCGCTGGCCGCGCTCGCTGTGGCCGCCCCGAAGGCCGGCGATGCCGAAAGCGGCGTAATGGACGCGATCGTGGCGTGCGTGCGGGCGCGCGCCACGGTTGGCGAGATCAGTGACACGCTGGAACGGGTGTTCGGCCGTTATCGGTCTCCGTGACGCGGCGCTGGCGCGCCGAGTAGGTTAGGGGCAAATGCCTTTTCATACTTCGCTCACTCGCGCGGCCGCCGTGGTCGTGCTGACGTGCTTCCTCGCTGGCACGGCCGCTGCGCAGGACCTGTCGGCGGAACGCCGCGGTCTCGTGGGGTCGATCGGCGTGTCCGCCGGGAACGCGGGCCTCGCGTGCGTGCCGCGATGCTCGGGTGACCGCCGCAGCGGTCCTGGCATCCTGCTGCGTGGCGCCGCGAACCTGAGTCCGATGCTGACGGTTGGGCTCGAGGTCGACCTGTTCCAGCAATCAGTGCCGACCACGTCCAGCCAGGGCTCGGGGAGCGGCCGGTGGCAGTTTGCGTGGACAACGCTGGTGGCGCAGTGGTACCCGAAGGCCGAAGAGGACTTCTTCATCAAGGCCGGCGCGGGCGTCGGCGTCGCCCGCGCGCACGCGACATTCCCGACCGTCGGCTCGCTGAACATGAATTCCACGAGTCTGGGGATGGTCGTCGGGATCGGCCGGGATTTCCGGTTCGCCAACGGTTTTGCCCTGACGGCGTACGCCGACTACATGGCGATGTCGCGTGGCACGGCGTACATCGCGAACGCCGACAGCGGCGCGCAGCTCAGCGCCGACGTGATCAACCTCGGGCTCGCCCTCACGATCTTCTGAGTCGGCCTCCCATAGGGGTGCCCGCGCGGATAAATTCGCGTGTCGGCGGCTGCACGCCGGGTGTGTGCCGCCTTTCCCTTTCGTGGAAGTCTGCGAAGTGCCCACGTACGAGTACCGCTGCCCTGCGGGGCACGACTTTGAACATTTCGTCCTCCGGATGAGCGAGGCGTCAGGCGTCATGCCGTGCCCGACGTGCGGCGCCGAGGCGCAGCGAAAGATCTCGGCAGGCGGTGGACTGCTGTTCAAGGGCTCGGGCTTCTACATCACCGACTACGGCAAGGACGGCAAGAAGGACCAGCGCAAGCCGGCGGCCGTCGGCGCATCGTCGGACAAGCCCGCCGAGGGCGGAGCGGCATCGGCGCCGGCGTCCGATTCGGGCGCCGCCGGCAAGGGCGACGCGGCGAAGCCTGCCGCCGCCGCGCCGGAGAAATCGTCGAAGGCGCCCGAGCCCGCGAAGAAGAAAGGCCCGAGCACCTCCGATTCATGAGCGCCGAGTCGCGCCTCCGCGCGGAGGTTGAACGCGCGGCGCGGGCGCTTGGTGCACCGGACGGGTTCGTGCCCGTGCTGGAGCGTCCACGTGACGCCGCGCACGGCGATTGGGCCACGAACGCGGCGATGGCCCTCGCCAAGCCGCTGCGCCGAAAGCCGCTCGACATTGCCCGCGACCTGCTGGCCGAGATGAATCCGGCGAACGCGGGGGTCGCCGAGTCGTCGATCGCCGGACCGGGGTTCATCAACTTCCGGCTCGACGCCGGGCACCTGGCTGCGACGCTGACCACCGTGCTCGATGCCGGTGACTCGTATGGGCGTTCCGCGACGGGCGCCGGCCGTGCGGTCAACGTGGAGTTCGTCTCCGCGAACCCGACGGGGCCGCTGCACGTTGGCCACGGTCGCCAGGCCGCGCTGGGCGACGCGATCGCGTCACTGCTCAGCCACGCGGGCTGGAACGTGACCCGCGAGTTCTACTACAACGATGGCGGTGGCCAGATCGAGCGCCTGCGCGACAGTGTGTACCGCCGCGCCGCGGGCCTCGCGCTCGCCGACGAGCACTACCACGGCGACTACGTGACGGACGTCGCCGAGGCGTTCCTCGCCGACCTCGCCGCGACGCGTGGAACGAGCGTGGACGACGCGCGGACACACCTGCGCGCGACCTGGGAGTCCGATGCGTCGGTCCGCGACGCGGTCCGGCAGTTCGCCGTTGCATACCTCCGTCGTGAGCAGGACACCGACCTCAAGGCGTTCGGCGTGCGGTTCGACGTCTATTACCTCGAGTCATCCCTGTACACCGAGGGGCGGGTGGACGAGACGATCCGGCAGCTGGTCGCCGGCGGCCACGCGTTCGAGGAGGGCGGTGCACTGTGGCTGCGCACGACGGATTTCGGCGACGACAAGGATCGTGTGATGCGTCGCAGCGCCGAGAAGGGCGGAGAGCCGACGTACTTCGTGCCCGACGTCGCGTACCACGTCACCAAGTGGAAGCGCGGCTTTGCCCGCGCGATCGATGTCCAGGGCGCCGACCACCACAGCACCGTGACGCGCGTGCGTGCCGGCCTGCAGGCGCTCGAGATGGGCATCCCCGCGGGCTACCCCGAATACGTCCTGCACCAGATGGTCACCGTGGTGAAGGGCGGGGCCGAAGTGAAGATCTCCAAGCGGGCAGGGTCGTACGTCACCGTGCGCGACCTGGTGGACGAAGTCGGCCGCGATGCGGTGCGGTACTTCTTCCTGATGCGGAAGGGCGAGAGCCAGCTCGTGTTCGACGTGGATCTCGCGCGGTCGCAGTCGGAGGAGAATCCCGTCTATTACATCCAGATGGCCCACGCCCGGCTGTGCGGGATCTTCCGCGTCGGCGAAATCGACCCGGCGTCCGTCACCGGCGACGCCGTGGACTGGGCGCTGCTCTCGGAGCCCGAGGAGCGCGAACTCATCAAGGCGCTGGTGGACTGGCCGGCGCTGCTCGCGGGAGCGACCGATGCGCTGGAGCCGCACCGCGTGGCGAACTGGCTGCACGAAACCGCGCGCCTGGTCCATCTGTGGTACCACAAGCACCACGTGCTGGTGGACGACGCCGGCGTGATGCAGGCGCGCCTCGCGCTCGCCAAGGCCGCGCGACAGGTGCTCGCGAATGCCCTGGACACGCTGGGCATCTCCGCGCCGGAGCGGATGTGACCGACGCTTCATTCCCCATCACCCCATCCCGTCGCCCGTGACCGTACTCGTCGTTGGCTCAGTGGCGCTCGATTCCGTCGAGACACCGTTCGGCCGCGCCGATGACGCGCTGGGCGGCTCCGCGACGTACTTCTCGGCCAGCGCGGCCCACCACACCCGCGTCCAGCTCGTCGGCGTGGTCGGCAGCGACTACCCGATGCACAAGCTGCAGGACCTCGAGTCGCGCGGCGTGGACCTTTCGGGGCTCGAGAAGGCCGACGGCGAGTCGTTCCGTTGGCGTGGGCGGTACCGCCACGACCTCAACTCGGCGGAGACCCTCGAAACGCGGCTTGGCGTGTTCAGCCATTTCCGCCCCAAGATTCCTGCGCAGTTCCGCAGCGCGAAATACGTGTTCCTCGGCAACATCGACCCGCGCCTGCAGCTCGACGTGCTCAACCAGGTCGAACGCCCGAAGCTCGTGGCGTGCGATACGATGAACTTCTGGATCGAGAGCCGCCGCGACGACCTCGTCGCGCTGCTCGGCCGCGTGCACCTGATCACCCTGAACGACGCCGAGGCCCGGCAGCTCACGGAGCAGGCCAACCTCGTGAAGGCCGCCCGCGACATCATGGCAATGGGGCCCGCGACGGTCGTCATCAAGAAGGGCGAGCACGGGGCGTTCATGTTTCACGACGACCGCGTGTTCTATGCGCCCGCCTATCCGCTCGAGGAAGTGTTCGACCCCACCGGCGCCGGCGACTCGTTTGCCGGCGGCTTCATGGGCTATCTCGCCGCCACCGACGACCTGAGCGAGGCCAACCTGCGGCGCGCCGTGGTGTATGGATCGGTGATGGGATCGTTCGTCGTCGAGGCGTTCTCCATTGAACGGCTCCTCGACGTGAACAAGGATGACATCGCGCGGCGGATGGCGGAATTCCATCGCCTCGTGGCATTCGACTCCGACCTGCCGTGACCCAGCCGCCCCTCGACTACCGGTCCGCCGGCGTTGACATCGCCGCCGCCGACGACAGCAAGCACCGCATCAAGGCGCTCGTCGAGAGCACGTTCACGTCGGGTACGCGCGGTGCGTTCGGCGGGTTCGGCGGCCTCTTCCGCGTGCCGCCGGAACTGAACGCCCCGCTCCTCGTGTCCAGCGCCGACGGCGTCGGCACGAAGATCAAGGTCGCGATCGAGGCAGGCCGGCACGACACCGTGGGGCACGACCTCGTGAACCACTGTGTGAACGACATCCTCGTGCAGGGCGCGATCCCGCTGTTCTTCCTGGACTACGTCGCGTTCGGCAAGCTGGTTCCCGAGACCGTCGAGGCAATTGTTCGCGGTGTGGCCGCGGGGTGCCGCGAGAACGGGTGCGCGCTGGTCGGGGGCGAAACCGCCGAGATGCCGGGGCTCTACACGCCGCCGGACTACGACCTGGCCGGGTTCATCGTCGGCGCGGTCGAAGAAGCCAAAGTCATTTCGCGCGACGGTGCACGCGAGGGCGACGTTCTCGTCGGCCTGGCGAGCTCCGGCCTCCACACCAACGGATACTCGCTCGCGCGCGCGATCGTCGCCGGCCGGCTCAAGCTCGGCCCCCACGATGCGTTTCCGGACGCGGGGGGCGCGTCGGTGGCGGACGTGCTGCTCGCGGTCCATCGCTCGTACCTGGCTGCGATCAAGCCGGTGCTGGCCGAGGTGCACGCTATGGCGCACATCACCGGGGGTGGGATTCCGGGCAACCTGGACCGCGCCTTGCCGCCCGGCCTCGACGCGGTCGTGGACCGCTCGACTTGGGACGTTCCGGGGGTCTTCCGCGTCTTGCAGGAGGCGGGTGGCGTCAGCGACGCCGAGATGTTCAAGGCGTTCAACATGGGCGTCGGAATGGTCGTCGCCACCGCCGGCGCCGACGCCGACAAAGTGTGCGCAAGCGCACGGCGCGCAGGCGTTGACGCGTGGCACCTTGGGCACCTGCGTGCGGGAACCGGATCGGTCGTTCTCACCTAGGAGACAGAACTCATGAAGGCACGTTTCGTCGCGGCGGCAGTTCTCGGCCTGACGGTCACGGGAACGGCAGGCGCCCAGTGCTCCAGCGCGCCGGTGGCGGCGCGGCAGGCCTGCTACGCCTCGCAGGACCTGATCAACTACATGACGCCGCAGCTCGCCACGGCGATCGCCGGCGGCAGCAGCACACTCGGGCAAAGCGGGGCGCTCGGCGGACTTCCGCATTTCGCGCTCAGCGTGCGCGGCACCGGCGTGCTGAACGGGGCGTTTCCGGAGATCGGTGACGAGCCGTTCCGCACGGACGGCCAGCCGCAGGCGTACACGACGAAAAGCCAGATCGTCCCGGGGGTCGGCGTGGACGCATCGCTCGGCGTGTGGAAGGGGCTCAATCTCGGTGCGACGCGCGTCGGCGCGGTGGACGTGATCGTCAGCGCGCTCTATGTGCCCGACGTCGAAGGCGACGGCGGCGACTTTTCCATCAAGGCCACCGACGGCAACCTCAAGCTTGGATACGGCGTGCGGGTAGGGATCCTCGACGAATCAATCGTCACGCCGGGCGTGCACATCAGCTACCTGAAGCGGGATCTTCCCACGGTGTCACTGTCGGGCAGCTCGGGCGACGGCGGCGCCGGCGGAATCGGCGAAGGCAGCTTCTCGCTGAACGACTTCTCGGTGAAGACGTCGGCCATTCGACTGGTCGCGGCCAAGAGTTTCCTGATCTTCGGTCTGCAGGCCGGCATCGGGCAGGATCGCTATGAATCGTCGGCCGGCATCGTGGCCACGGTGAACTCCGGCATCGGCAACCAGACGGCGACGGGCTCCGCGGCGATGACGATGACGCGGACCAACATGTTCGTCGGCGCGACGGTGAACTTCTTCGCGTTCAAGGTGGTCGCCGAAGCCGGTCAGGTGTCCGGCGGGTCGTTGCCGGCCTCGTTCAACAGCTTCGACAAGCCGGCGAGCGATTCGCGCACCTACCTCTCGGGTGGCCTCCGGATCGCGTTCTAAGGGGCACGCCACGCGCGACACCGGCCGCGAGGCACGGGATCGCGCGTGGATGCGGCGCGCGCTCGTGCTTGCGCGCCGCGGGTGGGGACAGACGGCGCCGAACCCGATGGTCGGCGCCGTCGTTGTTCGCGCCGGGCGGGTCGTCGGCGAGGGATACCACGCACGCTACGGTGGCGCCCACGCCGAGGTGATGGCGCTGGAACGCGCAGGGAAACGGGCGCGCGGCGCGACCGTGTATGTGACCCTCGAGCCGTGCGCGCACTGGGGCAAGACACCGCCGTGCACTGACGCCCTGATCGCAGCCGGCGTTGCCCGCGTGGTGTGCGCGGTCCGGGATCCCGGCCCGAAGTCGGGAGGTGGGGCGCGCAAGCTGCGCCGCGCCGGAATCCGCGTCGAGTTCGGGCTCGAGGAGGATGCGGCCCGCGAACTCAACGCGCCGTTCTTCTTTTTCCATTCCGCGGCATCGCGGCCGTGGGTGACCCTGAAGCTGGCCGTTTCGGCCGACGGGGCCGTGGGTCGCGCTGGGCCTCGACGATCGCGGATCACCGGGCCGGCGGCCGATCGCGAGGTGCACCGGATGCGGGCGAATGCGGACGCCATCGCCGTGGGCATCGGCACGGTGCTGGCCGACGACCCGCAGCTCACGGCCCGATCGCTCCGGCGTCCCCGGATTCCACCGGCTCGGGTCGTCTTCGACCGGGGTGCACGGCTGCCGGCAAAGTCCCGGTTGGCGCGCACCGCGCGCGAGGTTCCAACCGTCGTGTTCGCCGCCCGGCGCGCGCCGGCCAACGAGCTGCGCCTCTTTCGGCAAGGCGTCGAAGTGTTGCGCGCCGGGTCGGCGCGGCAGGCGCTGCAAATCCTTGCCCAGCACGATGTTCGGTCGCTCCTCGTCGAAGGCGGCCCCACCCTGGCCGCCAAGCTTCTGGCGGCGCGCCTCGTCGATCGAATCGTTATCTTTCGGTCGCCTCGACGCTTGGGTGCCGGGGCGATCGCCGCGTTCGACGACGCATCGTTTCTTGACAGGTTTCGCGTGGTCGCGAGGCGCCGATTCGGCCCCGACGTCATGACTGTTTACGACCCGCACGCGCGAATGCCCTGAATGTTCACCGGTTTGATAACTGACGTTGGCGTGCTCGACCGGGTTGCGGAGTCCGCGGCCGGGCGCGAGCTGCGCATTACGTGCGGTTACGACGGACTCGCGCCGGGTGAGTCCATCGCGGTCAACGGCGCCTGCCTGACCGTGCGCGATTGCGGCAGTGGATGGTTCACCGCCGCGGCCGTCACGACCACGCTCGAGCGAACCGCAATCGGCGAGTGGGCGGCCGGCCGGCGGGTGAACCTCGAGCGTGCGCTGCGCGCGGGCGACCGCCTGGGAGGGCACTTCGTGCTCGGCCACGTGGACGCTGTCGGAGTGGTCAGCGGGGTTTCTAGCGCCGGCACCGCGGTTCTCGTGGATGTGGAGCTCCCGGCCGAGTACGCGCCGCTCGTCGTGCCCCACGGCTCGATCACGATTGACGGCGTCAGCCTCACCGTCAACGAAATCCGCGCGCCGGCGACGGTCCAGCTGTCGCTGATCGAGTTCACGCTTCGTCATACCACGCTGGGTTCGCTCGAAGCCGGTGCGCGCGTGCACGTCGAAGCCGACGTGATCGGCAAGTACGTGCAACGACTGGCCGCCGGCGCGCTCGCGGGCACTCTCACCGGTACGCTGGCGGGTTCGCTCGCCGGCGCCTTGCCGGAATCCCTTTGACCAGGAACCCCGGGCGCCACGGCGCCAGAGGGTGTGAATAATGCCGTTTGGAACGATTGAACAGGCAGTCGAGGACCTGAAGGCGGGGAAGTTCATCGTCGTCGCCGACGACGAGGATCGCGAGAACGAGGGCGACCTGATCGGCGCCGCCGAGTTCATCACGGCCGAAAAGGTGAACTTTCTGATGCGGGCCAAGGGGATGATCTGCCTGGCGCTCGCCCCCGACCGGGTGGATCACCTCGAGCTGCCGCTGATGGGCACCGAGAACACCGAGGCGCTGCGCACCGCGTACACGGTCACCATCGACGGCGCGGCTCGCTTTGGCGTGACCACGGGCATCAGTGCGTCCGACCGTGCGGCGACAATCCGCGCCGCCGCGGACCCCCGTGCCGTGCCGTCCGACCTGCGCCGTCCGGGCCACGTGCACCCGCTGCGCGCGCGCCAGGGCGGCGTGCTGCAGCGCGTCGGTCATACCGAAGCAGCGGTGGACCTCATGAAGATGGCGGGGCTGCAGCCCGCGGGCGTCATCTGCGAAATCCTGAACGACGACGGCACGACCGCCAAGCGTCCCGAGCTGGAGGCCTTCGCAACGCGCCACGGCCTCACGTTCATCACGGTGGCGCAGCTCGTGGCCCATCGCCTCTGCAACGAACGCCTCGTCCATCGCGTCGCTGAGGCGCGGCTCCCCACCGAGGTCGGCGACTTCCGCATCATCGGGTATTCGAACGACGTGGACGCGCACGAGCACGTTGCCCTGGTGTATGGCGATGTCACGGGGCGCGACGACGTGCTGGCGCGCATGCACTCCAAGTGCCTTACCGGCGACGTGTTCCACTCGGCGCGCTGCGACTGCGGCTGGCAGCTGCATTCCGCGATGGCGATGATCGCCCGCGAGGGGCGCGGCGTGATCGTGTATCTCGACCAGGAAGGCCGGGGGATCGGGCTCCTCAACAAGCTCAAGGCGTACCAGTTGCAGGACGAGGGAGCCGACACGGTCGAGGCGAACGAACGCCTCGGCTTTGCGCCGGACTTGAGGAACTACGGAATCGGTGCCCAGATCCTGCTCGACCTCGGACTCACCGGCATCCGACCCATCACGAACAACCCGCGAAAGCTGGTGGGCCTCGAAGGCTACGGCCTCAAGGTGCACGACCGAGTCGCCCTGATGGCCCCGGAGTCGCAGGAGAACGCGGGCTACCTCGAGACCAAGCGCCGGAAGCTCGGCCACCTGCGGGCACTCTGATGGCCGAGTTCCAGGGAACACCCACCGGCGAAGGACGCCGGATTGCCGTGATCGTCAGCCGGTTCAACGAGGAAGTGACGACGAAGCTCCTCGATGGCGCCGTCGAATGCCTGGTGCGGCACGGCGTGCGTCTTGACGACGTGGACGTGGTGTGGGTGCCCGGCGCGTGGGAACTGCCCGCAGCCGCCGAACGGTTGCTCACCGCGGAACGCTACGACGCGCTGGTCGCGGTCGGCGCCGTGATCCGCGGCGAGACGCCCCACTTCGACTACGTGGCCGGCGAAGCGTCGCGCGGCCTCGCCGCGCTGCAGCGGGACTTCGGGGTGCCCATCGGGTTCGGCCTGCTCACCACGAACGACGACGCACAGGCCGAGGCACGGTCGGGCGGGGCCCACGGCAACAAGGGCGCCGACGCCGCGCTCGCCGCGCTCGAGATGGCGGACCTTTTCCTGCGGCTCGACATGGCATCTGCGGAGGACGCCGATGCCGGCACGGATTGAAACACGAGGCCGTTCGCGCGCCCTGCAGGCCCTGTACGCGTGGGACGTACGACAGAACGCCGAATTGCTGCACGTGGCCGCGCGGGTGTGGGACGACCTTGGCGTCGTGCCTGCCGAACGGGAGTTCGCCGACCGGCTGCTGCGATTGATTGCCGCGGATCGCGCGACGCTCGACGCCGAACTCAGCGAGGTCACCACGCACTGGCGGATCGACCGGCTCGGCGCCATCGAGCGATGCATCCTGCGACTCGGGGCGGCCGAACTGGCGCAGGGCGCGACGCCGCCCAAGGTCATCATCCAGGAATGCGTGCGGCTTGCCGAGCGCTACGGTTCCACGCATTCGGCGAGCTTCGTCAACGGCGTTCTGGATGCCCACGCCCGGCGGGTGGGCGCGCTCGCGTGAAGATCCTCGTCATCAACTGGCAGGATCGTGAGCATCCCCTGGCTGGCGGCGCTGAAATCCACCTGCACGAGATCTTCGAGCGTCTTGCGGCCCGTGGCCACTCGGTCACGCTCCTGTGCGGCGGTTGGCCGGGGTGCCCGCCAAGGGCGAACCTCGGCGGCATCGAGGTGATCCGCGTGGGGAC
>CAZLAU010000099.1:0-1064 GCA_964557615.1 uncultured Gemmatimonas sp.
AACTCGCCGGCGAGCACGAGGAACATCAGGGCCGCCGAGAGCAACGCCACGAGCGACAGCTGCTCGGTCGTGCGCTTCTGCTCCGCGTTCGCCCCCGTGATTCGCGCGGTGACGCCGGCGGGAAACGCGATGCCCGCGATCGCGCGCTCGACATCGGCCTCCGCCCGCTCGGTGCCGCCCTCGGCGATGAGTCCCTCGACCACGCTCACCGGACGCTGGCCCACGCGCACCACCTCGATCGGCGCGCGCGTCTCCTTGACCGTCACGAACTGGCCCACGGGCACACCGCCAATGAGCGTGCCGAGGGCCGTCTCCAGGTTCTCGTTCGACGCCGCGACGAACCGGACGTTGATCGGCGTGCGCCGGTCTGTTTCGCGCAGCTCGCTGGCCCGCACGCCGCCAAGCGCACCCTGGAGCGCGCGGGAGATCTGGTCGATCGACACGCCGCGCTGCGCAATGCGATCGCGCTGGAGCGAAATCTCGATGATCGGCTGCGTGCTCGCGTACGCATCGCGCACATCGGTGAGGGTCTCGATCTTCCGGACCTCGGCGCGCGCGGCTTCGGCCCAGCGCTGCGACTCGGCGAGCGTTCGCGCCGTGATCTCGACGCGCACCAGCCGGCCCTCACGGCCGATGAGCGAGCCGAACTCCGACTGGCCTGCCAGGTCGAGCGCGAGCGCGCCTTCGGCAAGGTCCGGCACCGCAGCCCGCAGCTTGTCCGCGAACTCGGCCGCGCCGCTCCCATCCGGCACCGGAACGAGCAGCTGCGCCGTGGCGGAGGTGCCCGGGTCGGCGCCCGACAGGATCTCCTCGTCCGTGGCGAGGCCGACGCGGGAATAGATGCCGCGCGCGCCCATCGCCTTCGCGGCATCCTCGATGCGACCCACCTGCCGCGCAGTTTCCTCGATGGCCGTGCCCTCGGGGAGCTTCACGGCGGCCACGACCATCCCTTCCTCGACGGCCGGCAGGATTTCCTTTGGAATGACGGTCCAGACGTACACCGTGAGGACCGCGGAGGCCAGCGCGGCCCCGACGACGTATCGCTTGTGGTCGAGCGACCAGTG
>CAZLAU010000099.1:1164-10739 GCA_964557615.1 uncultured Gemmatimonas sp.
CGCCGCCGCCCAATGATCATGACCGGCATCAGGGTGAGCGCGAGCACCAGCGACGCCCCGACGGACGTGACGACGGACAGCGACAGGTCCCGGAACAGCGCCGCCGCGAGCCCCTTCACGAATACGATCGGGCCGAACACCAGCAGCGTCGTCAGCGTGCCGGCGATGAGCGGCCCGCTCACTTCCTTCGTTGCCGCGATCGTGGCCGGCACGAGATCCAGCCCCTCCTCGCGCTTGCTCGCCGTTGCCTCGGCCACGACGATCGCGTTGTCCACCAGCAAGCCCACCCCGAGCGCCAGGCCGCCCAGCGACAGGATGTTCACGGTCACGTCGAGCAGCTGCAGCAGCACCAGCGCCACGAGCACGCTGAGCGGCACCATGAGCATGATCGCGAGCGACAGCCGAAGGTTCCGCAGGAACAGGAGGATCACGAGCACCGAAAGAATCGCGCCCGCCACGATCTCCTGGCCCAGGTTCGACAGCGCGTCCGACACGAACTGCGCCTGCGCCGCAACCAGCGTCAGCGTGATGTCGGGAAAGTCGGCGCGGAGCAGGTCCACCGCCGCCAAGAGCCCCTCTGTCACCTGCACCGTGTTCGAGCCAGCGTCCTTGTACACGACGAGCCCCACACCCGGTGCCCCGTCGAGCCGGGTCATCGTCCGCGGCTCGGCGACGGTCACGCTGATGGTCGCCACGTCGCGGAGCCGGTATTTCGCGTTCACCGGCCCGACCGGCGTGTCCGCGATCTCGTCCGGGGTGCGGAACTCCGTCATGGCGCGCACGGAAAAGCGGAACTGGCCGCGCCGAATCGTCCCGCCGGCGCCGTTGGCGTTCGCCGCACTCACCGCGGTGGCAATGTCGTCCGGCGTGAGGCCGAGCGCGCGCATCTTGTCCGGGTCGGCCTCGATCCGGATCTCGTCTTCCGGCGACCCCACCACGGCCACGCTCGCGATGCCCGCGATCTGTTCCAGGCGGCGGGCGTGCACTTCACGCGCGCTCCGCGCGATCGACGAAATGTCGCCCTTGCCCGTGAGCGCGAGCACGGCGATCGGCCGCTCGCCGGGATCGCTCGTGAGAAGCGTCGGGCGCTCGGCGGTGGACGGCAGCTGGCTGCGGGCGTTGTCGAGCCGCTCGCGCACGTTGAGCACGGTGGTGCTCATGTCGGTGCCCCACGCGAACTGCAGCGTCGTGGTCACCGACCCGTTCCGGCTCACACTGCGGAGGTCCACCAGGCCAGGCGTTGCGGCCACGGCTTCTTCCACCGGCTCGGCGACGAACCGCGACATCTCTTCCGCCGCAGCGCCCGACCAGCTGGTGCGAACGGTGAGCACCGGGAGCGTCACGTCCGGCAGCAGCGACACCGGCAGCTTGGACAGCGACACGCTCCCCAGCAGCACCACGGCGAGCACACTGGCCACCGTGGTGACCGGGCGACGGATGGCCGCTTCGATCCAGCTCACGGGCGTGCGCCCTTACGGGCGGCCGGTCTCGCGCGTGGACACCACGCGCACCGGCGCGTCGTGCGTCAGCGTGAGGTGTCCCTCGGTGATCACCAGGTCACCGGCCGCGATCGGGATCTGTCCGGTCGTCGAGTCGGCGAGGATCTCGCGCTCGCGTCCGTTGGAGCGGCCCGGATTCACGTAGACCCACTGCGCGCGCGAGTTGCGCACCACGAACACCAGGGGCCGCCCGTCGCGCTCGATCACCGCGCGGTCCGGTACGATCGTCCGGCCGGCAAGGCGCGTCGCCTCGAGGCGCAGGTCCGCGTACATGCCCGGTCTGAGGGCGCCGTTGCCCGTGAGCCTCACGTACGCGCGGCCCGCGCGCGTCGTGCTGTCCACGAGCGGCAGGACCGCCACGACCCGCCCGCTCGCCATCGCGTTCGGCGACGCCGACGACGAGACGCTCGCCTGCCCGCCGACCTTCACGAGCGGCAGGTCGTGCTCCAGCACGGCGGCCTCGATCCGCAGGCGATCCACGTCCACGACCACGGCGATGTCCGTGCCGCCCGTCACGCGTTCGCCGCCCGCGACCGATACCCGGTCCACCACGCCGTTGAACGGCGCCACCACCACTGCGCGCTCGCGGTCGAGTTTCGCCTGGTCGAGTCGCACGCGATTGCCATCCACGCCGTTGCGCAATTCGGCATTCTTCCGGCGCTCGGGAGTGGGCGCCTTGCCGGACACGATCGAATCGGGCACGTAGTTGTCCGCCGCGCGGAGCAACGACTCCTGCAGCGCGATCTCGGCCGTGCGCACGGCAAGGTCGAACGGGCGCGGGTCGAAGGTGACGATCGGGTCGCCCTTCCTCACCCGATCGCCAGGCCGCACGTGCACCGTGTGCACCGTGCCGGTGACTTCGGCCTTGAGCCTGGCCTCGGCGTCCGATCGCACTTGCCCCGTGGTGTTCACGGTGAGCACGAGGTCTCCGACGCGCACTTCTTCGGCGACCACGGGCAGGTTGACGCGTGATTCCGTGGCCGGCGGGGCAGCGCTGTCGCCGGCAGCCGGAGATGCGGCAGTCGAGTCGCCGTTTCCGCCCGCTGCGGTGGAATCGCCCTTCGAACAGGCGCCGCCAATCAGGAAGGCGGCAATGAGAACCGCGAGGGTGCGCAGTGTTGATGTTCGTGTTTGCACGGAGTTAATCGTGGAGGCAACCTCGGGCGCGGGCAACCGCCGTGGCCGGAATACGACCCTTTAGTCCGGTGAACGGTCCGGAGGGTTGCTCGCGTACTACCCCGGCGTGCAGGCCGAAGTCACTCTCCAAGACCGGCCTGATCAGAGCGTATCGCGAGCGCGTGGCGCGCTCACCTGCGGTTCCGTCCGCGACAGGCCACCGTCCGGTCTTCCCCGACGGAGTGCCGGGACATCACCGATTCGTCGAGGAGAAGTTAGGGCGTAGCCTTGAGGCATCCGGCGCGCGGCGACCCGCGCGCGCGGGACAACTCCGATCTCGCTGGAGGCTCAGATGGTCCGCGGCATCTATATCGTCCCGACCCGTACCTGGTACATCGAGCGCGCCGTGTGGCTGGTCGCCGGCTTCGTGATGCTTGCCTCAACAACACTCGCAGCGATGGTGCATCCGCTCTGGGTGGTATTCGTGATGGCCACCGGACTCGCATCAATCGTGGTCGCCTTCACTGGATACTGCATCGTCGGCAACATCCTGCATCGGTTCGGCATGCCATCGCGCCTCGGCGACGCGGCTCGCGGGCCGCGCCACTACTTCATGCGCACCGATTCGTGGTATCTGGAGCGCCGCATCTACGTGACCGTCGGCGTGAACATCACGGTTGCAGCCGTGCTGTCATTGGCCCACAGCCCGTGGTGGCTTGCGTTCACCGGATTCGTCGGCGTCGCGATGGTCTGGTTCGCGGCGACCGGTTTCTGCATCATGGCCAACATGCTCTACTGGATCGGGGCGGAACCGCGGCTCGCGCCCGAGTATGCGCGTCGCGCGCCGGCGACGGTCACGGGGCCCACTGCGGGGCGCCTGTGAACAGCCCATTCACGAAGCCGATCTCGTAGCCCAGGTACAGGCCGAACACCACGCTCAGTGCGCCTGAGGCGACGCGCACGCCCCGCTGGAAACGCGCGAACCGCGGCGCCGCGTATGCCGCCGGCGCCGCGAGCGCAGCCGTGACGAGCGCCATTCCGGCGACCGTGCCGACACCGAAGATCACGAGGTAGAGCGCGGCCCAGCGCGCGTCGTCGATCAGCGGCAGGATCAGCAGCGTCACGGCGGCGGAGCCGGCGAGGCCGTGGACGACGCCGACGACGAACGGCCTGAGGCGCGTGATCGCCGGGCGCGTCGGCGCCGGCGGCGCGAGGTTGAGCATCCCGAGCGCCACGAGCATGAGCGCCACGCTGAACTCGAGCGACAGCCCGATCCGCGCCGTCACGGTCCACTGGAACAGCACGATCGCGCCACCGACGACCAGGAGGGTGACGGTATGTCCCAGACCCCACATCGCACCAATCCCGGTGGCGCCGCGCATCGAACGTTCGCGCGTCACGATCGTGGACACGGCGACGAGATGGTCGGCGTCCGTGGCGTGCCGCATCCCGAGCAGCAGGCTCGTCGCGAAGGCGACCGGGATGTCAATCATCGCGCGCCGCCTGCACGCTCCGCGGCAAGATATGCAGCGCCGATCGCGGCCTGACCGTAGCTGATCGCGCCGTCATTCGGGCCGAGCCGCATTGGCGTGAGCACCTCGAGTCCGGCGCGCTCGAGCAACGCACGGACGCCACGAAGCAGCCGCGCGTTCTGGAACGACCCGCCGCCGAGCGCCACCGTGTGCAGCCCGGCCTCCTCGGCGATTCGCCGCGCCACGCCGCCAACCGCTGCGATGACCGATTCGTGGAACGCGGCAGCGAGTAGCGCGACGTCCTGGCCGCGCCGGGCAGCCGCATCGAGCGCACGAAGCATGGGCAACGGATCCATCACCAGGACGTCGCCATCGTACTCGACGGGGATGTCGAGCGGATCTGCGTCGATCGATCCGGCGAGCGACTCGAGCTCCATCGCCGCCTGCCCTTCGAAGCTTGCCCCGGTCCGTACGCCAAGAATGGCGGCGGCGGCATCGAACAGCCGGCCCATGGACGACGCGGGCGGGGTGTTGATCCCGCGCTCGATCTGGCGGGCGACGACCGCACGCGCCCGGTCGCTGACGCGCTCGAACGCGAGCGCAAAGGCGTCCCCCGGCGCGCCGCCCGTTGCCGGCGCTGCTGCCGACTCGAGTGAGGCGTAGCCGGCGGCCACGCGCCACGGCTCGCGCGCGGCTGCATCACCGCCCGGCAGGGGGACGTAGCGGAGGCGTGCGCGACGTGTGTATCGCACGAGATCGGCCACCAGCACTTCGGCGCCCCACACGGCGCCGTCGTCGCCGTAGCCCGTGCCATCGAGCGCAATGCCGACCACCGGACCCATTACTCCGTGCTCGGCCGCCACCGCCGCGATGTGGGCGTGGTGGTGCTGCACCGCGATCAGTCGCGGCAGTGCCATCTCCTCGGCGAGGCGAGTGGAGAGATACGCAGGATGGAGGTCGCGCACGGCCACACGCGGTTCAACACGGAAGAGCGCGCGATACCGGTCAAGCGTCGCGCGGAAGTGCGCCAGGCTGTCGACGCCATCGAGGTCGCCGATGTGCGGACTCACGTACGCCGAGCTTCCGGCAGCGAGCGTGAAGGTGTTCTTGAGATGTGGGCCAACCGCGACGAGGGGATCCGGCGACTCGACCGGCAGGCGCAGTGGCAGCGGTGCGTAGCCGCGCGACCGCCGGATATGCACCGGCGTCCCGTCCACGACGCGCACCACCGAATCGTCCACGCGGGAGAGGATCTCACGGTCGTGCAGGAGGAAGAAATCGGCGATACTGGCGAGGCGCTCGAGGGCCTCGCCGTTGCCCGTGGCGATGGGCTCGTCGCTCAGGTTGCCGCTGGTCATGACGAGTGGCACGCCCGCGGCCTCGAGGAGGAGCAGGTGGAGCGGCGCGTACGGCAGCATCAGTCCGATCCAGCCGAGCCCGGGCGCGACGTCAGGAGCCAGGCGCGTCAGTTCGCGCTTCGGCAGCAGGACGATGGGCCGTTCGGCGCCGGCGAGGAGCTTCGCTGCCTCGTGAGACACCTCCGCGAACGCGCGCGCGGCGTCGACCGACGCCACCATGACCGCCAGCGGCTTTTCGTCGCGGCGCTTGCGCGCGCGGAGCCGGCGGACCGCGACGGCGTTCGTCGCGTCGCAGGCGAGGTGGAATCCGCCGACGCCGCGAACGGCGGCTATGCGACCGACGCTGATCAGGTTGGCGACGTCGCGGATGGCGGCGTCATCGCGTGCCAGGACGGCGCCCGTGGAATCGGCGAGCCAGACCTGCGGGCCGCAGTCGTGGCACGCGATGGTCTCGGCGTGGAACCGCCGGTCCCCCGGCGTCCGGTACTCGACGGCACACTCGCCACACATCGGAAAGGCGGCCATGGACGTGCGCTCGCGGTCGTACGGCAGCGCATCGATGACGGTGAACCGCGGACCGCAATCCGTGCACGTGATGAACGGATGGCGGTGTCGACGTCCTCCGCTGTCGCGCAACTCGGCTTCGCAGCGCGCACAAATGGCGACGTCCGGCGGAACCGGCCGGTTCCCATCGGCATCCTCGCTCGCGAGGATCTCGAACCCCGACGCCGCCACGTTCGCGACCGGCTCGATTCGCACGCTGTCGATGCGCGCGATGGGGGGCGCGTCGACGCGAAGGGCCGTGACGAACGCATCGAGATCCCCGGGCGATCCCTCCGCGTGAATCACCACCTCACCGGCGACATTGCGGACCCAGCCGGCGAGGCCGAGCCGGACCGCGGCACGGTGCACGAAGGGTCGAAACCCGACTCCCTGGACGACGCCCGCGATCGCGATGCTGCGCGCGACTGTCACCCCGACCGACGTCACGCGCCGACCCGCTCGCCGCGTGCCGCCTTGCGGAGGAACTCGAACCACTCCGACAGACCCTCGGCGGTCAGCGCCGAAACGTTGAAAAACCCGAGTTCGGGATTCACGGCCATCGCGTTGGCAATGGCGCGGTGCAGGTCGAATGGCACGTGGGCGAGCAGGTCGGTCTTGGTCATCACGACGTGCCGCGCGCGCTCGAACATTGCCGGGTACTTGAGCGGCTTGTCCTCGCCCTCGGTCACGGAGAAGAGCACGATCTTCTCCAGCTCCCCCAGGTCCCAGTTGGCTGGACACACGAGGTTGCCAACGTTCTCGATGAAGAGGATTTGCGTTCGGTCGAGATCCACGGTGTCGAGGGCGGTCAGCACCTGGAGCGCGTCGAGGTGGCACGCGCCGCCGGTGACCACCGCGCTCACGATGCGGTCGGTGTGGCCGGCCAGCCGCTCCGCGTCGTTGGCGGTCTGCACGTCGCCGGTCACGACGGCGATGCCAAGCTCTTCGCCCAGGGCTGCCAGCGTGCGCTCGAGCAGCGTCGTCTTTCCCGCGCCCGGCGAGGACACGAGGTTGAACGCCGCGACGCCGTGCTCCGCGAGCCGCGCGCGCACCTGGGCGGCGAGTTCATCGTTGCGGGCCATCACCCGCTCGCGAACCTCAATTGTCCGGACGGCCATCATCCACCTCCAGGTAGGCCACCTGCAGCACGTCGCCGCTGGCGGGAACGATCGTGCCCTTGGCGCCGCGAAACGGCGGCGTCGCGAAGACGGCGTCGAGGCAGAACTCGAGGCTGGACGGCTCGACTCCCGCGCGGTCGCCGACTTCCACCGCGACCGTGACGAGTTCCCCGGCGGACGCACCGAGCTTCGCCTCGGCGATTCGTGCGATCTCGAGCGCGATGCTCATCTCGTGCATGGCGTCAACCCGCCGGCGTGACGACTCGCGCCGCCGTTGGTGCGTCCGACGCCGGACGGGCACATCGGTGTCCCCACAGCTCGAGCCGGCGCACGACCGCGTGGACGACGCCGTCCATGGCGTCGGCCACGCACGCGCTGAGCTCTGTGCCGAGCTCGACGCGCTCGGGTTGCACGCCGATGGCCACGACCTGCGCCGGGAGGCGGCCGCGCCACTCGGCCACCGCCAGCGCATCGCGCAGGTCCACCTGGTGGGGCGAGAGCTTTCGTTCGAGATAGATCGGCAACCGGTCCCGTTCGAGTTCGACCAGGTCGCCGGCCGCCGCGCCGGCCGCGATGGCATCGACCAGGATGAGGCGCTCTGCATCCTCGATCACCGGCAGCAGCGACAACCCCCAGGTCGCGCCATCCACCAGGTCGACCTCATCAAGTCGCCACTCGCGCAGGCGCGCGAGCGCCTCAAGGCCCGCCCCGTCGTCACCCATGAGCGGATTGCCGAGTCCGATGACGACCGTGCGCATCACGGCTTCGGGACGGGATACTCGTGCGTCGGCCACGGCGTCGAGGGCACGCCACTCACGTCGAAATCCTCATACTGTTCGTCCGCCGGCACATACCGGCCGCCGGTGATGATCGACGACACCACGCCTGCACGCTCGACGTAGTCGGAGCGGACGGCGAAGTACACGTGCATCACGATGAAGATGATGAAGCCCCACGTAAGCACGTGATGGACGAGTCGCACGCCCTGCAGGCCGCCCAGCAGCGGCGGCACCCACGCGAACGCACTGAAGATGAGTCCGCCAGGATTTGACTGGCCGTACAGCGTGAACCCGGTGACCACCATCACCGCCGTCAGGATGTACATCCCCGTGTACGAGAGCTGCTGCAGCGGATTGTGCCCGACGTACTGCGGCTGCCGCGACGGGTTGAACGTCGCATAGGCAATGCCCGTGCGGACGATGTTCTCGACGTTGCGGCGGGACACCGGGAAGAGCGCCGGAAGCCGCTCGAACTGGTTTCCGGCAAAGAGCCAGTACACGCGGACGATGCCTGTCATCACGAGCACGGCCGCCGCGACGAAATGGATGAACCGCATCCAGCCCATCAGGTAGTTGGCGCTGGCCTCCCCCGTCGTCATGAAGTACGGCCGCCCGATGTAGAATCCCGTGACGACCAGGACGACGATGCAGACCGCCGCGATCCAGTGCATCGCGCGCAGCGGGGCGCCCCACAGGTACACCCACGTGAAGTTGCCGCGCTCCCGCGTGAACGCGCGGCCGATGCCGAACATCCGGGGCGCCCGCGATCGCGCCGCGGGCGACCCGTTGCGGGCCGTGGACGGGGTCATTGCGCCTTGACCTCCACCACCTCGCGGCCCTCCGCGTCGAGCACGTGCACGCCGCAGGCCATGCACGGATCGAACGAATGGATCGTGCGGAGAATCTCGAGCGGTCGTTCGGGATCGGCGAGCGGATGATTGTCCTGCAGCGCCGCCTCGTACGGACCCTCCTGCCCCTGTGCATCGCGCGGCGAACAGTTCCACGTCGATGGCACGACGCACTGGTAGCGCGCGATCTTGCCGTCCGCGATCTGCACCCAGTGGCCGAGGGCGCCCCGTGGCGCGTCGAGATACCCGTAGCCCTCGGCCTGATCCGGCCAGTCGGACGGATCCCACTTGTCCTTCGTGAACGTCGCGACGTCGCCGTTGCGGATGCGGCCATTCAGCTCACCGAGCCACTGCTCCATCTTGCGCGCAAGCATCACCGTCTCGATGCCTCGTGCCGCCGTCCGGCCCAGCGTCGAGAACAGCACCTGCGGCCCGACGTTGAGCTTCGCGAGCGCCTCACCGACGAGTTCGCGCGCCTCCCGGTGCCCGCTCGCATACGCCACGAGCATGCGGGCCAGCGGGCCGACCTGCATCGGGCGGCCTTCGTAGCGAGGTGCCTTCATCCACGTGTACTTCTCGTGGTCCTGGAGGTACGTCCACGGCGGCTGCGGCCCGGTGTACTTCGGCACCGTCTCGCCCTGGAACGGGTGCAGCCCGGCGCCGGAATCGGCCGGGTACTCGTACCACGAGCTGTGGATGAACTCCTGCACCTTCTTGTGGTCGTACTCGTGGACCCGCGTCAGGTCGCGATTGAGGATGATGCCGCGCGGGAAATAGAGCTTGTCGAGGTCACGGACATCGGCCTCGGGGAACTCGCCACACGCGAGGAAGTTGGGCACGCC
>CAZLAU010000100.1:0-10508 GCA_964557615.1 uncultured Gemmatimonas sp.
GCGCCGTACGACGTCTGCCCGATCCCTTCGTCGCCGACCACCGCGACCGTGGGGAGCCGCAGGTCGTACATCGACTCGGAGCCGATGCCGAACTGCCCCGTTTCGGAGAACGCCGTGTTGACGCCCACGACGTTCACGCCGGTCTCGCGCGCGAGCGACTCGATCCGTTCGTGGATGGTGGCGTCATTGCGCGCCACGCGAACGACGTACGTGCCGCGCGGATACTGCACGCCGCCGGCCTCGAGCGCCCGCGAGGAACTCGCCACGCGGAATCCCTGCGCGAGCAGCTTGTACGCCAGCGCCGGGGCGGCGTTGCGCTCCGAGGTGAACACGTAAGCCGACGTCGCCGGCCGCGCTCCGCTGACGCCGCCAAATGCCGACGCCGGTTCCGCGCGTTCCACACGAGCGCCGGCGACTGCCGGCGCGTCCTCGGTCCAATACGCCTCCACGCCGAACACCACGGGGAGCGACCACGCAGTCACATCGTAGAACTCGTAGCCTTCGCCGCCGACGTTCGCGCCGCGGCGGACGTTGCGCTGGCGACGCTCGAGCTGCGAGCGCGCGAACGCCGTGTCGAGCGACGCCGCCGGCTCGAGCGCCGACCGCGCGGCGCGCCCGTTGGGCTGCGCCAGGTCAATCACGTAGGCGCCGGCGTCGAACCGGCGCGTGCGAACCGAATCGTCGGCGTAGGCGTGCGCCCGAGCCGACGAGAACGGCTCCGAGGTCCGGCGCACTTCGATGCCGCCGCGCATCAGCGTTGCCGCGAGCGCCGCGGTGCGGCCCGGGTCCTTGCCAGGCACGAGCACCACCCGCTTCATCGGCAGCGTGCGGCCTTCGTCCACGGCCTCGCGCCGGAACTTGACCCAGTCGCGAATCCGCTCGGCGCGGCGGGCGCCCGTGGCCTCGATCGTCGCCATCGCCGTCACGAAATGCTTGGCGATCGCCGCGCGGAAGGTGCAGAGCGAGCCGTCCTCGCGGCGCGTGCGGATGCCCCACCCGCAGTCCGTCTCATACGTCATGCCGATCGCGCCGGTGAGCGACGGCCAGCTGTCCCAATAGAAGGGGCCGTAGAAGTCGAACACGTCGCGCGAGTAGTACATCCAGCCGAACCGGTCGAACGCCGACGCGTTGGCGCGCCCGAAGATTTCCATCCACTTCTGGAAGTCGCCGCCGAGGTTGCCGTTCATCGGCTTTGCGGTGGGCGGGAAGAAGTAGCTGTACGTGTAGCCGTGCTGGTCGGCGGTGACCATCGGGTGCCACTTCATCGCGCCGGCCAGCAGCGCCTGCGCCTCGCGCTGCGTCGTCGTCATCACGTCGCGGTTCATGTCGAACCGGTAGTGGTTGAACCGGCCCTGGATGCTCCACGGTTCGCGGTATTCGAGCGCGAACGGTTCGGGGCTTCCCACCTGGATCGAGTTGTACCACGTGGCGAACCGCTCGTGCCCGTCGGGATTCGTGCTCGGGTTGAGCACGACGATCGTGTTGCGCAGCGCAGCGAGCGTGGCCGGTTCGTCGCTCGAGGCCAGCTGATAGAGCGTCTGCATCGCCGCCTCGAACCCGGGCGACTCGTTGCCGTGCACGCTCTCGTTGATCCAGACCACCGCCGGCGTCCGCGCGATCAGCGGCTCGGCGTCGGCGGCGCTCAGCGTGCGCGGGTCGGCGAGCCGGTCGAGGTCGGCGCGAATCGCGTCGAGCCGCGCGATGTTCTCGGGCGCGGAGACAATGAACAGGCGCTGGACGCGGTGCTCCGACGTCCGCCCGATCTCCTCGACGCGCACCCGGTCGGGCGCGGCGTTGGCGATCGCCAGCAGCACGCGCTCCTGCCACGCGAACTGCGTCTGCAGGTCGCCCACCTGGTAGCCAAGCAAGGTCTCAGGTCGCGGCACCCCTGTCCGGAACGGGCCACGGTCGTAGAACGAGAACGCGCGGTCGTCGCGCACCGAATCGCGCGAGGTGGGCGCCTGCGCGTGGGCGGCGAAGGGCGTACCGGCGAACGGCGTGGCCGCGAGCGGGGCGGCGGCGATCAAGGTGGTCAGCAGGAAGCGTCGCATGAATTCTGTTGGTCTGGGGTCGCGTAACGTTAGCGATTCAGCGCGTGGCCGGCGGCGGTGCGGTGTCTCCGGGGCCAAGCGCGCGCTGCATCCGCACGGTGTCTATCCAGCGGCCGAATTTGTAGCCCACCGACTTGAGGCGGCCGGCGTGTGTGAACCCGAAGCTCTCGTGCAACCGCACGGAGCCGCCCGCCTCGTCGCTGATGCCGGCCACCATCTGCCGGCAGCCCCGCGCCTCGCACTCCGCAATCAACGCGCCCAGCAACGCGCGTCCGACTCCCCGGCCGATGTGCGCGTGGTGCACGTAGATCGAGTCCTCGGCGGTGTACCGATACGCCGTGCGCGTGCGGTAGATCGTTGCATAGGCGTACCCCACCACCGCGCCGTCCGCCTCGGCCACGAGGTAGGGCAGCCCCTCGCCGAGGACCTTGGCCCGCCGTGCCGTCATTTCAGCGAGCGTGGGCGGAACCTCTTCGAACGACGCGATCCCGTGCTGGACGTGGTGCGCGTAGATCGCCGTAATTGCCGGCAGGTCGGGATCGGCGCATGGCCGGATCGTCGTCGCGGTCATTCCGCGGAATCTACGCGAAACCCCGTTGCCGCAAACGCACCTTGTGTTCTCCTACGCCGGGCCCGCCGACGGCTCGATTTCCGCCAGGCGCCGGGAGAGGTCGCTCGCCGTCTGGATCCGGTCGTCCGGCTGCATCTGGAGCAGTGTCCCGATCAGCGCGGCCAGCCGCGGGGGCACGTCGGGGTCGGTGAGGCGCGGATAGTCGCCGTCAATCATCTGGGCCACGAGCGCCACCGGCGAGCTGGAGTCGAACGGCGTGCGCCCGGTGAGGCACTCGTACAACACGACGCCGACGGCGAACAGGTCGGCGCGCGCGTCGAGGTCGCCGCCCATCAGCTGCTCAGGCGCCATGTAATGCGGCGTGCCGACCGCCACGCCACGCTGCGTGTGGCCCCCCTCCGACGCCACGACCTTCGCCAACCCGAAATCCATCACCTTCAGCGTGCCGTGCGCTTCCACCAGGAGGTTGGCCGGCTTGATGTCACGGTGGATGATCTGCGCGGCGTGCGCAACGGCGAGCGCGTCGGCCAGCTGGACCCCAAGGGCCACGGTCGCGTCCGGCGACAGGGCGCCGCGCTGGTCGAGCATCTCGAGGAGGGTGACGCCACGCACGTACTCCATCGTGATGTAGTACGTCCCGTCGACCTCACCGAGGTCGAACGCGCGCAGCACGTTCGGGTGCGTGAGCTTGCGTGCGAGGCGGATCTCGGACTTGAGCCGGTCCACGAGCGTCGTGTCGGCGCGCACGAGGTCCGAGCGCACGATCTTGATCGCCACGTCCTCCCGGAGTTCGCGGTCGATGGCCTGGTACACGACACCCATCCCGCCGCGGCCCACTTCCGCGACGATTTCGTAGCGACCCGCCAGCACGTGCCCCGTGGCATACGGGCTCTCGGCCGACTCGACGGCCGCCGACGGACGCGACGGCGCAACGCCCGACATCTCTTCGCTGAGCTGCCTGAGCCGTGCGCGAAGCCGATCCTCGCGCGACCGCATGTGCAGCACCATCCGGTCGAACACGCGTGCGAGGTGCGCAAGCCGGTCGCCGCCCTGCGCCAGGCCGGCCAGCGCACCCGGGACGTAGGCATTGCGGTCCACGGCCTCGGCGGCCGCCGTGATCTGCGCGACGCGGCGCAGGTGCTCGAGTTCGGCGTCGCGCAGGCGCTTGCGATAGAGCGAGCTGCGCACGCGCGCTTCGAGGAGGGGTTGCTGGAACGGCTTCGAGATATGGTCATCCGCCCCGAGTTCGAGTGACCGCGCGACCCGGGCGACGTCGCTTGCGCCGGACACCATGATCACCGGAACGTGGCGCAGCGCATCCGACGCCTTGATCGCCTCGAGCAGCGCCAGGCCGTCCATCTCGGGCATGTCAATGTCGGTGATCACCAGGTCCACGGGCGACTCCGCCGCCGCTGCGAGCGCCTCCCGGCCGTTCACGGCGGGCGTCACGGCGTAGCCCATCCGCGTGAGCATACGACCCAGCAGCTTGAGGATGTCTGGCGAGTCGTCCACGATCAGGATGCGCTCGGTGGCCGGCGCGATGGTTGCGTGCGGCTGGGCTGCCCCGGCCGGCTCCGCGGGGTCGATCGCACCCTGGCGCGCCCCGAGGGCGTGCTCGGCGTGGCGGCCCGTCAGCGACTGGGCCGTGGTCGCCATCGCCCGCACCGACCGCGCGTCCGCGACCATCAGCTCGTCCGCCAATGACACCGGCACTTGCCGGATGATCTCTCCCATTGCGTCAACCACGGGCTGCAGTGCATCGCGCACTGCCGGCTCGAGGCCTCGCAACTGGCGGTTCGCGAGAACCTCGTCCTGTTCGGGCGCCACTTGGCACACCGACGCGGAATGGCGCGCGGCGAGGAGGGCGCGGCCGATCGCCGCCCGCCACGCGGGGTGTTCGGGCCCGACGGCGCGCAGCATCCGCTCGCAATCGGCCGCGATTCGTGTGGCCAGGGCGTCCGCCTCGTGCAGAAAGACGTGCAGGCGGCGCACCGTGGTTTCCGGCGTGAGCTCGGTGTTCGCGTCGCGCGACGGACGCAGCGCCGTGCCGGCGAGGGTCTCCTGCGCGCCGCGCCCTCCCCGCCGTCCCGCCGTCACGACGGGATCGAGAAGAAGAACACGCTGCCGTTGGGCGTGGCCGGCTCGACGCCGATCGTGCCACCGTGCGCCTCCACCGCGAGCCGGCAGAACGCCAGCCCCAGGCCGGCGGAGTGGTGCCTCGACTCCTTGCTGGCGGCGGCGAACTTCTCGAACAGCTGACCGCGGATTGCCTCCGGCACGCCGCGTCCCTCGTCCCGCACCGACACGCGCACGTGACCGTTCTCGCTGCGCACGCTGATCGTGACGCGCCCGCCCGCCGGCGTGTGCTTTACGGCGTTGCTCACGAGGTTCTCGATCACGCGCCGTACGAGGTCGCTGTCGCACGTCGCCATCACGGGACCTGCGGTCTCGCACTGCACCAGGCGGGTCCGGTCGATCGCGCCGAACGTGTGCACTGCCGCGTCCGCCAGTGCGGCGATGTCCGTCGCCTCGGGCTTCAACGGCATCTTGCCCTCTTCCAGCCGACTGACGTCGAGCACCGTGTTCGCCATCCGGACCACGGCGTGCGTGGCGTCAATGGCGTCGCTCACGTCCTCTGCCGCCTGTCCGCTCAGTTCGGGGCGCGCGAGGTCGAGGTTGCCAAGGACGACCGTGAGCAACCCGCGCATGTCGTGCAGGATCATGTGCACGAGGTCGTCCCGGAGCCGCTCGAGCGCCCGCAACCGTTCGAGGCTGTCGGCGAGATCCTTCCGCGCGCGACGAAGCGCCACCTGGCTGGCGACGCGCGCCACCACTTCGTCCACGTGAAACGGCTTCGTCACGAAATCGACGCCGCCCGCCGCAAACCCCTCGACCTTGTCCTGCACGTCGGTCAGGGCGGTGAGGAAGATCACCGGAACGTCCTTGAGCGTCGCGTGCGCCTTCAGCGCACGGCAGACCTCGAACCCGGTCATCTCCGGCATGGTGACGTCCAGCAGGATCAGGTCGGGCGGCTCCTGTTCGGCGGCCGCAAGGGCGTCCGGACCATTCGTCACAGGGCGTGCCTCGTACCCGCGCTCGCCGAGGATACCGACGAGCAGGCGCAGGTTCTCCACGGTGTCGTCGACGACGAGCACGCTCCCCCGGTGGTCAGTCATTGCGTGGAGCTCCATCGAGTGCCTCGAGCAGCGCGGCGTAGCGGAACTCGTCGGCGAACTGCCGGATGCCCTGCGCCGCGGCAGGTGAATGCGCTTCGACTTGCTGGGCCAGCTCCCCGATGCGGGCGGCTCGCGCCCGCCGCGCCGCTTCCCGCAGTTCGTCTACGAGCGCAGGGGGAATATCGCCCACCAGCTCCCGGAGTGGCGTGGCCGCCGCGGCCACCGCCGGTCGCTGCTTCGCGGGGTCGTCCTCCGCAGCGAGCAGGATTCCCGCAGCCGCAATCGCGTCGAACAACTCGTGCTCCCGGTGCGGCTTGCGCAGCAGCCGCTGCGCGCCAGCGGCCAGGACGTGCGCCTCCGTATCGGCGTCGGACGCGGCCGTGCTGATGATCACCGGGGTCTCGGACCCACGGGCGCGCAGGAGCCGCAGCGCCTCGAGCCCTCCGATGCCCGGCATATGCAGGTCCATCACGATCAGGTCGGGGCGCCACGCCCCGTGCTCGGCGAGCGCGCTTTCGCCAGACGCGGCGGAGCGGGTCTCAAACCCGGCGCGCGTGAGCGACTCGTGCAACAGGTCGCGGTTGGCGGGCACGTCGTCCACGACGAGGACCCGCCGGCGTGTCTCGGCCGGCGCGACCCGCCGGCGCGCCTCGCGCGGACGCGTCGCGGGAATCACGTCGTCGTCCACGGTCGCACCGGCAAACGTGAAGGTGAACGTGCTCCCGCGCCCCTTCGTGCTCCGCACGGTGATGTCGCCATCCATCAGGCGCGCGAAGCTGCGGCTGATCGAAAGCCCGAGGCCCGTGCCGCCGCGCGCGGCGCCCTCGCGGGCCTGCCCGAACGCGCTGAAGATCATCTCGAACTCCGACGCGTCGAGCCCCGGGCCCGTGTCTTCGACTTCCACGGCCACCACGCGCTGCGTCTCGCCGGCCTGCGCGCCCGTGACGCGAATCTGCACTTTCCCCGAGTCGGTGAACTTCAGGGCGTTCCCCACGAGGTTGATCATCACCTGTCGCACCTTGCCGGGATCGGCGCGCAGCACACGCGGCGTCGAGTCATCCAGCTGCGCCTCGAGCCCGATGCCGCGCCTGGACGCCTGGCCCGTGAACATGGACACGACTCCGTCCACCAGTGCGCGCACGTCGAACGGTTGCACCGAGAGCGGCGTGCGGCCTGCCTCGAGGCGCGACATGTCGAGGATGTCATTGATCAGGGTGAGCAGGTGGTCACCGCTCGTGCGGATCACGTCGAGCTTGCGGCGCTGCGCGTCGGTCAGCCCGGGTTCCGCCTGCAGGAGCTGCTCATAGCCCAGGATGGCGTTCATCGGGGTCCGGATCTCGTGGCTCATGTTGGCCAGGAACGCGCCCTTTGCCTTGGCTGCCTGCTCTGCGGCATCGCGCGCGGCGCGCAGTTCGGCCGTGCGCGTCTCCACGAGTTGCTCGAGTTCGCGGCGCGAACGCATCGAGTCCAGGTGGGCCACGAGCATCTCCGCCACCGAGTCGAGCAGCGCGCGTTCCTCGGTCAGGAACGGGCCCTCCGCAGCTTCGGGGAACGCGCGGGTGTACGCCACGTCAATCGACCCGACGCGGCTCCCGGTCACGAACTGCGTGGACTGCATCCACTCGGTCTCCCGCCAGCCGGGGGTCGTTGCCACCGCGTCACCCAGGCTGATGCGTGCCACCGTGGCATCCGGGTACTGCCAGCCAGCCGGCATTGCGCCCACGATGTCTGCGAGCAGGTCGTGCTCCGAGCGCGCCCGCTGGGTGGCCTGCGCCACGTGGTGCAGCAGTCTCAGTTCCTTGACCCGCTCCGCCATTTCCTGGGCAAGTCGCGCGCGTTCCTGCTCGGCCAGCGTCTGCTCGGTCACGTCCATCGTGACGCCGTACATCCGCGCGGGCCCTCCGTCCGGCGGTGTAACGTTCACCGAGGCGCCCTGCACATGACGCAGCGACCCGTCGCGGCGCACGATGCGGTGGGCGTGCTGCAGCGTGGTGCCCGTCTTCGTCACGGCCTCGCGGCGCGCGAGGACGCGTGGCAAGTCGTCGGGGTGGATGCGCGTGTGGATCGCCTCCACGGGCACGGTGCCGTCGCCCCCGATTTCGACATCGTACAGTTCGCCCAGCCGCCGGTCGGTGTGCAGCAATCCGGTGACCGAGTCAAACTCCCATACGCTGATCTTCGCCGCCGTCATCGCGAGGTCGAGCCGCACCTGGGCCCGCGCGCGGTTGGCGACCTCCTGCTCCGAGCGGGCCAGTGCGGCCCGGAAGGCATCGCCGAGCATGGCCTGCAGCACGAGCGAGAGGCCGAGGATCATGGCGAAGAACACCAGCATGCCCAGAGGCGGCGCGAACTCGAGGGTCGGGGTCACGGCGCCCATCTGCTGACCGATGACGAGGACAGCCGCCCCCAACAGGCACGCCAGCGCGGTGACCAGCCCCCCGACGCGGCTGAGCAGGATGCCGCCCATCATCACGTACACGATGTACAGCGGCAGGACGGGTGCGTACACCCCGCCGGTGCTCCACGCGCGCTGCGTGACCTGTGCCACGAGGCCGAGCACGAAGATCCAGCTGGCCACCGTGGTCAGGCCCCGGCGGTTGAGCGCGAGGATCGCGCCGATCATCGCGGCGACCATCAGCAGCGACACCAACCGGCGGCCCGCCGCAGCAGGCTCGATCGCCATCAGGATCACCAGGGCAACGGCGGCGACCGCCAGCGTGCCGATGGCCACCGCGTGCAGGCGCTTCGCGCGAAGCCGTTCGGACTCCGTCGGGAATACGTTGAGCCGGCCCCATCCGCCCAGTGCGGATCGCGTCCGAAACGCCCCGGTGGGCCCGTCCACGGAGTCCGTCGGCGATTGGTCAGGTGCGCCGCGCGCGGCGCCCCAGAGTTTCGAGAACAGGGCCATCGGAGTTCGAAGGTGGACCGTGGGCCGGCGTGCGGCGTCCGCGCCCGGCTGCGACGTTATGCCCTGAATCGGCGGCACGCCAGTCGGTCGCTAGATTTCGCCCGATATGCACGCTGCCGAAATCCGCCGCCGATTCCTCGACTACTTCGTTCGGAACGGGCACGCCGAGCGGGCCTCCGCCTCGCTCGTGCCGTCCGACGATCCCACGCTCCTGTTCACGAACGCCGGGATGGTGCCGTTCAAGCGCGTCTTCCTCGGCATGGATGCCCCGCCGGACGGCAACCGCCGCGCCACCACCAGCCAGAAATGCGTCCGCGCGGGCGGCAAGCACAACGACCTCGAGCAGGTCGGCCACACCGCCCGGCATCACACGCTCTTCGAGATGCTCGGCAACTTCTCGTTCGGCGACTACTTCAAGCAGGACGCCATCCGGTTTGCCTGGGAGTTCGTCACCGGCGACCGCGCCAAGGGCAACCTCGGCATCCCCAGGGAGCACGTACGCGTCAGCGTGTTCCACGAGGATGACGAGGCGCGCCAGCTCTGGAAGCAGGAAGCCGGGCTCCCGGACTCGCGCATCTACGGGCTCGGCGCCAAGGACAACTTCTGGCAGATGGCCGACACGGGCCCCTGCGGGCCGTGCACCGAGCTGTATGTGGACCTCGCCCACCTCACGAAGGATTTCGCGTTCCCGCGCGACGCGAAGGGGGAGTGGACGCGTACCGACCTCACGGAGTTCTCGCTCGACGCGTTCGTCGAGGGCGCGGAGGCGGGTCGCTTCCTCGAGATCTGGAACCTCGTCTTCATGCAGTTCGACCGGCAGGCGGACGGCACGATGGTGCCGCTGCCGCGCCCCAGCGTGGACACCGGCGCAGGACTCGAGCGGATCGCGGCCGTGATGCAGGGCGTCGCCAACAACTTCCACACCGACCTCTTCCTCCCGCTCATCGAGGAGGTGGAGCGCGTCGTCGGGCTGGAATACGCGCCGGGCTACACGCTCGGTGCGCGCAAGCGCCAGCCGGCTCCAGCCGCGGCCGGTGACTCGCCGGCCGCCGCCAATGTTGATCCCGCGAGCTTCCGGGTGCTCGCCGACCACGCGCGCGCCGTGGCATTCCTGCTCGCGGACGGCGTCTTCCCGAGCAACGAGGGGCGGGGATACGTGCTGCGCCGGATCCTCCGGCGCGCCGTGCGGCACGCCTGGCTCCTCGGCCGGCGCGAGCCGACGCTGATCCACGTCGTCGAGAAGGTGGTGGAGCAGCTGCGCGGTGTATATCCCGAACTTCACGTCCGGCACAAGCACATCATCGAGACCACGCGCGCGGAGGAGGAGCGGTTCCTCGCGACGATCGACGGCGGGATGTCGCGGTTCGACGAACTTGCGCCGCCCTCCAGCACGCAGGGCTCCAACCGCATCCGCGGCACGATCTCGGGCGACGATGCGTTCCGGCTGTACGACACCTTCGGATTTCCGATCGACCTCACGGAGCTGATGGCGCGCGAGCGCGGCTATCTCGTGGACATCGCCGGCTTCGAGTCGGCGCTGGCGACCCAGCGCAAGCAGTCGCAGGAAGAGCGGAAGTCGAAGCGGATCAGCGTGGTTGCCGACGCCCTCGCCGACGATACCCTCTGGGAGCGCTCCCCGAGTGCCGACCGCGCGCAGCAGTTCGTCGGGTATGACACTGTCGAGATCGAGACCGAGGTGTCGGAGGCCCGCGCGATCGAGGGCGGCCGGCTCGCCGTCATCCTGTCGGAAACTCCGTTCTACGCAGATTCAGGCGGCCAGGTATCAGTAACGGGGGACATCG